>CADAVI010000019.1 GCA_902791295.1 uncultured Bacteroidales bacterium | reverse complement strand
GCCGCCGTGAGCCTTCATGAAGGTGTAGGTCATGCCGCCGCAGAGGATGAGCTTGTCCACCTTGCCCAGGAGGTTCTCGATGATACCGATCTTGGTGCTCACCTTGCTGCCGCCCATGATGGCCACGAAGGGACGCTTGATGTTGGAGAGCACGTTGTCAACAGCCTGCACCTCCTTCTCCATCAGATAGCCCAACATCTTGTTGTCGGCGTCGAAGTAGTCAGCAATAACGGCGGTGGAAGCGTGCTTGCGGTGTGCGGTGCCGAAGGCGTCCATCACGTAGCAGTCTGCATAGCTGGCCAGGGTTTTGGCGAACTCTTTCTGAGAAGCCTTCATGGCCTTCTTGGCCTCGTCGTAAGCGGGATCTTCCTTGTCGATACCGACGGGCTTGCCTTCTTCTTCGGGGTAGAAGCGGAGGTTCTCCAACAGGAGAGCTTCACCCATCTTGAGAGCCTTGGCGGCATCGGCAGCCTTGGCGCAGTCGGGAGCGAAGCTTACGGGGCAGCCGAGCGCCTTGGCTACGGCGTCCTTAATCTGAGAGAGAGACATTTTGGGATTAACCTTGCCCTTGGGCTTGCCCATGTGGCTCATGATAATCACTGCACCGCCGTCTGCAAGAATCTTCTTCAGAGTGGGCAGAGCGCCGCGAATACGGGTGTCGTCGGTGATTTCACCGTTCTCGTTCAGGGGCACATTGAAGTCCACGCGAACAATGGCCTTCTTGCCGGCAAATTTGTACTGGTCAATAGTCATCATAGAAGTATTGTTTTTATGTTGTTAAGAATTATTCCTCACAAAGTTCGGTCAGGATGCCGCAGGTGCTCTTCGGGTGAAGGAAGGCGATGTGCAGCTTGTCGGCGCCGTTTCTGGGAGCCTTGTCAATCAGGCGGATGCCCTTTTCATCGCAGTAGGCCAGTGCCTCGCTCACGCCGTCTTCCACCTTGAAGGCAACGTGGTGAATGCCGCGACCGCCGTTGTCGAGATATTTCTGAACGGTGCTGTCGGGGCTTGTGGGCTCGAGCAGTTCGAGTTTTACTTCACCGACCTGCAGGAAAGCGGTCTTGACTTTCTGATCTTCTACCACTTCGGTCTTATAGCACTTGAGGCCGAGAACGCCCTCGAAATAAGGCAGGACATCCTCGATTTTCTGTACGGCGATGCCCAGATGTTCAATTTTGGAGATTTTCATTGTTTTATGATTTTATTGTTTTCCGGAAATATTACCTTCGCTTTGAATGTCTTGGCCTCTTCGGGGGTCATTTGCGCATAAGCCATTATTATTACGGTGTCGCCCACCTGAGCCTTGCGGGCAGCCCCGCCGTTCAGGCAGATGCAACCGCTGCCTCTCGGGCCTTCGATAGTGTAGGTGTCGAAGCGTTCTCCGTTGTTGTTGTTTACAATGAACACACGCTCTCCGGGCACGATGTCCACCGCATCCATCAGATCGCGGTCAATGGTGATGCTGCCTATGTAGTTGAGATTGGCTTCCGTCACCGTGGCGCAGTGTATTTTGCTCTTTAGCAATTCTATTGTCATCTTTCTTTAGTTTAAACCGTGAGGTTAAAAACGCTGAATATCTTATTTATACCGAATATGGTCGATGAGTCGGATGGGGGTGTGGCCGCAATAAACGGTGATGCAGCCCACGATGTGCGGCGCCTCGTCCCAACCGCTGACAGCAGCCAGCGTCTCGCCGTTGACGATGCTGTAGTATTCCACCTCAAGACCCTCGATGGCATTGATGGTGTCTGTCACCCATGCTTCCGTCTCGCGGACAGACAGCCCCAGGGACAAACTTTCTTTCATCACGCGGTAGATGTTGGCGGCAAGCGCCTTTTCATCCGGCGTGAGCAGACTGTTGCGTGAGCTCATGGCCAGTCCGCTTTCTTCACGGATGACGGGACAGGGCACGATGTCCATCTTGAATCCCAAGTCAGCCACCATGCGGCGGATGACGCAAATCTGCTGGAAATCTTTCTCGCCGAAATAGGCTCGGTCGGGCTCCGTAATCATGAAGAGTTTGGAGACGATCTGACACACGCCGTTGAAGTGTCCGGGCCGGCGTGCTCCTTCCATTACGCTGTCGGTGGGAGGGTAGGAGAAACGGCGCGTATCGGGCTCCGGATACATTTCTTTGACGCTGGGAGCAAAAGCGATTTGCGCACCGCATTGCTCCAGCAGTTTGCAGTCGGACTCCAGGGTGCGCGGATAGCGTTCCAAGTCCTTGGGGTCATTGAATTGGGTGGGGTTGAGGAAAATGCTCACGACGGTGACGTCATTCTCCTTCACACTGCGGCGCACGAGCGAAGCGTGACCTTCGTGCAGGGCGCCCATTGTCGGCACCAGGCCGATGCTTTTTCCTGCTTTTTTAGCCTCTGAAAGACAGGCTTGCAGTTCTTTAATGCTGTGAATAGTTTGCATACAGGCTGCAAATTAACGAAGTTTTCCTCAAACAAAGAAATTTTTCCCTTTAAATTCTATAAAAAAAAGGTGTATTTTGAAAAAAAAACAAATTGCGGGCTGACGCCTCGATTTTTTTTCGTATATTTGCGCTCGAATTAATGTCCATCTATCAATGAATACGGTCAAAAAATTCCTTTTTATAGTCCAAGAGACCGAACCTTTTCTCGAACCGAGTCCTTTTGCCACCCTGTGTAGGGAATTAGTTCCGAAAGCAATGGACAGTGGGGCAGAGGCCCGTACTTTTATGCCGAAATGGGGGCTGATCAATGAG
The DNA here is from genome assembly GCA_902791295.1 of uncultured Bacteroidales bacterium. Lineage (GTDB taxonomy): Bacteria > Bacteroidota > Bacteroidia > Bacteroidales > Bacteroidaceae > Physcousia. Next base: position 22,400 of record CADAVI010000019.1, on the reverse strand, counting down.
CGTCGCAACCAGCTTCACGAAGTCATTCGTCTTTCGGGTCAGAATATCATCATTGACCGTACGGACCATAATCTTCTCATCAAGGTGGCTTCTGTGCAAGGCACCCGAATGCAGGTTTATTTCATCGACAACGACGAGTATTTCGGCAAGCGGGGGTTCCATGCAGATGCCAAGGGCGTGGAGTATAAGGACAATCCCGAGCGCGCCACTTTTTTTGCCCGCGGTGTCATTGAGACTGTCAAGAAGTGGGGCTGGGTGCCCGATGTGGTGCATTGCGTCGGCTGGGTGTCGGCCATGATGCCTTTTTACATCCGCAAGGCCTTTGCCACAGAGCCCGCTTTCCGCGACTGTAAGATTGTTTATACACCTTCCGGCATAGACTTCACGGCCAACATGCCGAAGAATCTTGTCGGTATCCTTTCTCATCGCGGCGCCACGATGGACGCGCTCTCCAAGGTGGGACTGTGCACGATGTCCGACTTCGAAAAGATTGGCGTATTTTTCTCCGACATCATTGCTCCGTATGCGCCCTGCGATGCGCTTTTGGAGTTTGCAGAAAAGTGCAAGAAGCTGATAGTTCCCGTTCCCGATGAAGGCAAGAGCTGGTCGCAAAACTTTGTGGAATATGTCAACCGGGTTTGGGATGAGACTCATCCTCAAAGAAACGATGATGATGACTAAGGCGGGAGTTTGGATTTCAGGCGTATGCTGCCTGTTGTGTGCCTGCACGGAAACCACCGGAACGCTTGGTATTATTGAGACCGGAGAAGAATTGTCAACGGTTTCGGCATCTTTCGATTTCACCACACGCACAGATTCTCTTGATCTCGACAAGTTGCCCTACAGCAGTCAGTACGGCTGTATCGGTGCCATCCGCGACCCGGAAACCGACGGCCTCATCGAGTCTTCGTTTGCCAGCCAGTTTGTGACTCAGGCCAGTTTCTCGATGCCTCCCAAAGATGCTATGAAGAAGGTGGACGGCGAAGTGGTTTGCGACAGCATGGAGTTGCTTCTCTTCCTGAATCAGGCTTACGGCGATGTAAACAATGCCATGAAACTTGAGGTTTACGCCATGCAGTCTGACCGGAAAACGCTCAACAGTCTCACGGGCATCACATTCCCGGAGGAGAAGGTGGCCGACTTCAGCCGTCATTACGGTTCGCGCATGTTTTCCTTCTACGACCGCACGGTGCCGTCTGACGAACTGATGTCTTCCACTCACCAGCACGTCATCCGTGTGCCGCTTGATGCCGGCGTGGGCACTGAGATTTTGAAGAAATACTACACCAACCCGGAGTGGTTTGCCAACAACATTCTTTTTCACGACAAGGTCTTTCCCGGTGTTTATTGCAAGCTCTCCGAGAGCGAGGGTGTCATGGTCAATGTTGCCGTTGCTGCATTGGACATCAACTTCGTTTACAGGACGGAGGACAGAGACCAGGTGGCCTCCGTGCGTTTCGGCGGAACGCCGGAAGTGTTCCAGTGCACCCGTGTGGAGAATCCCAAGTCGCGCAAGAAACTGTGCGAAGTGCCGGATACCACCTATTTGAAAAACCCCGACGGCGTCATCACCTACATCAATCTTCCCGTGGACGAGATACTCAGCGGGCACGAGCGTGACAGCATCTCCATGTGCGCGCTCACGCTGCAGGCCTACTCCAAGACGGACGACGCCTTCGAAGCACCCTCCCAACTGCTTCTTGTGCCTCACTGCCTGCGTTACAGGTTTTTCTCGGAGAATTGGAACAAAGACGACCGCTTTTTCTATATCACCAAATATTCCTCCACCACCAACGCATACGTTTTTTCCAACATCAGCAGACTTATCAGCGGTCTGAGACTGTTGAAAGAGACGGGTGTTTCTTCCGAGAAAGACTGGAACAGAGTGGATGTGATTCCCGTGACCACTACCTCCAACGGTGCGACCTATACATCCATTTCCTATGACGTGTCGCCCACATCGGTTCGCCTGGTGTGCGGCACGGAAGAGAAACCTTTGCAGATGCAGGTGGTCTATTCCTATTTTAACAGATAACGTATTTTGAACAACAATAATAAGAAGCAACAAAACATGAAGAAAGTTCTCGTTCTCGGTTCCGGAGCCCTCCGAATCGGTCAGGCCGGCGAGTTTGACTACAGCGGCAGTCAGGCGCTCAAGGCGCTGCGCGAAGAAGGTATTCGCAGTGTATTGGTCAACCCCAATGTGGCCACCATTCAGACATCGGAAGGCATCGCCGACACCGTTTATTTCCTCCCCATCACCCCTCATTTCATCACTGAAATCATCAAGAAGGAGCGCCCCGACGGCATCTTCCTCGCCTGGGGCGGACAGACGGCCCTCAACTGCGGCACGCAGCTCTATATGGACGGCACGCTGAAGAAATACGGCGTGCAGGTTCTGGGCACATCGGTGGAGTCGATTATGAACACCGAGGACCGCGACCTCTTCGTGAAAGAATTGAATAAGATATCACTCAAGGTGCCCGTGTCGGAGGCCTGCGAGTCGATGGAGGACGCCATTGTGGCCGCCCGTCGCATCGGATTCCCTATCATGATTCGTTCGGCTTATGCGCTGGGCGGCCTGGGCAGCGGCGTGTGTCCCGACGAGAAAACTTTCCGCGAGATTGCCGAGAGCGCTTTCACCTTTGCACCCCAGGTGCTCGTGGAGGAGAGCCTCAAGGGCTGGAAGGAGATTGAGTTTGAGTGCATCCGCGACAAGAACGACCACTGCTTCACGGTGGCTTCGATGGAGAACTTCGACCCTCTGGGCATCCACACAGGCGAGAGCATCGTTGTGGCTCCCACCTGTTCGCTCTCCGAGGAGCAGGTGAAGATGCTTCAGGACATCACCATCAGATGTGTGCGCCATCTGGGCATTGTGGGTGAGTGCAACATACAGTTTGCTTTCAACGCCGAGACCAACGACTACCGCATCATCGAGGTGAACGCACGCCTCTCCCGATCGTCCGCTCTTGCTTCCAAGGCTACGGGTTATCCTCTGGCATTCGTGGCCGCCAAGATTGCACTCGGCTACACGCTCGACCAGATTGGCGAGATGGGCACGACCAATTCGGCTTATGTGGCTCCCACGCTCGACTATATGATTTGCAAGATTCCCCGTTGGGACCTCACCAAGTTTGTCGGCGTGAGCCGCAAGATCGGTTCGTCCATGAAGTCTGTCGGCGAAATCATGAGCATCGGCCGCTCCTTCGAGGAGATGCTGCAGAAGGGTCTGCGCATGATAGGTCAGGGCATGCACGGCTTTGTCGGCAACGATCACACGCGCTTCTCCAATCTTGACGAGGAATTACAGAATCCCACCGACCTGCGCATCTTCGCCATCGCCCAGGCATTGGAGGAAGGCTACACCATCGACCGCCTCTACGAGCTGACGAAGATTGACCCCTGGTTTATCGAGCGCATGAAGAACATCGTGGACTACAAGCATGTGCTGCAGCAGTACAACTCCCTTGAGGAGCTCCCCGCCGACGTCCTGAAGAAGGCCAAGGTGATGGGCTTCTCCGACTTCCAGATTGCCCGCTTCGTGCTGAAGAACAGCGGCAGCAACATGGAGAAGGAGAACCTTGCCGTGCGTGCTTTGCGCAAGAAGCTGGGCATCCTGCCCGCCGTGAAGCGTATTCCCACGGTGGCTTCCGAGCATCCCGATTTGACCAACTACCTCTATATGACCTATGCCGCAGAGGGTCACGACATCAATTACTACAAAAACGAGAAGAGCGTTGTCGTGCTCGGCAGCGGTGCCTATCGCATCGGCTCCAGCGTGGAGTTCGACTGGTGTTCGGTCAATGCCATCCAGACGGCGCGCAAGTTGGGCTACAAGTCCATTATGATTAACTATAACCCCGAGACGGTGTCCACTGACTACGATATGTGCGACCGCCTCTATTTCGACGAACTCTCCTTCGAGCGTGTGCTTGACGTCATCGACTTGGAGCAGCCCAGAGGTGTTATTGTCAGCGTGGGCGGACAGATTCCCAACAACCTGGCCATGAAGCTCTATCGCCAGTCGGTGCCCATCCTGGGCACATCGCCCGTCTCCATCGACCGCGCCGAGAACCGTTCCAAGTTCTCCGCCATGCTCGACCAGCTGGGCATCATGCAGCCCGAGTGGAGCGCCCTGACCTCTATGGCCGACGTGAAGAAGTTCATCGACAAGGTGGGCTATCCCGTCCTCGTGCGTCCTTCCTACGTGCTCTCCGGCGCTGCCATGAACGTGTGCTACGACGACGACGAGCTGAAGCGTTTCCTAGCTGCCGCCTCCGAGGTGTCGAAGGAATATCCCGTCGTCATCTCGCAGTTCATGCAGGAGACCAACGAGATAGAGTTCGACGCCGTTGCCCGTCAGGGTGAGGTGGTCGAATATGCCATCTCCGAGCACATCGAGTATGCCGGCGTCCACAGCGGCGACGCCACGATGTGTTTCCCCGCGCAGCACATCACCTTTGCCACGATGCGCCAGATTAAGAAAATCAGCAAGGCTATTGCCAAAGAGCTCAACATCTCCGGCCCCTTCAACATCCAGTTCCTGGCCAAAGGCCGTGAGGTGAAGGTCATCGAGTGCAACCTGCGTGCTTCCCGTTCGTTCCCGTTTGTGTCGAAGGTGCTCAAGCGCAACTTCATCGAGACGGCCACGAAGATTATGCTCGACGCTCCTTACGAGAAGCCCGACCGCTCCGCTTTCGACATCGACCGCATGGGTGTTAAGGCCTCCCAGTTCTCCTTCGCCCGTCTGCAGAATGCCGACCCTGTTTTGGGTGTCGATATGTCTTCCACCGGTGAGGTGGGCTGCTTGGGCGACAGTTTCGAAGAGGCTCTGCTCAACGCCCTGATTGCCACCGGCTACAAGATTCCTTCCAAGGAGAAGGGCATCATGATTTCCAGCGGCGACACCAAGCAGAAGGTGGCACTGCTCGACAGCGCCCGTGCGCTGCAGAAGGCAGGCTATCCCATCTATGCCAGCGAAGGCACGGCACGCTTCCTCGCCGACAACGGCGTGAAGGCCCGCACGGTGTCGTGGCCCGACGAGAAGCATCCCGGCCGCAAGGGCGTGATGGAGATGATTGCAGAGCACGCATTCGACCTGGTCATCAATGTGCCCAAGAATCACACCAAGCGCGAACTCACCAACGGCTACAAGATTCGCCGCGGCGCCATTGACCACAACATTCCTCTGATCACCAACGCCCGTTTGGCCAGCGCCTTCATCGAGGCCTTCACCACCATCGGCGAGAAAGATTTGCAGATTAAGTCGTGGCAGGAATATGACAGTTAACCCTTTTATTAACCTATTAAATAAAATAACAGTATTATGAAACCCACACTTTTCCTCCTCGCTGCAGGTATGGGCAGCCGCTACGGCGGCCTCAAGCAGCTGGACACTCTGGGCCCTCAGGGCCAGAGCATTATGGACTACAGCATTTACGACGCCATTCAGGCCGGCTTCGGCAAGATTGTCTGGGTGATTCGCCGCGACTTCGAAGAACTCTTCCGCAAGCAGATTCTCTCCAAATACGAGGGTCACATCCCCTGCGAACTCTGTTTTCAGTCGCTCGACGCTCTTCCCGCAGGCTTCACCGTGCCCGAAGGCCGTGAGAAGCCCTGGGGCACCAACCACGCCGTGCTCATGGGCAAGGACGTCATCAAGGAGCCCTTCGCCGTGCTCAACTGCGATGACTTCTACGACCGTGACGCCTTCCGTGTGATGGCCAAGTTCCTCAGCGAGCTCCCCGAGGGCAGCAAGGGCAAATATGCCATGGTCGGCTTCCGTGTCGACAACACGCTCTCCGAGAGCGGCACCGTGAGCCGCGGCATCTGCGAGAACGACGAGAAGACCCATCATCTGACCTCCGTTGTGGAGCGCACCAAGATTGAGCGTCACAACGGTGTGGTGCAGTATCTCGACGAGAACGACCAGTGGGTGAGCATCCCCGACACCACACCCGTGTCGATGAACTTCTGGGGCTTCACGCCCGACTACTTCGACTACTCCGAGGAGTATTTCATCAACTTCCTCAAGGACCCGAAGAATCAGGCCAACCCCAAGAGTGAGTTCTTCATTCCCCTTATGGTGGACCACCTCATCAACACGGGTCAGGCCACCTGTGAGGTGCTCGACACCACGTCCAAGTGGTTCGGCGTCACCTATCCCGAGGACCGTCCCGAGGTGGTGGCCAAGCTGAAGGCTCTGCACGACGCCGGCCAGTATCCCGACAAGATGTTCTGATGGCGTCGGGACGCAGCACAAAAAAGAGAAGGATCGGATTTCATTCCGGTCCTTCTTTCTTTGTGTCCTTATGATCTGATGTTCAGAATTCGAAGAGCACGCGTCCGTTGATGCGGCGCTCGGTGAGGTAGTTGGGCACGGCATACTGATGGCCCTGCGTGTCCGTCACCCAGAAGTAGCCCGAGACGTTATTGAAGCCGAACACGTTGAAGCAGTCCACGCCGATCCAGATGTTTTTGATGGCGTTGAAGCGGCGCAGATGGCGGTCTTCGTTGTTGAGCGCGCGGAAGTTCATGCCGATGTCCACGCGCTTGTAGGCCGTCGAGCGGAAGACATGCTTCTCGAGTCCCGTGTGGGGAGCGCCGTAGGGCAGTCCGCCGGCGAAGCAGGCCTTCAGCGAGAGCTTCCAGCGTGTGGAGTGGGGGAAGTAGTCGGAGAAGAACATGTTCACGTTCCAGGTCTGGTCGGTCGGTTGCGGCACGGTGTTTCCGTTGATGTTCATCGAGGCCTTCATCAGTCCGAACGAAATCCACGAGTCGGTGCCGGGCACCATTTCGCCGTAGAGTTTGAAGTCGGCGCCCACGACATAGCCGTCGGCGATGTTGCGGCCGTAATAGACTATCTTCAGGTTGTCCACGTTGTAGGGGTTGAGGTTGGCCTGATTCTTGTAGTAGGCTTCGGCGGTGAATTTGAAGGGTCTCTCGCCTAGCTTGAAGCGGTATTCCCATCCGGCCACCACGTGGATGCTCCTCTGGCTTTTGATGTCGCGGTTGAGGTTGACCACCGTGCCCGATGCTGTTGTCAAGGTGTCGCGCAGCTCCTTGTAGAAGGGGCGCTGATAGTAGAGACCTGTGGCCAGACGGAAGGTCATGCGGTCGTTGCCCGCGGGGGTGTAGCCCATCGCCACACGGGGCGAGCAGAGCCATTCTTTGTTCCAGCTCCAATAGGAGAGGCGCACGCCGTAGTTCACCGACAGCACGCCCATCTTGCTCTCCGTGCGCCAGGTGTCCTGGGCGTACATCTCGAAGTGGTTGCTCGAGACGGAGTTGACGCTCTTGAGGTTGTATATCACGTTGAGCTTGTCGTCTCTGTGGGGCATGGAGTATCCGGCCGAGTCGCGATATTCCCATTCGCGCGAGTTCTCCTCGACGGCTTCATGCCGCCACAGCAGTCCGGCGCGTATGTTGTGTGTCTTGCCTTTCCGCTCCCAGTCGGTGCGTATCACCTGCTGGTTGGATGTCAGCAGGTTGCGTGCGTGGGTCATGTAGGTGGCCACGTCGAGCTGCGTCTGCTGCAGCGTGTTGTCGAGCCAGTATTGTCCCTGTATGTCGTAGGTCTCGCGCTCTTTGGTGTGGAAGGCGCTGAACGATGTTGTCAGCCATGATCGGTCTCCCGTGCGGCGTTTGATCTGCAGCGTGCCGTAGAGGGTGCGGAAGAGATCTTCTTCGTGCCCGTCGAAATACACCTTGAATTCGTGCGCCTCATACATCGTGCCGAACTTCGTCTCGCGGTCTTCCGGCGTGAAGCGGTATTTGTTGTCGGAGATGTAGCCTATCATGCCGATTTCCCAGGCGTTGCTCACTTTCCAGTTGAGGTGCATCTGGTAGTCGATGAAGCGGGGCGAGTATTCACCTTTCGTGTCGAGCGAACCGAGCAGATATTTCGATGTCTTGTAGCGGAAGCCGTTCTGGAAGCTGAAGCGCTTGTTGCCGTAGCCGAAGTGGGCCGATGCGCCGAGCACGGAGATTTGTCCGCTGCCCTCCCATCCGACGGGCTTCTTGTAGGTGATGTCGAGCACCGACGACATCTTGTCGCCGTAGCGCGCCTCGAAGCCGCCTGCCGAGAAGTCCACGCGCTCCACCATGTCGGGGTTAATCACCGACAGCCCTTCCTGCTCGCCGCTGTGGATGAGCAGCGGGCGATAGACTTCCACGCCGTTGATATAGACGCAGTTCTCGTCAAACGAGCCGCCGCGCACGTTGTATTGCGACGAGAGCTCGTTGTGAGTGGACACACCGGCCTGCGTTTGTATGATTTCTTCGATGGCGTTGCCCGAGACGGTGGGCATGCGCCTGATGTCGGTCAGGTCGATGCGCTCCGACTGGCCCATCTGCTTCTGCGTCTCCCTCACGGTGACTTCCGCCAGGTCGCCCTCCAGGGGCAGCATCTGTATGTTGAGCGTCAGATTGCCCTTGGGCTTCACCAGCAGACGGCGGCGGTTGCCGTAGCCCATCATGCTGTACACCACCCACACGGAGTCGGCGCTCTGGAAGGAGAAACTGTATTCGCCCTTGAGGTTGGCCGTTGTGCCGGCGGCCTGCCCCTCGATGCGCACCAGACAGAGCGACACCGCCTCGCCGTCTTTGTCGGTGACGCGTCCCTTCAGGTGCACCTCTTCGGCCGGCGCCGTGAGGGCAAGAGTGAGCAGGAGCAGCAGTATCTTCGTGCGCATACCATAGTTATAAACGAAAAAAACACGCCGTTTCTTGCCTATGTCCCTCTTTTTTTTTACTTTTGCTGAAAATTTCTTTTCTTCTATGGATTTTAAAGACCTCATCAAGCAGCGCCGCAGCATCCGCACCTTCACCTCCGAGCCCGTTTCCGAGGAGCAGGAGCGCCTTCTTCTGCGCGCCGCCCTCATGGCTCCGTCGAGCAAGGGTAAACATTCCTATTACTTCAAGGTGGTGCGCGACCGCGCCCAACTGGAGGCACTCTCCGCCTGTCGCGATGCCGGCACACAACTGCTGGCCGAGGCGCCTATGGCCATCGTCGTGATGGCCGACCCCGCCGTCACCGACATCTGGGTGGAGGATTGCGCCTCCGCCACTTCGTATATCCTCCTCCAGGCTGAGGACCTGGGGCTTGGCGGCTGCTGGGTGCAGGTGCGCCAGCGCGGACTGCAGGACGGCCCTTCGGCCGAAGACACCGTTAGACGCGTGCTCTCCCTGCCCGAGGGTTTCAAGGTGTTGTGTATGGTCGCCATCGGCCACAAGGCCATTGAGCGCAATCCCCAGAACGAAGACAAACTGCTTTGGGACCACGTGTTGTAATCCTCGGCAGAGGCAATGTAGCCTTCGCGCTCTCCGAGGGGCTGCGTGAGGCCGGCATCCCGCTTCTGCAGATGTGGCACAGGGGCGACGAGCTCCGCACCGACGGTGACCTCTACATTATCGCCGTGAAAGACGACGCCGTTGCCGAAGTAGCGCGCCTCTGTCCGGCGTCGGCGCCGGTGGTGCATACGGCAGGCAGCGTGGCGATGGACGTCCTCCCGCAGCAGCGGCGCGGCGTGCTCTATCCCATGCAGAGCTTCACCAGGGGGCGCCGCATCGACTGGAGCCGCGTGCCCTTCTTCATCGAGGCGTCTTCGGAGGAAGACTGCGCGCTGCTGGAGGCTTTTGCGCGCCGCCTGTCCTCCTCTGTCTTCCGTCTCTCCGGCGAGCAGCGCAAGACGCTGCATCTGGCCGCCGTCTGGGTGTCCAATTTCTCCAACCATCTCTGGACCGTCGCTTCCGACCTGCTCGGGCGCGAGCATCTGCCTTTCTCCGTCATGCTGCCGCTCATCGAGGAGACGGCCGCCAAGGTGCACGAATTTGCTCCTGTCGATGCGCAGACGGGACCGGCGCGCCGCCGGGATGCGAAGGTGATGCAGGCCCATGAGGCCATGCTTCCGGAGGATTTGCGCCTCATCTACCGTCTTCTCTCGTCTTCCATACAGAAATATGATAAACTACGATCTCACTAAGATACGTCTCATCTGCTTCGATGTGGACGGCGTGCTCTCCGGGAGTACCATCCCTTTGGGCGAGGACGGCATTCCCCGCCGCACGGTCAACATCAAGGACGGCTACGCCATCCGTCTCTCCGGCCTCATGGGTGTGCCTGTGGCCATCATTTCGGGCGCCAACGACCGACGTCTGCTCACGCGTTTCGGTCTTTTGGGTGTGGAGGATGTGCGCATCGGCTGTTCGGTGAAGATACAGGTCTATGAGGAACTGCTTGCGAAATACGGCCTCCGCGACGAGGAGGTGCTCTATATGGGCGACGACATTCCCGACTGGGAGGTGATGCGGCGCGTGGGCTGTCCCTGTTGTCCGAATGACGCGGCGTCCGAGATTCGCGACATCTCCTGTTATGTGTCGCCCTTCGACGGCGGCAGAGGCTGCGGTCGCGATGTGGTGGAACAGGTGCTCAAGGCTAAGGGTCTCTGGATGTCCGACAAAAAAGCCTTCGGCTGGTAGAGTATCATTAGGAGAAAACCGATTTTCTAACTGGCGCGCAAATTTTCTCCAGTTAGGGAGTAAAGACAGGCACCGCAGTAAACCGCTTCGGCTCATGAAACAAAAAAGACTCCATCGAAAATACGATGAAGTCCTTTTTTTGTAGCGCCTACGGGAATCGAACCCGTGTTCCATGCGTGAGAGGCATGTGTCCTAGCCGCTAGACGAAAGCGCCATGAATTTGAATCTGCATTAAGCTCTGCGGAAGCTGGGGGATTCGAACCCCCGGTACGGTAAACCCGCACGTCAGTTTAGCAAACTGGTGGTTTCAGCCACTCACCCAAACTTCCTTTCCCGCATCCGAAAAACCGCCTCCTCCGAGGGGTCTTGTCTCAAATGCGGTGCAAAGGTATGAAAAAAATCTAATACAAGAAAGAAAATCCAAACTTTTTTTTTATCTTTGTGCCGAAATAAGCGAAAAGATGGACAAAGACACCGCAATTAGAGTGAAAAACTGCCGTCTGCTGGTACTTCCGACCATCACGGACGAACGGGGCAGTCTGACCTTTGGCGAGGGTCGGGATTGGCCTTTCGAGGTGCAGAGAGTCTTTTGGACCTACGACATCAAGCCTGGAGCCCAGCGCAGCAATCACGCACATCACACGAGTCAGGAGCTGCTCTTTCCCATCGGCGGCGCCTGGACCATTGAACTGGACGACGGACACGAGAAGCAGACGCTGCGCATGGACGACCCGTCAGTGGGTATCTACATACCGCCGATGGTGTGGACACGAATCTACGACTTCGACGAGGGCGCCGCATGCATCTCATTGGCGGGTGACCCCTACGATGCCGCGGACTATATCCACTCCTACGACGAATTCCTCAGCCTGACGCGCGCATGATTAACGTAAGACCCTATAGAGGCGAAGACAAAGCGCTGTGGGACAGCTTCGTGAGGGACTCGAAAAACGGCACTTTCCTCTTGGAGCGCGACTTCATGGAGTATCACAGAGACCGCTTCACGGACTGCTCGCTGATGGTGTGGGACGACGGGAAACTCATCGCGCTCCTTCCCGCCAACTGGGAAGAGGCAACGCACACGGTGTGGAGCCATCAGGGGCTGACCTACGGCGGACTCGTCATGAGCAACGCCACCACAACGCGTCAGGCCGTTGATGCGCTTGCCGCCATCGCACACTATTGCCAAGACACAATGGGCGCCCGCACGCTCATCTATAAAGCAATACCTTATATATATAGCACCCAGCCCTCGCAGGAAGACCTCTACGCCCTCTCGCGGCTAAACGCCCGAAAGAAATGGTGTTTGGCCTCCACCGCTGTAAAAACAGGTAGCCCCCTGAGGATGCGCACCCTCAGGCAACGCTGCGTGAAGAAGGCACTGGAGGCCGACTGCTACGTGGAGCGCGTGGGCGATGGCGACACAGAGCGTCTAAGGGAATACTGGCACATGTTGGAGAACGTGTTGCACACACGCCACAACCTCAATCCCGTACACAGTGTGGAGGAAATTCTGCTGCTGATGGAACGTTTTCCCGCCAACATCAGACTCTACGACGTCAGGCGTGGAGAGAGGATGGTGGCCGGATGCATCGTGTTTGAAACGACACGCGTGGCCCACGTGCAATACATCGCCGCCGGCGAAGAGGGGCGCGCCTGCGGAGCGCTCGACCTGCTCTTCAAGCACCTCATCTCGGAGCGCTACAAGGGGATGGCCTATCTGGACTTCGGCGTCAGTACGGAGGACCGCGGACGCACGCTCAACGAGGGACTCATCTTCCAGAAAGAAGGCTTCGGCGGCCGCACCGTATGCTACGACACTTATGAGGTGAATCTCACGGCGGCCACGGCACAGCAGCCCACAGAGCGCATCGCATACCTCTCACTGGCGCGCCTCAACAGCCGTCATCAGCCCGAGTTGGGCGAGAGGATGGCGCGTGTGGCGGAAGACGGATGGTATCTCCTGGGCGAGTGGAACAAACACTTTAGCAGGGAGTGGGCAACGCGCTGCAAAAGAAACTGTTGTGTGAACTGCGGCAACGGGCTCGATGCGCTGACGCTGACGCTCCGGGCCGCCAAGAAGATCAGAGGCTGGAAGGAAGGTGACGATGTCATCGTGCCGGCCAACACCTACATCGCCACCATATTGGCCGTCGTGCGCGCCGGACTGCATCCCGTGCTTTGCGAGCCCGACGAAGCCTCCGCGCTGATGACGCCCGAAGGCGCCGCTGCATGCCTGACGGAACGCACGGTGGCGCTGCTGCCCGTGCATCTCTACGGACGCCGTTGCCGCATGAAGGGCTTCCGTCGTCTGGCTGACGAGCGGGGCTTCTTCCTCATGGACGACTGCGCCCAGGCGCACGGCATCGATGACGGACGCAAGTGCGACATCATCCTGCCCGAGAGCGACGCCAACTGCTGGAGCTTCTATCCCGGCAAGAATCTTGGCGCGTTGGGCGACGCCGGTGCGGTGACAACGGACGACGCCTTGCTGGCGCGCACCATAGAGGAGATGGCCAACTACGGACAGGCGCGCAAATACGTCAACGTGCATCCGGGCTGCAACAGCCGCATGGACGAGATGCAGGCCGCCGCGCTGTTGCTTAAACTGCCCGTTTTGGAGGAAGAAAACCGAAAACGTCGCGAGATCGCGTTGCGCTACATCGAAGGCATTCGGAACCCCGAGGTGAAGCTGCCCTGCAAGGCCGAAGGGGCGGGAGAGAGCGTGTGGCACATCTTCCCCCTGCGCTCGAAGGAGCGCGACCGCCTGCAGCTGCATCTGAAGGACTGCGGCGTGGAGACGATGATACATTATCCGATAGCGCCCCACAGGCAGGAAGCCATGAAGGGCATCGCGGAGGGCGTCTTCCCCGTGACAGACCGTTGGGCCGACGAAGAACTCTCACTGCCCATAGCGCCCTATCTGACGGACGAAGAAGCGGAAAGAGTTATCAAAGCTGTGAACAGCTTTGAAGTGAAGAACGAAGAGTGAAAAGTGAAGAGTGAAAAGTGAAGAACGAAAAATCTGATTTATCAACCCTGTCTCGGCATCATCATCGGATTCTTCACTCTTCACTCTTATTTTATACTTTGTTGCGGATGCGCGACAATGTCTCCGGCGTCATCTGCAGATAAGACGCAATCATGTGCATCGGCGCACGCAGGATGAGTTCGGGATACTGCCGCAGCAGACGGTCGTAGCGATCGGCGGCGCGCTCGAAACGCTGGGCGTCGGCGTGCCACTGGGAAGAAATCAGTGCATGCTCGATGATGCGGCGGTAGAGCTTGTTAAGTTCCATGTGGTGTTCCAGGAGGCGCTGGAAGGCATCAATGGGGATGGCCCAGAGAACGGTGTTCTCCAGCGTGCCGATAATCAGGCGCGAAGGGCAGCCCGTGAAGAGGCTCTCGATGCACATGACGATGCGGCCCTCGTAGGAGAAGTGCTCCGTCACCTCCTTGCCGTTCTTGTAGTAATACTGACGCACGAGGCCCTTCTGCACATAGTACATATAGCGACACACCTCGCCCTCGGGCAGAACAATCTCGCCCTTCTTATACTTCACGGGGACAAGAATGCCGGCCAACTCGGCGATGCCCTCCGGGGAGAGCGCGTTGTAAATCCGGCCGATCTCACGAGCCACCTCGCGGGCGTGCTCGTAATCGGTGCGTTGCGTGATACTGGTGTTGCGGTTCATGGTCAGTGTGTGGTGTATGGATGTGTGTTTTTCAATCAAGTTTCAAGACGGCAAGGAAGGCCTTTTGAGGCACCTGCACGTTGCCGATCTGCTTCATGCGCTTCTTGCCGCGCTTCTGTTTCTCAAGCAGTTTGCGCTTGCGGGAGACGTCACCGCCGTAGCACTTGGCCAACACGTCCTTGCGCACCTGCTTCACCGTCTCGCGGGCGATAATCTTCGCACCGATGGCGGCCTGGATGGCGATGTCGAACTGCTGGCGGGGAAGCAGTTCCTTGAGCTTCTCGCACATGCGGCGGCCGAAGGTCTCGGCGTTGTCGAAATGCGTCAGCGTGGAGAGAGCATCAACGGGCTCGCCGTTGAGCAGGATATCGAGCTTGACCAGCTTGGACGGGCGGAAGCCGATGGGGTGGTAGTCGAACGAAGCATAGCCCTTGGAGATGGACTTGAGCTTGTCGTAGAAATCGATGACAATCTCGCCCAGAGGCATGTCGAAGAGAATCTCCACGCGGTTGCCCGTGATGAAGTTCTGCGAGACGAGTTCGCCGCGCTTGCCCAGGCAGAGCGTCATGATGTTGCCCAGATAGGACGTCGTCGTGATGACGGTGGCGCGGATGAACGGTTCCTCAATGTGGTCGATGAGCGTCTGGTCGGGCATGCCGGCGGGATTGTGCACCTCACGGACTTCGCCCTGCTTGTCGTAAACGAGATAGGAGACGTTGGGCACCGTGGTGATGACGTCCATGTCGAACTCGCGGTCGAGCCGCTCCTGGATGATCTCCATGTGGAGCAGACCTAGGAAGCCACAGCGGAAGCCGAAGCCCAAAGCCACCGACGACTCGGGCTGGAAGGTGAGGGACGCATCGTTGAGCTGCAGCTTCTCAAGCGAGGCGCGCAGATTTTCAAAGTCCTCCGTCTCAATGGGATAGACGCCGGCAAAGACCATCGGCTTGACCTCCTCGAAGCCGGCGATGGCCTCCGAGGTGCCGCCCTCGACGGTGGTGATGGTGTCGCCCACCTTGACCTCCGTCGCCGTCTTGATGCCGGAGACGATGTAGCCCACATTGCCGGCCGAGAGGGTGTCGCGCGGCGAGAGGTTCATCTTGAGGATGCCTATCTCGTCGGCCTTGTACTCCTTGCCCGTATTGATGAAGCGCACCTGCTGACCGCTGTGCACGGTGCCGTTGACAATCTTGAAGTAGGCGATGATGCCCCTGAAGGGATTGAACACGGAGTCGAAGATGAGCGCCTGGAGCGGGGCAGAGGGATCGCCTTCGGGTGCGGGGATGCGCTCGACGATGGCGTCAAGAATGTCGTGCACACCCTCACCCGTGCGCGCCGAAGCGCGGATAATCTCCTCACGCTTGCAGCCCAGGAGGTCGACAATCTCATCCTCCACCTCGTCGGGCATCGCATTGGGCATGTCGCATTTGTTGATGACCGGAATAATCTCCAAATCGTGGTCGATGGCCATATAGAGATTGGAGATGGTCTGAGCCTGAACGCCCTGAGTGGCATCTACCACCAGCAGAGCTCCCTCGCAGGCGGCGATGGAGCGGGACACCTCGTAGGAAAAGTCCACGTGGCCCGGAGTGTCGATGAGGTTCAGGGTGTATTGGCCATAGTTCATCTGGATGGCATGACTCTTGATGGTGATGCCGCGCTCCTGCTCGAGATCCATGTCGTCGAGCATCTGGCCCTGTGTCACCTTGAGCGTGTCCGTCATCTCGAGCATGCGGTCTGCCAGCGTGCTCTTGCCGTGATCGATGTGGGCAATGATGCAGAAATTACGTATCTTGTCTTGCAAAGCGGTCAAAGGTTTGATGTCGTTTATACTTCTTCGTCGGTGTAGAGGAAGCGCTTGATTGACTTCTTGGGTGTCTTCTCAAACTCCTCCTTCATCACCTTGATGCCAGCGATTTGCTCGTAGGCCGGGAGCTGGCGGTTGAGGGTCTGACGGTTCTCCTCCATGAGGTCGGCAATGGCCTCTGCAGTCATGCCCTGTTTTTGGCAGGCCTCCATGTCGGGATAGACGAGGGCGTAAATCTTCTCGCCCTTCTGAATCACGACGCACTCGGCCACCATAGGCAGAGAATTGAGTTTGTCCTCAATCTCCTCGGGATAGATGTTCTGTCCGTTGGCGCCCAGGAGCATATTCTTCGAACGGCCCTTGATGAAGACGTTGCCGTCGCGGTCGATGATGCCCAGATCGCCAGTGTGATACCAGCCGTCGCGCAGGGTCTCCCGCGTGGCTTCCTCATTCTTATAGTAGCCCAGCATCACGTTCATGCCGCGCGCCAGAATCTCACCGGGGATGCGGTGGGGATCGGGAGAATCAATGCGCAACTCCATGCGCGGAGCGGCTTTGCCGCACGAGCCGGGCACGAAGTTGTGCCAGTCCTCATAGGCCAGGATGGGTGCACACTCGGTGGCACCGTAGCCGATGGTGTAGTTGAAGCCGATGTCGTGGAGCAGTTCCTCAATCTCCTGATTCATAGCGCTGCCGCCGACAATGACCTCGTAGAACCGGCCGCCGAAGGCTTCGCGAATGCCTTCGCATATCTTGCGCTTGATGACACGGCCCACAACGGGCGTCTTCATCAGGCGGCCGATGATGGGGTCCTGCACCTTGGGCAGAACGGCCTTTTTCACTATCTTCTCCAGAATCAAAGGCACCACAATCAGGACGGCCGGACGCACATCGGCAAGCGCTTTGAGCAGGATGGCGGGCGTGGGCATCTTGGTGAGGAAGTTGACGTGAACGCCGGCGGTGAACTCATAGATGAACTCGAAGGACATGCCGTAGGTGTGGGCCATCGGCAGCATCGAGAGAATGGCGTCACCGGCTTGGGCGTGATCGCCGAACACCTCGTAGGCAAAGCGCATATTGCTCCAGATGGCGCGATAGGGAATCATCACGCCCTTGGAGTTGGACGTCGTTCCGGAAGTGTAGTTAATGATACAGAGTTCCTCCGGTTGA
This sequence comes from uncultured Bacteroidales bacterium, assembly GCA_902791295.1. Taxonomy (GTDB): domain Bacteria; phylum Bacteroidota; class Bacteroidia; order Bacteroidales; family Bacteroidaceae; genus Physcousia. The sequence continues at coordinate 5,246 of CADAVI010000019.1, read as the reverse complement.
TCCTGATGGTAGTGTATGTTCTGCGGCAGGAACTTCTTGGGATACTTCTGTCCGAAGAGTTCGTTCAGATGCTCGTGCGCCTCGGTTAGCTTTTTGGACGAAGAAAAGAGCAACGAGTCGTCGGTGTTGCTGATGACGCCGAGAAGCTCGGGCATCTGCTTCACATCCAGCTTCTTCCACACCATATCGCCCACGAAGAGCAGACGGCTCTCGGAGTGGTTGACGATGTCGTGCACCTGGTTGGGATGGAACTCGTGGAGAATGGGCACAGCCACAGCACCGTAGGTCAGTATGGCGAAGAAAGCAACGCCCCAACGACTCTGGTTGCGGCCGCAGAGGGCAATCTTGTCGCCGGGGTTGATGCCGGCCTTTTCAAAAAGGATGTGCCACTTCTCAATGTTGCGGGCAACGTCTTTGTACTGCATCGTGTTGACGCCGTAGTCGCTGAGTGCGGGCATTTCCCAAAACTCGCGAATGCTGTCAGCCAGACACTGATTGAAATGAGGGGAGATTGATCTCATTGTTCTTTGGTATTTAGATTATAATCAGATAGTTTCATTGACATACAGGAAGCGTTTGATGGATTTCTTGGGCGTTTTCTCAAATTCGCAGTCCATCACCTTGATGCCGGCGAGCTGTTCATAAGCCGGTAACTGCGTGTTGAGCAGTTTGCGGTTTTCGTCCATCACAGCCTTCACATCGTCCGTCGAGAGCCCCAATTCCTTGATTTTATCGGGATCGGGATAGACGAGGCCGTAGATTTTCTCGCCCTTCTGAATGACAACGCATTCGGCCACGAGGGGCAGGGCAGAGAGCTTGTCCTCAATCTCCTCGGGATAGATGTTTTGTCCGTTGGCGCCAAGGAGCATATTCTTGGAGCGGCCCTTGATGAAGACGTTGCCTTCGGCATCCATCACGGCCAAGTCGCCCGTGTGATACCAGCCGTCGCGCAAAGTCTTCGCCGTCTCTTCCTCATTCTTGAAGTAGCCCTGCATCACGTTCATGCCGCGCGCCAAAATCTCGCCGGGAATATTTAGCGGATCGGGAGAGTCAATCATGAGCTCCATACGCGGCGCCGTACGGCCGCACGAGCGCGGCACGTAGGTTTTCCAGTCGCTGTAGGCCAGAATCGGAGCACACTCAGTGGCGCCGTAGCCCACGGTGTAGTTAAAGCCGATGTCGTGAAGCACTTCCTCAACCTCCTGAGAGAGGGCTGCACCGCCGATAATCACTTCATAGAAGCGACCGCCAAGCGCGTCGCTCAGCCCTTTGCGTATCTTCTCTCTGATGCGGTCGCCAAGCACCGGAACTTTCAGAAGCAGAGCCACTTTCGGGTCTTTTACCTTCGGCAGAATGGCCTTGCGCACAATCTTCTCAATGATGAGCGGCACAGCCACAATCAAGCCCGGTTTGATATCCTTGAAAGCGCCCATAAGCACCTGTGGAGTAGGGGCTTTAGTCAGGAAATTGATGTGGACACCCTGACAGAATTCAAAGATGAACTCAAAGGCCATCCCGTACATGTGGGCCATCGGCAACATGGCGAGAATCTGATCGCCTGCGTGCAGACCGTGTCCGAGCGCCCAGACGGCAAACTCGCGGTTGCTCCACACAGCACGATACGGAATCATCACACCCTTGGAGTTGGACGTCGTGCCGGAGGTATAGTTGATCACCGCCAGTTCTTCGGGCGTGTCATTATAATAATGTATATCCTCCGGTGTAAACCGTTCTGGGAACTTATGTCCGAAGAGTTCGTTGAGATGCTCGCGGGCATGACTCAATTCCTTGCTGCGGGAAACCAGTATGCTGAAGTCTTTCAGATTGATGACACCCAGAAGTCGCTTCATCTCCTCACAGTTGAGTGTTTTGAAGATTTTCTCGTCAACGAAGAGAATAAGCGATTCTGAGTGACTGACAATCTGATGCACCTGTTCGGGATGGAATTCGTGCAGGATTGGCACGGCCACAGCGCCGTAAGTAAGACATGCGAAGAATGTGATGCCCCAACGGGAAGAATTCTTTCCGCAGAGCGCAATCTTGTCACCGGGCTTGATGCCGCATTCCTTGAAGACGATGTGTATCTTCTCTATAATGCGGGCAACATCCTTGTACTGGAAATTATTCTCGCCGTAATCGGAGAGAGAATAACGGTTCCAGTTGTCCCGTATTGTTTGTTGCAGAATAGCGTTGAAACTTGTGGCTTTTTCCATTTTTAGCAAATCTTACTAAACATAACTGGCATTCTAATTTGTTATCCAATCTTCGGCAACTTGGCCAAAGCCTCCTTGATGACGTCATCGCTTGGAATGACATCGGTCATGGTGCCGTCGTTGAACTGTTTGTAGGCATAGAGGTCGAAATATCCGGTGCCTGAGAGATTGAACACGATGACTTTCTCTTCACCGGTCTTCTTACATTCAAGGGCTTCGTCAATGGCAGCCCGTATGGCGTGACTGGATTCCGGCGCCGGCAGAATGCCTTCGGCTTTGGCAAATATCTCGGCGGCTTCAAAGACACGAGTCTGCTCGTAGGCACGTGCCTCGAAGAGTCCCTGATCGTAGAGCTCGCTGAGAATCGGGCTCATGCCGTGGAAACGCAGACCGCCGGCGTGATTGCTGCTGGGAATAAACTGACTGCCCACGGTGTACATCTTAGCCAGCGGACAAATCATGCCCGTGTCGCAGAAGTCGTAAGCATAAATGCCGCGAGTGAAACTGGGACACGAAGCGGGCTCAGCACCAATCACCTTGTATTTGGCTTCTCCGCGCAACATCTCGCCCAGGAATGGACTGGCGAAGCCGCCTAAGTTTGAACCGCCGCCCGTGCAGCCAATCAGCACGTCGGGCTTGATGCCAAATTTTTTCAGAGCTGCCTGAGCCTCAAGACCTATAATCGTCTGATGCAGAAGAACTTGGTTGAGCACAGAGCCAAGGACGTAGCGGTATCCCTCATTGCTGACAGCCACTTCTACGGCTTCGCTGATGGCGCAACCCAAAGAGCCCGTCGTATCGGGATGTTCGGCCAAAATCTTGCGACCGACATTGGTGGTGTCGCTGGGCGAAGGCACGATGCTGCCGCCGTAGGTGCGAATCACTTCGCGGCGGAAAGGCTTCTGCTCATAGGAGCACTTCACCATATACACCTTGCAGTCGAGGCCGAAATACTGGCAAGCCATCGAAAGAGCTGTGCCCCACTGCCCTGCTCCGGTCTCTGTGGTGACGCCATTAAGACCCTGTGCTTTAGCGTAATAGGCCTGCGCAATGGCCGAGTTGAGCTTGTGGGAGCCGGAAGTGTTGTTGCCTTCAAACTTATAGAAAATCTTTGCCGGTGTGTCGAGTGCCTTCTCCAGGAATTCGGCATGCACCAGAGGACTGGGGCGGAACATGCGGTAGAAGTTCATCACCGGTTCGGGAATTTCCACCCACTTGGTGTCGTTGTCGAGTTCCTGCTTGATGAGTTCGGTGCAGAAGATGGGCTGCATCTCCTCAAGCGTAAGAGGCTTGCCCGTACCGGGATTCAGGAGCGGCGCGGGCTTTTGCTTCATGTCCGAACGGACGTTATACCACTTGGTGGGCATCTCATCTTCCGTGAGATAAATCTTGTAAGGAATCTTGCTCATTGGTTTTTTTATTTTAAGATGTTGTTGTGTTTGTTTATTATATTGTTATTCAGTCTCTTGTTGCGTTTACTCCCATTCGATGGTCGAAGGCGGCTTGGAGGAAATGTCGTAGCAGACGCGATTGACGCCCTTTACCTTATTTATAATATCGGTGGACACCTGAGCCATCAGTTCATAGGGCAAGTGGGCCCAGTCGGCCGTCATGGCATCTGTGGATGTGACGGCACGCAGCGCTACAGGATTCTCGTAGGTGCGTTCGTCGCCCATCACGCCGACGCTCCTCACGTCGGAGAGCAGGATGGCGCCCGCCTGCCATATCTTGTTGTAGAGTATGTCGCCGTCGTCGGTCTTCCAGTCGCGCAAAGCCTGGATGAAGATGTCGTCGGCCTCCTGAAGAACACGCACCTTCTCCGGCGTGATGGCGCCCAGGATGCGTACGGCCAGTCCGGGACCGGGGAAGGGATGACGCCCGATGAGGTGCTCGGGAATGCCGAGCTGGCGCCCCACCCTGCGCACTTCGTCCTTGAAGAGCCACTTAAGCGGTTCGCAGAGCGAGAGGTGCATCTCTTCGGGCAGTCCGCCCACGTTGTGGTGACTCTTGATGACTTTGCCTGTGATGTTGAGCGACTCGATGCGGTCGGGATATATGGTGCCCTGGGCGAGCCATTTGGCGTCCGTGATTTTCTTGGCTTCGGCGTTGAACACCTCCACAAAGTCGCGACCGATAATCTTGCGCTTCTTCTCCGGTTCGGTGACGCCCTCCAAATCCCTGAAGAACTTCTCCGAAGCATCCACGCCGATGACATTGAGTCCGAGACATTCGTAGTCTCTCATCACGTTGGTGAATTCGTTCTTGCGCAGCATGCCGTGATCCACGAAGATGCAGGTGAGACGCTTGCCGATGGCCCGGTTGAGCAGCACGGCAGCCACAGAAGAATCCACGCCGCCGGAAAGGCCGAGAATCACGCGGTCGTCACCGATTTGCTGCTTGAGTTCCTGCACGGTGGTCTCTACGAAGTTGGCGGCACTCCATTCCTGACGCGAGCCGCAGATGTCCACCACGAAGTTGCGCAGCAGCTGTGTGCCGCAGAGCGAGTGGAACACCTCCGGGTGGAACTGCACGCCCCATAACCTGTCGCTCAGTTCGTAGGCGGCATTCTCCACCGTGGCGGTGGAAGCCACCACGCGGGCGCCTTCGGGGATGCGGGTGATGGTGTCGCCGTGCGACATCCACACCTGTGCGTCCTTCTCAATATTTTTGAAGAGCGGACATCCGGCCTCAACGCGGGTCAGATTCTGGCGTCCGTATTCACGGCTGCCGGCGGGCTCCACTTTGCCGCCCCAGATGTGCGACATATACTGTGCGCCGTAGCAGATGCCCAGAATAGGCAGACGGCCGCGTATGCCGCTGAGGTCACACTGAAATGCCTCCGGGTCATAGACGCTGTAGGGAGAGCCCGAGAGGATGACGCCGATGACGTCGGGGTCGTCCTTGGGGAATTTGTTGTAAGGCAGTATCTCGCAAAACGTGTCGAGTTCGCGCAGGCGTCTGCCGATGAGTTGAGTGGTCTGAGAACCGAAGTCAAGAATGATGATTTTTTGCATAGTTACATATTGTGTTTAG
>CADAVI010000018.1 GCA_902791295.1 uncultured Bacteroidales bacterium | reverse complement strand
AATGAAAAAGTTAGCTTTTGTTTTCGCAGCTGTAGTTGCTGTTTCTTTCGCTTCTTGTGGTAACAAGACCGCTCAGGCTGAGGCCGTTGACAGCGACAGTGTAAGCGTTGACACCGTTGCTGTTTGCGACAGCGCAGTTTGCGACAGCGCAGTAGTAGCCGACAGCGTAGTAGCTGAATAAACTACACACATTACAGACTATTCCAAGAGGCCCGTCAAATTGACGGGCCTCTTCTTTTTTATACACCTGTCACATACTTCACCAGCAGCATGACTACGGGAATAGTAACCAGTAAAATGCCAATCAAGTCAATGATGAAGCCTGATTTTATCATCTTCGTAATGGGCACATAGCCAGAAGAATAGACAATGGCATTGGGCGGAGTGGACACCGGCATCATGAAACCGAGCGACGACGAGAGCGCAATGCCGACGGCGACTGGGATGGGACTGAAGCCCAACGATATCGCCGTACCGATGGCAATGGGCGCAAGGAGATTGGTTGACGCCGTATGCGAGGTGAGTTCCGACAAAACCAATGCCGTCACACAGAATACGCTGACAAAAAGCCACTCTGAGGGATGACCACCCAGCATATCGCTGATGCCGGCACCGACCCACGCCGAAAGCCCGGTGGTGTACATCATGCCGCCCATAGCCAATCCGCCGCCGAAGAGCAGCAGTGTGCCCCACTCTATACCTTCCATTCCGTCTCTCCACGACAGCGTCATCTGCCCTTTCTTCAAGTTGACGGGCATGAAGAACAGCAGCAGACCGCCCGTCATAGCCGCTACGGCTTCGGGAAAGTGGCTCTGATAGAACTGCATCGCAAGCGACTTGTCATCAAAGAAGATGTTCAACACCCCGGGAGCCACCCACAGGATGAAAGCAACGGAGAATGCCAGCATCGTATTCTTTTGGGCAAGAGTCCACTTGCCCAAAGAATTAACCGAACGGCGAATAAATTCACGGGCACCCTCAATGTTGCTGACATCGGAAGGAAACAGACGCCACAATACAACAGATGCCACCACAAAATAGCAAAGCATGGACACAATACCCCACACCATCCACTGAATGAACGAAACTTTGGGGGCCTGAGGGGCCAACTGCTCCAGAAAACCGAGCATGATGAGGTTGGGGGGCGTGCCGATGGGCGTCATCACACCGCCGATGCTGCAGGCGTAAGCCGTCATCAGCATAAGACCTGTTGCATATTTGTAGTTGGAGAGGTCGATGATTTTGCCGTTGGCCGCCATCATCTCACGAATGGCTTCCAGCAAACCGAGAGCGATGGGAAACATCATCGCAGCCGTAGCCGTATTGCTGACCCAACCGGAACAGAGAATGCAGGCCAAACCGATGGCCAGGAAGATGCGCCTCGGCGAATCGCCGACCCACTTCATCGACATGATGCCATAGACGATACGCTTGTCCAACCCGTTGACCATCATGGCCTTGGCTATAAGGAAGCCACCCATGAAGAGGAAAATCATGGGATTGGCAAACTGCTTGTATGCATCCTCGGCTGATGCTATGCCAAGAAGGACACACAATGTCGGTCCAAGGAGCGAAGTGACAGGAATGGGCACCGGCTCCGTGATCCACCAGATGGCAACCAGCGACATCACGGCCAAAAGATGGTGTGCCTGCTCCGAAAGCCCGTCAATAGGCATCAGCCAAAGCATGAGGGCACACAGAGGCCCCATCACCGCACCCGTCATTCTGCGGAAACCTCCGCCTTCATAACCTTTTTCCAATGCAGGATTGTTCATAATACTACAAGATTTAATTTTTAACCAAAAGTCCCGCATGCAGCATTTGCACGCGGGACTCCTCATATTATTTTTTCGTCTGAGACGAAACTTATTCTGCGGCGGCCTCTGCAGAAGTTGCGGCTTCTGCCTCGGGAGCGGGAGCTGCCTCCTCTGCGGCGGGAGCGGGCTGAACACCACCCTCTGCAATCACAGTGAAAGGCACCTGAGCAGTCACTTCCTTGTGCAACTTCACCTGAGCCACATAGTTGCCAACGGTCTTCACATCCTTCACAATAATGGTCTTGCGATCGATGTTGAAGCCGAGCTTCTGCAACTCATCGGCAATGTGCAGGCTGTTCACGCTGCCATAAATCACACCGGTGGCGCTCACCTTGGTGGAAATGGTCAGGGCAACGGCGTTGAGCTTCTCACAAAGAGCTTCTGCCTCAGCCTTGATCTTAGCCAGTTTGACAGCCTTTTGCTTGAGATCCTCAGCCAGCTGCTTCTTGGCACTCTCGCTGGCGATGACACCCTTACCGAACGACCGTAGCCGGCCTTTACATTCACGATGTCGTTCTTGAAACCAAGACCGATGATATCTTCTTTCAGAATAATTTCCATGATTCGTCCTCCTTTTTAATTTACTTCATCAAATCAGTTACGAAGGGCAACAGAGCCAAGTGGCGCGCACGCTTTACAGCCTGAGCCACACGGCGTTGGAACTTCAAAGAAGTACCGGTGATGCGGCGGGGAAGAATCTTACCCTGCTCGTTTAGGAACTTCTTCAGGAATTCAGGATCCTTGTAGTCAATATACTTGATACCACTCTTCTTAAAACGGCAATACTTCTTCTTCTTGACGTCAATAGCGGGAGCGTTCAGATAACGGATTTCAGATGTTTGCTGTGCCATGTCTTAAGCCTCCTTTTTGTTGTTTCTTCTCTTTTCTGCATACTCAACGGCATACTTCTCCATCTTGACGGTGAGGTAGCGAAGCACCTTCTCATCGCGACGGTAAGCAATCTCCAGAGACTTGATAGCCTCGGGCTCAGCCTTAAACTCGATAAACTGGTAGAAGCCCGTGCTCTTCTTCTGGATGGGATAGGCAAGCTTCTTCAGGCCCCAATTCTCTTCGCCGATAATCTCAGCACCGAGCTTGGTCAAAACGCCCTTGAACTTTTCTACCGCTTCCTTCATCTGATCATCAGACAAAACGGGAGTTAAAATGAAAACGGTTTCGTATTGGTTCATAATACGCTTAAAAATGGGTTAATAATGTAATAAATTTGCAAAATGCGCTGCAAAGGTACGAAAATTCCGGCAACCGCACGTCATTTATCGGAAATAATTTGCCAAAAGAGCTAAAATCTGAGACGAAAAGTTGCTCAAATCATACTTTTTTGTTTATTTTGTATCCGAAATTAAAGAAATAAACATCAAAATCTATATTGCTATGACTAAATACGCCGGCGTTTGCGCCATTGTTTTCGGCACACTCATTTTGGTTCTGAGTTATTTCCTGGACTGGGTTGACTACAACTGGGTACAGGGCTTTGCACTCGTGTGCATCATCGGCGGCCTCATCGCCCACATCATTTTGAGCAAGAAGGCGGCAGAATAAGGCGATAGCCTTTACCGTGCACGTTGTTGATTTGGATGCGGTCGTCGTCCTTCAGCAGTTTGCGGAGTTTCGTGATATAAACATCCATTGAACGGGCGTTGAAGTAGTTGTCTTCAACCCAGATGGATTTCAGGGCAACCTCTCTTTGGAGGATGTCGCCCACGTGCATGCACAACAGAGTGAGCAACTCGCTCTCCTTTGTGGTCAGGCGCGTCTGCGTTTCTCCGCGTGTGAGCGTTTGGCGCTGCGTGTCGAAGGTGTAGGAACCCAGTTCGTAAATGTTCTGGGGCTTGTTTTGCTTGCCGCCGGCACGGCGCAGAATGGCTTCGATGCGATATACCAGTTCATCCATGGAGAAAGGCTTGGTCAGATAGTCGTCTGCACCGAGTTTGAAGCCTTCAAGAATATCCTCCTTCAGATTTTTGGCCGTGAGGAAAATGATGGGCACATCGGGATTAATCATGCGGATTTCCTTAGCCAGCGTGAAACCGTCCATGCGGGGCATCATGACGTCCAGCAGACACAAATCGAAGCTGCTTGTGGTGAAAGCCCTGTAACCGGCCTCTCCGTCCAGATAAAGATCTGCATCGTAGCCCTTGGCCTGCAGATATTCACGCACCAAAACGCCGAGACTCTCCTCGTCCTCACAAAGCATAATACGATGTTTCTGTTCCATAGTCTTTGATTTTATTCGTTAGATATTAGTGGAATTGATATTGTAAACACGGTGCCCTTCCCCAGTTCGCTGGTGGCATGAATGTTGCCCTGGAAGAGCAGCACCATCTTGTGCACATAGGCCAGACCGAGACCGAAGCCCTTCACATTGTGACGATCGCCCGTATGCACCCGGTAGAACTTGTCGAAGATCTTCTTCAGGTCGCTCTTGGCGATGCCCAGGCCGTTGTCACCGATGGAAATCATGAGGTGGCGGTCTTTGTTCCAAGTCTTGACGGTCAGATGCAAGGGCACACCCTCACGACTGTACTTCACAGCATTGTCCATCAGATTATATATAATGTTCGTGAAGTGCATCTCGTCCACACGGACTTCCGCTTCCTCCGCATCTAAATGAGCTTCTATCTCGCCGCCGTTCTGACGCACTTTCAGCGAGAAGGTTTCTATCACGCCGTCAATCTGTGCATTGGCGTCGAGCTCCTGCCACTTGAAAGCAATGTTGCCGGAATCGTAGAGCGACATCTGCAGCACCTTCTCCACCTGGAAACGCAGGCGTTTTGTTTCAGAGACAATGACACCGGCAAACCGCTCATACATCTCCTCCGTCTTCTTCAGGCTTTTGTCGGAGAGCATCTGCGCAGCAATGCTGATGGTGGAAATCGGCGTCTTAAACTCATGCGTAAGATTGTGAATGAAGTCATTCTTCATCTCTGTGATGTGCTTTTGACGTACGACAAGATATACGGTGAAGAGGAATGTCAGCAAGAGAATGACGGTAAAGATAATGGCCGGAGCCACCATATTGGCTGCACCGAGAATATAGCGCTGCATACCGGGGAAATGCACACGCACCACGCCCATCTTACCGGAAGGATCGTTGCGGAAGAGTGTCTGCGTGTACGCATACTGCTCACCGGCGCTGTCATAATCATCACAGCGATAGACTTCCCTACCCTCCGTATCGTACACGATGAAATGAAACGGCATCGTGATACCGTTACCTTCCAGCGAAGTGCGTATGAACTGCTCCATGCGCTTTACGTTGATGCGCTCGCGGAAAGGCAGCGCACTGGCCTGATAAAGCACTCGGAGAATAACATCTCCGAGCACCTCCTGCTCATAAAGATAAGCGTTGCGCACCTTCTTTTGAAAAGACAGGCTCATCGGCATCGGAGCGATATGAAAGATGTCGTCGGCGATGCTTTTCTCGTCGTCAATCTCCTGAAGATAATCAATGGTTTCCGCACGCTCCAAATCGCGACTGGCCTGATCCAGAGAACGGAACACATTGGCATCGAACTGCTCCACGCGCATGTGTACCATCTCTTCAGCATAGCGGAACTGCGAATAAAGCAGCACCAAAAAGCTTGCCACCATAAGGATGCTAATGGTCCAAATCAACCAACGTTTCATACTGCAAAGATAACAGTTTTATTTGCCTTATACGATAAAAGCGACCCCCAAAAGAGTCGCCTTTAACCTTTTTGTAGCAATTTTGCGGGTTTCGAGTTTACGAAACGTTAATCTTCGTCGGCACCCTTGTAGGCAGCCACCAGTTTCTGCTGCACATCGCCGGGAACGAGTTCGTAAGAAGCAAACTTGGTGATGAAGCTCGCACGACCGCCGGTCAGGCTGGACAATGCGGTCGAATAGGAAGACATCTCTGCAAGAGGAGCCTTGCAGGTCAACTTCTCATAACCGTTTTCGCTCTCCATACCGGTAATCATCGCACGACGGCCCTGCAAATCACTCATCACGTCACCCATCTTGTCGCTCGGTACGAAGACCTCCACATCGTAAATGGGCTCCAGAATCTTGGGGCCGGCTTCGCGGAAAGCCTGTGAAAAAGCGTTTCTGCCCGCCAGCATAAAACTCAACTCATTGGAATCCACGGGGTGCATCTTGCCGTCGTAAACAATGACACGCACGTCTCGAGCATAGGAACCGGTCAACGGGCCCTGCTCCATACGTTGCATCACGCCCTTGAGAATGGCCGGCATGAAACGGGCGTCGATAGCACCGCCAACGACGCTGTTGACGAAGACGAGCTTCCCACCCCACTCCAGGTCCACAACCTCTGTACTCTTGGCGTTGACACGATATTCCTGATTGCCGAATTTATACACTTCCGGAGCAGGCATACCTTCGTAGTAAGGCTCTACAATAAGATGCACCTCACCGAACTGTCCGGCGCCACCCGACTGCTTCTTATGACGATAGTCAGCACGTGCAGCCTTCGTGATGGTCTCACGGTAAGGAATCTTCGGCTCGTCAAAGACAATCTGTATCTTCTCATTGTTCTCCATACGCCACTTGAGCGTGCGCAGATGGAATTCTCCCTGTCCGTGCACGATAATCTGGCGCAGTTCCTTCGACTGCTCCACCTGCCACGTTGGGTCCTCTTCACGCATCTTCTGCAGCGCGTTCATCATCTTCTCCGTCTCACTCTCGTTGACCGCACGGATGGCACGACTGTATTTGGCATTGGGATATTTGATGAAATTGAAGCGATGCTCACAATTCTTGTCGTTCAGTGTGTTGCCGGTCTTTACGTCTTTCAGTTTCACGGTGCAGCCGATGTCACCGGCCACCAGCTCGTCCACTTTGATGCGCGTGGCACCTGCACAGCAGAAAAGACTGCCGATACGTTCACGGCTGCCGCGATCGGCATTCTGCAAATCGTCGCCTTCCTTCACGCGACCCGACATCACCTTGAAATACTGCACTTCTCCGATGTGAGGCTCCACTGCCGTCTTGAAGAAGTAGAGACTCGTAGGACCGTCGGCAGAAGGCACCACCTCCTCACCACGTGTATTGTGCACTCTGGGCATCTCGTCCACGAAAGGAACCACGTTGCCCAGGAACTCCATCAGACGGCGCACGCCCATATCTTTCACGGCGCAGACACAGAATACGGGGAACATACCTCTGGCTGCCAAGCCCTTACGGATACCTTCACGCATCTCGTCCTCTGTAAGCGTTTCGCTCTCAAAGAACTTCTCCATCAGCGTCTCGTCATTCTCTGCGGCGGCCTCCACAAGGGCTTTGTGCATCTCCATCGCCTTCTCCTTCTCGGAATCAGGGATTTCCTCAATGGTGGGGGCACCGCCTTCCGGACCCCACGAATATTTCTTCATGAGCAGCACGTCTATCAGGCTGTTGAAGTCCGGGCCCGTCTTGATCGGATACTGCACGGGAACGACCTTGTTGCCGTAAATCTCACGCAACTGGTTGACAATATGTTCGAAATCGCAGTTCTCGTCGTCCAGCTGGTTCACCAGGAAAATAACCGGCTTTTTGAGTTTTTCGGCATATCTGAAATGATTCTGCGTGCCGACCTCGACGCCGTTGGCACCTTTAAGCAACAGGACGCAGGTATCAGTCACATTCAGGGCAGTCAGAGCACTGCCGACAAAGTCATCACTGCCCGGACAGTCGATGATGTTCAGCTTTTTCCCGTTCCATTCCACATGATATACGGTGGAGAAAACGCTGTAGCCGTATTCCTGCTCTACAGGAAAATAATCAGAAACGGTGTTGTGCTGGGTGATGCGTCCGCGACGCTTGATGATACCCGCTTCATAAAGCAGGCTTTCAGTGAGTGTTGTCTTACCACTACCGTCATTGCCGAGCAGGGCAATGTTCTTAATTTCATGAGTCTGATACGTTTTCATGTGTGTTAGATTTGACAAATTCGGCCGAAAGATACGATTTTTTCACGAAAACGCGCACTACAAACTTTATGTTTTAGAGCATGAAATCGCTGATTATGTCATTTGAAACGAAAAAACAGGGCTCCGAAAGCCTCAAAACGCCATCTTCCAGCGTCATCATCCCGCGTTTCAAATGAGGTTTTGCCGTTTTCAAAGTATAATTCCGGCGTTTTTCGTCCAACTCGGCAAGGATTAAGCCGTCCGAGGTCCTCAGGCGGGTCATTACCGTCTCGTTGTAACGCTCATCTTCCGTAAGCAACTCTTCCTCAAACGGAGCAAACGGAGCATTGCAATACGATTCAAGCGATGCGAGATTCCGGCGCCGGCAGCAAACGCCGTCAAAGGAGTGCGCACCGGGTCCGAGTCCCACGTAGGGCAAACCTTTCCAATAACCGCTGTTGTGCTGCGCCCGATATCCGGGCTTGGCGAAATTGCTGATTTCATAGTGCTCCATGCCGGCATCAGCCAAAGCCTGCACCAAAAGGTCGTACATCTCAGCCACTTCGTCATCCGAAGGCAGTATCAAGGTCTTGTCCTGTGCGAGCCGTTTAGCCAACACGGTTCCTTCTTCAACTTGCAAAGCATAAGCGCTGAGATGAGGTGCAGACAAATCAAGTATTCCTTTAACGTCTTCTTCCCATCGGCTGATATTCTGCCCGGGAAGCCCAAACATCAAATCCAGACTTATGTTTTCATATCCTACGGTTCGCAATATTTCCGTTGCTTGCTTCGCCTGCTTCGCCGTATGCCTCCGGCCCAAAAATCCAAGCACACCGTCGTTGAGGCTCTGCACTCCCATGCTCACTCTGTTGACGGGCGTATCCTTCAACGCTCTCATCCACTCCTCCGTCACATCATCGGGATTGGCTTCTACGGTGCATTCCTGCAAATCGGAGAGGCCGCACAGGGCATCGAGTTTTTCGAAAAAGCGCTGAAGCAATACCGGCGATAACTGACTGGGCGTACCACCACCTATATATATTGTATCCGCACGCGCACGCCCGAGTTCATCCTTTCTCTGCTCCGCTTCGCGCAACACAGCCTCCATATAGCGTTCGTGCCACACAGAGTCGCTTGTAGTAGAAAAAAAGTCGCAGTAAACACACCGCGACTTACAGAAAGGAACATGCAGATAAATCACTGATAATCCTCTTCGAAGGTCAAATCATAGAAGCAGGAATAGACATTCTGCATAGCATTAGCCTGTCCTGCGCTGTGGGGCACAATCAGACGCACATGTGCCGGTTCTCCTCCGTTTCTCATCGCATTGCCCAAGCGGACATATCTCATCGCCAGAATCCAACCGGAAGGAACACTGGTGCTGCCATAAACGTTATTGAAAATACTGCCCCAATAGACATCGGTAGCAAAGGTTGCTGTGAGGGTACCCGAATCGTTGCTCACATCAATCATCTCCGGATTGGTCACATACGGGTTACCCCAATTGCTGGTCTGAACACTATCGGCCGATATGTTGAATTCGAGAAAACGGCAGGCTAACCGTACGCTCTCTCCGCTTTTCAAATAATCACCGGAGCCCTTGCTGATAATCTGCATATAGACACCGGAAGCCGACATCCTCACATACTGGTTGGTCAGAACATCGGTGGTGCTGTCCTGAGCCACAAACTGTGCCTCACTGATGACATTGATCTTGGGAAGGCGAAGCAACACCGTTCCGTCGGCAGACAGGATAACCATCTCCCGTTGGAGGAATGCCTCAATTGTTTCCTTTTCCTTCTTCTTCTGCTTGGCATAGGTTTCCTCGCCACTGCACGAAAAACAGATCCATGCCAGCAGGAGCGCCACAGTTATCGATATTGTCTTTCTCATTTCAATAAGTGTTCGTAGGCCTTCACAGCCTTCTTGAATTGTTCTATCGTTTCCTCCTCACTACCTATGAATCGGCCGCCGGCAGCATTCTTGTGCCCCCCGCCGCTGAAAAAGTCGGCAGAGAGTTGGTTGCACGGGAAGTCGTCCACGCTGCGCAGGGAAATTCTGTACTGCTCCGGGTGTTCGGTATCCTGGCACATCAGACAGGTCAGTTTCATACCGCTGATTTGCAGAGGCAGATTGACAATGCCTTCCGTATCGCCGTTTTTTGTGCCGAGCAGACGACGTTCTTTGTTGGTAAGCGTCATATAGGCTGCGTGCGTTCCGGGAATCAGTTTCATCTTCGTGTATAGCAAGTAACCCTGCAGGCGCAACCTTTGAGGCGTCATCGTCCAAAAGATTTTCCGGTAGAGCATATCCTTGTCCACACCGCGCTCCATCAGCCGGCTCACGCAGTCGTACACCGCCGCACGGTTGGAGTTGTAGGTAAAAGCCCCCGTGTCGGTCATCATGCCGCAATAGAGGCATTCGGCTTCTTCCAGTGTCAGACTTCCCATTTCGCCGAGTTCCGTCATCAGATGGCAGAGCAGCTCGCAGGTGGCACACATCTCCGGCCGTGAAAGAACAAGGTCGCAATAATCTTCCGGCTCTAAATGATGGTCTATCATGATGCGGGCACAGGGATTTGTCTCCAGCACAGGTGCCAAATCCCGGGTGCGTTCCCTGTTTCCGTGGTCGCAGCAGATGATGAGATCCGCCTCGCGCACCAAATCCTTCACCCTGCCGGGATTCACATCGTAGGTGACGATTTCCGAAGCGCCCGGCACTGCAGCCAGAAAATCCGGGTAGTGATTGGGCATCACCGCATGGGCTTCCTTGCCCTTGCGCTGCATCCATTTCATCATCATCAGCGTGCTGCCCAAAGCGTCTCCGTCGGGGTTCACATGACCCACGCAGAGCACTTTATGTGCATTTTCGATGAGCGAAAACCACTTTTTTTTGGCTTCAGGGTTAAGAATTTGCTCCATTTCGGGCGCAAAATTACAAAAAAAACATCATTTCGCAAAAAAAGTCTGTCGCAAATGCCCCACATCATACATTTTTTATACTTTTGCACTCGCAAACCTAAAAAAACACATAAAGCCTATCGAAACAGCCTTACTCCAAACCAACACTCAGTAAAACAGACATGAGTAATTTTAAGGAACAGACGGATCACCAGTTGATCACGCTGTACGAGCAAGGCAACGACGAAGCTTTTGATGTTCTTTTGGAACGCAATCAGCAGGTTGTTTTCAGTTATATCCTTCGCCTCACCGGCGGCAATCAGGATCAGGCGAACGACATCTTCCAGGAGACGTTCACCAAGGCCATCGTAGCCATCCGCACTCACCAGTATCAGCAGACGGGCAAATTCTCCGCATGGCTGATGCGTGTGGCCCACAATCTCGTAGTGGACGGTTCACGCCGCAATCACGGAGCCACACCGGTTTCCGACGAGAAGGCCGATTTCCTCTATAACAATCTGGCACTTTCGGAAAACACCGTAGAAGACGACTTCCGCCGCAAGGCGCTGAGCACAACGCTCAACGGCCTCATTGCCCTTCTGCCCGAGAATCAGCAGGAGATTATACGCCTGCGTTTCGTGGAAGATCTGCCTTTTAAGGAAATTGCCGAAATCCTCAACATCAGCATCAACACCGCCTTGGGTCGCATCCGCTACGCCCTGATTAACCTGCGCAAGCTGGTGGCCGAACGCGAACTCCAGCTCGTGGGCTGAACTATCAAAGCACCAGTCTTCTTATATCTTTTTTCAGATTGAGCTCAATGTTGAAGTGCGTGCAGTCCCTCATCTTCACGTTAAGCCTGTCCAGGGCGTCCAGCGTCTCGTAGAGTTTCGGATTTGATGCGAACATCGCGGCGTAGGGCGTCACGACATAGAGCATCTTCGAGAGGTTGACCGAAGCGAAGAACACACAACCCACAATCTCGTCTTTCAGCTGCTGATAGGCCGCACTGCTGCCCAGCGATCCGGCCTTGGCGGCCAGTTTGGCGTCGTTGCTCATGAAATAGAGACGGGCGCCCTTCCTGTCTGCATTCCTGCAGATGCCTGACTGCCACTCTTCACCCCTCCACTCCAACGCGGCATCTTCCGAGAATTCCGCACTCTTCAGCTCGGCCAGCACGAGCGCATGCAGTCCGTCGAGAGAAATCATCGGAACGCTCACACTCACATCGCCCTCAACGGCATTGATGATTTGGTCGGCATCCAATTGTGTGTTCAGTGCGGCCAACACCGGACGGAGCCTCTTGTAGTGGCGCATCAGTTCCAGATGGTGGTCGCCTTCTATGTTGGCACAGGCCCAAAACACGGGATCCGCCGGCGCCAGATTCAGCAGACGTCCGTTGATGGGGTGAAAACTTCTGTTGAACTCCACGAAATAGTCTTTCAGACGGTCGTCCTCGAAATCCAGATTGGCTTCAAAGGCCACTTTCCTGTTCGTCACCCTGACGGCGGCCTTCACCTCGACCTTGGAGAGATCGGCACCCTCCGGCAGGTGCATCGCGATATGGTTCGTCACACTCTCGGGCAAGACATCGGCGTGCGTGTAGAGTTTTATTTCGCCGGGCTGTTCGTCCAACGACACGAGGATGTCACTCTCGCTGCTGCCCTGAATCATGAGTTCTGCCATCTGCTCGTAGAGATCATGCGACATATTGATGGTTGTCGGTCCCATCACCAGCACCTTTTCGTCGTCGTGCGACATCAGGAAGTTGCCGATGACACACCATATCAGGCCTCGCCGCGTCTCCGTCTCGAATCCCATATTATGGAGATTCTCGTCCAGCTGTTCCGGATTGGCAATTGATGCCACCAAACCCATATTGCCGTTCTGCGCCACAAAACCGTAGAGCGGCTTCCCGAAATCCACACCGGTGTTTGACATCTTGTCGTAGTGCAGCATCAGGTCTTTGACGGTGAACCCCAGATTCTGGGCCGTTTGCGTAAAATCGAGCACCATCACGGCTTTAGCGTCTCGGGGAATGGCACTGCGGTATCCGTTGTCCGGACGCAGGTTCAGATATAAGACAATACCGAAGGCGGCCACCACCACCAGAGCCAACACTACATAGAATTTTCTTCCTTTAACTTTACGCATGGCGTATTTCGTTGTTTAAATGCATGATATGCACGGCCACCAGTCCGGCCGTTTCCGTTCTCAGCCTGCTGCCGCCCAAAGAGACGGGCACTGCACCCGCTTTGAGGGCCTCCTCCACTTCTTCCCGAGAGAAGTCACCTTCGGGCCCCACCATCACCAGCGTTTCGCCTTCATGCGGGTCTCCCTTACGCAGCACGTCGTCCAGATGCGCCTTTTCTCCCTCGTGGCAGTGACAGATATAAGCCCCGGTCTCCTTTCCGATGCCTCCGACAAGACTCCGGAAAGACGTCATCCCGTTAAGCTCGGGCACCCATGCCTTCCTCGACTGCTTCACGGCCGAAAGCACGATGCGGCGCATACGCTCCAGCTTGATGTCGTGACGCTCCGAATTGTCCGTATGGATGAACGTAATCTCATCCACGCCTATTTCGACCGCCTTTTCCACCATCCACTCCATGCGTTCGTTCATCTTTGTCGGCGCGATGGCCAGATGCAGATGTCCCCGCCAGAGGGGTTCCTGGGGCAATGACTCGACGATGCGATACAGACAGTGGTGGTTGGCCGCCGTTGTGATGACGGCGCGATGAAACGAACCCCGCCCGTCCATCAGGAAGATTTCGTCACCCTCACCCATCCTGAGCACACGCACGGCGTGCCGGGCTTCCTCTTCGGGCAATTCGCCCTTGAGCTGCGGGTCGTAGAAATAGCGCTCTTCCTTCATCGTCTTTACATTATTCTACGTAGAGCACCAGGCCCTTGAGATATTCTCCCTCGGGGTGATAGATGTTGACGGGATGGTCGGCCGGCTGATGCAGCTGATGAAGGATGCGCACCTTGCGCCGGGTGATGGCGGCAGCGGTGAACACTGCGGTGCGGAACTGCTCCTTGTTCACGGCCTGCGAGCAGGAAAAGGTGAAGAGTATGCTCCCCGAGGGCATCTTGCTCATGGCGCGGGCGTTGAGCTTGGTGTAGCCCTTGAGGGCGCGCACCAGAGCGTCCTTGTGCTTGGCGAATGCCGGCGGATCGAGAATCACCAGGTCGTAACGCTCCTGCATGCCGTCCAGGAAGTCGAATGCATCGCGGGCGAAAGCCTCGTGACGACTGTCTCCGGGGAAGTTGAGCGCCACGTTGGCGCTGGCCAGTTCGACGGCTTTGGCCGAGGAATCCACGCTGTGGACCAGTGTGGCGCCGCCCCGCATGGCATAGACGGAAAAACCGCCCGTGTAGCAGAACATATTGAGCACCTTGCGGCCTTTGGCGTAGCGCTCCACCAGCGCTCTGTTGTCGCGCTGATCCACAAAGAATCCCGTCTTCTGTCCGTGATACCAGTCGATGCGGAACTTGAGGCCGTTCTCCGTCGCCACATGACCTTTTTTATCTATGGGAATCTCCGCGCCGGCCCTGTTCGGGTCTTCTTCGCCCTCCACCCAGAGGAATCCGTTCTCCTGATGCAGGTCGGCCTTAAAGGGCAATGTGGTCTCGCTCTTGTAATAGACGGCTTTCAGACGGCCTTTCATCACACGCACCAGCGCTTCGGTAATCATCATGCGGTCGCAGTGCATACCCACGCTGTGCGCCTGCACGACAGCCAGCTCGCCGTAGATATCGATGACCAGGCCGGGCAGGAAGTCGCCTTCGCCGTGCACCAGACGATACACATCGTTGTCGCTCCTCACCACGCCGACGGCCTCCCTCACGCTGCAGGCTGCAGCGAGGCGCTCTTCCCAAAAGCGGGCGTCGATGTCTTCCTTGCCGAAGGTGAGCACGCGCAGGGCGATGCTGCCCACCTGCCAGTGCCCCTTGGCCACATAGCGGCCGTCGGCCGTATAGACGCTCACGACATCACCCTCTTCGGGTTCGCCCTCGATGCGCTGCACGGCACCGGAGAACACCCAGGGATGGAAGCGCCCGAGGCTTTCCTCCTTACCCCTCTTCAGATATAATTTCAAATCCTTCATGCTGAAGTCTTTTAAGTTCTTCATACAGTCTGATACAGGCCCACGCATCGGTGGCGGCGTAGAGTTTCTGAGCCTGCGTGAGCGACGGCGCCTCCCAGTTGGAGAGCTGCTGCGCCTTGCTTATCTTCTCGCCGAAGACATTGGCGTAGAGTTTCTGCAGCGAGAGGTCTTCTATACCGATGGCCTGCACGTAGCGTTGCAGTTCGAAGAAACGCCCGGGCAGGAAGTCGCGCCGGCGGTGGAGCTGGTGTATGTCGTCCGTCCACGAGAGCGCCACCTTCAGCTGCTGCTTGTCTTCCAGCAGTTTGACGAGGCAGTCGGGCAACCCCATCTGACACAGACGGAAGAGGAAACACACCTCGCGGCTCGAAATCTGCAACAGCGCCACGGCGTTCATGCCGCCCTTCTTAAAGTTGGGCCTCGTCTCCGTGTCCAGGCCGATGATGTCCTGACGCATCAGATAATCTACAGCCCGCTCGGCCTCCGCCTCTCCGTTGACCACCACAATGCGCCCCGGGAAGTTAACTCGGGGCAATTCGTTGATTTTGGTCTTGTCGTAATGTGAATAAAGGCTTTTCACGCCACAAAAATACTAAAAAATGTTGAAAGACGCCCAGCGCCCCGCCCGCGAATTTCTCCATTTGAATATTTTTTTATAAATTTGTGCCCGAATTATTGTACTCACAGACTATGGCAAATCCAAAAACAGATAAAAGCAGGAAAAAGAAAGACGAGGAAAGCACGCCCCGCCGCTCCTGGCGGGCCTTCTTCCGCGAGTTCTTTTCGACCAACGCCGAGGTGACACCCGAAGAGACCCTCAAGCGCAACGAAAAACTGCGTTTCGGCATAGGCGGCGTGCTCTTCATCGTGTCGGTCTTCACGCTGCTCTCCATCGTCTCCCACATCTTCACCGGAGGCATCGACCAGAGCTGGGCTCCCGGCGAACGCGCCTCCAACTGGATGGGCACCGCAGGCATGCACACCTCCAGGTTTTTCGTGGAGCACTGCTTCGGCATCGCCAGCCTCTTCATCCCCCTCTTTCTCGTAGTGGCTTCGCTGCGCATCATGCGCATCTACAAGGTGCGTCTGTGGAAGTGGTTCATCAACTGCACCGCCCTGCTGCTCCTGGTGTCGGCTTTCGGCGACCTCATCTTCCGCGACCTGCTTGACCGAATGGACAGCGCTGTCAACATCGGGGGCAACATCGGCCATCAGGAGATTCTCATCCTGCAGGAAAACATCGGCATGATGGGCACCTGGCTCATCCTCATCGCCGCACTCATTGCCTATCTCATTTATCTCTCCGACGAGACCATCACCCTCATCCGCCAAATGATGCACCCCAAAGACCTCATCCACGGGCTGCGCGGCAATCATGAGAACGAAGGCGAAGAGGACGGATACGACCGCGACGACAGCGCCGTGACGCCCCTCTCCGACCAGCACTCCACCGTGATAGACTTCAACCTGCCCGCCGACGCCGGGAAACCCGCCGGGGATGCCGACGTGCCTTTGGAGATTAACTACGAGACACTGGAGCAGCAACACCTGGAAACCATTCCCGCCGCAGCGAAGGAGAAGAAGGAAACGGAGGAAGCCGGCGAGGCCGAATTCTCCATCCGAAAGGGCTCGGAGGAGGAAAAAGCCGAACCCGACAAATACGGCGCGTTGGAGCCCTACGACCCCAAGCTCGACCTCTCCAACTACCACTACCCCACCATCGACCTGCTCGACCGGCACAAGACGGAGAATGTGGGCATCGACATGGAGGAGCAGCAGCAGAACAAGGACCGCATCATCCGCGTGCTGCAGGACTTCGGCGTGAAGATTTCGAGCATCAAGGCCACCGTGGGCCCCACCATCACGCTCTACGAGATTACTCCCGCCGCCGGTGTGCGCATCTCCAAGATACGCAATCTGGAGGACGACATCGCCCTCAACCTCTCGGCACTGGGCATCCGCATCATCGCACCCATTCCCGGCAAAGGCACCATCGGCATCGAAGTGCCCAACGCCAAGCCTCAGATGGTGTCGATGGAGAGCATCCTCAACTCGCGCAAGTTCCAGGAGAGCACCTTCGAGCTGCCTATGGCGCTCGGCAAGACCATCACCAACGAGATTTACATGGCCGATCTGGCCAAGATGCCCCACCTGCTGGTGGCCGGCGCCACGGGTCAGGGCAAGAGTGTCGGCCTCAACGCCATCATCACCTCGCTGCTCTACAAGAAGCACCCCGCCGAACTGAAGCTCGTCATGGTCGATCCCAAGAAGGTGGAGTTCTCCGTCTATGCCCCCATCGTCAACCACTTCCTGGCACAGGTGGAAGGCACCGAAGACGACGAGGAAGCCATCATCACCGACACGCAGAAGGTGGTGCGCACGCTCAAGAGCCTCTGCGTGGAGATGGACAACCGCTACCTGCTGCTCAAGAGCGCTGGCGTGCGCAACATCAAGGAATACAACGAGAAGTTCAAGTCGCGCAAACTGCTCCCCACCGAGGGCCATCGCTTCCTGCCCTACATCGTGGTGGTCATCGACGAGTTCGGCGACCTCATCATGACGGCCGGCAAGGAAATCGAGCTGCCCATCTGCCGCATCGCGCAGCTGGCGCGTGCCGTGGGCATCCACATGATTATCGCCACGCAGCGCCCCACCACCAACATCATCACGGGCACCATCAAGGCCAACTTCCCCGCACGCATGGCCTTCAAGGTGTCGCAGATGATTGACTCGCGCACCATCCTCGACCGCCCGGGCGCCAACCAGCTGGTGGGCAAGGGCGATATGCTCTACCTCACGGGCAGCGACCCTGTGCGTGTGCAGTGTGCCTTTGTCGATACGCCCGAGGTGGAGCGCATCGCACGCTTCATCGCCGCCCAGCAGGGCTACCAGCGCCCCTATCCGCTGCCCGACGTGCCCATGGAGGGCGACGACGGCGAGGGACCCGATGTGGACATCAGCCATCTCGACCCGATGTTTGAGGAGGTGGCCCGCCTGGTGGTGCAGACGCAGCAGGGCTCCACGAGCATGATTCAGCGCAAGTTTGCCATCGGCTACAACCGCGCCGGACGCCTGATGGACCAGCTCGAGGTGGCCGGCATCGTCGGCCCCGCCCACGGCAGCAAGCCGCGCGAGGTGCTGTGCATGTCGGAGGAGGACCTTCAGTTTCGCCTCGACAACCTGAAGAACGCTTAACACAATCCCAAGTTATCATGAACCTACGTCAAATCTTTCTCCTGGCGTCGCTCTTAGCCGCCTTCACCCTTTCGGCCAAGGAAGACCCGAAAGCCATACTCGACGCGGCCGTCAACAAACTCGAAAATTCCGGCGGCGTGCGCGGCCAGTTCACCATCACCCATTTCGAGGGCACGAAGGAAGCCGGCACCACCCACGGCCATCTCACGATGAAGGGCGACAAATACACGCTCACCACGCCGGAGCACGTCACCTGGTACGACGGCGAGACACAGTGGACCTGGCTCAAGAGCAGCAACGAGGTCAACATGACGCGCCCCACGCAGACGGAGCTGCGCAAGTCGTCGCCCGCCGCCCTGCTCGGCGCCTACAAGAAGGGCTACAAGCTCTCCATGAAGCGCAGCAAACTGCGCGGACAGAAGGTGTGGGAAATCACGATGACGGCCGTCTCGTCGGCTTCGCGCCCCGAGCGCGTGGTGATTGACATCGCCGAGGACTACACCCCGATGTGTCTGCGTGCCCGCAACGACGGCAACTGGACGCGCTTCGCCATCTACGAGTACGCCGTGAAGCAGAACTTCAGCGACGACGACTTCCGCTTCAGGCAGGCCGACTATCCCACGGCCGAAGTGGTCGATCTGCGTTAGTCGCGGGACAGCATGGTCACAATATCCTCAGGGCGTTCGGCAAAGCATCGGGCGCCCTGTTTTTCGAGCCAGTCGCGGTCGCGGAAGCCCCAAAGCACGGTGATGCAGTCGAGCCCCGCGTTGCGCGCCGTGGCCAGATCCACCTCCGAGTCGCCGACATAGACGGCCTCCTCCGGCTTCAAACCCATCTCGCGGAGCGCTCCCAGCACCATGTCGGGTGCGGGCTTGCGGGGCACGCCCGGGCGCTCGCCCACGGCCAGCTCCACGGTGTCGCTGAAGTGCTCGCGCCAGAGCTCGTCCACGCCGGCCTGCAGCTTGTTGCTCACCACGGCCATGCGGTAGCCCCTGGCATGCAGCGCCCTGAGCGTCTCCTTCATGCCGGGATAGAGGCCCGTGTGGTCATCGCAATGCTCCACGTAGTAGTCCCTGAAGCAGCGGAATATCTCTTCGAAGCGGGGATGCTCTTCTCCGCCCGGTGTGGAGAGCGCCACGAGGCGGCGCACGCCGTTGCCGGCAAAGAGACGTATGTCCTTCATAGGGCGCTCGGCCTCGCCGAAGGTGCGGAGGGCGAGGTTCACGGAGAGGAAGAGGTCCTCGAGCGTGTCGAGCAGCGTGCCGTCCAGATCCCAGATGACGGCGGTGTATCGGGTCTTACTCATGTCTTTCGTTGTCTTTGCGGCCGCAAAGGTACGAAAATCTTTCGATACGGCAAAGGAGAGAGGTTCAAAAACCGATTTTCTCCAGTTAGAGGCCCCGTGGAATTGTTGTAGCAAAAAGTCAAAGATCGCTTGTCGTTCTTCACTCAGAGCGTCAGTTCGGAATCGACGCTGCAAAGATACGGCGGCGACATTGCGGTCTAAAATTTTTGAGCAATTTTTCAATTTTTTTTGAGGGTGGGACAGTGGGACAGTGGGACAGTTCAAAAACAGATACAAAAAGGTCAAAAATACACTCTATATTTATATATAAATATAGAACTATTTTTGGTGTATAATAGTGTGATTTCTAACTGTCCCACTGTCCCACTGTCCCACTGTCCCACTTGCGTCTACAAATTACTGATTATCAATAAAAGAAACAACTTGTGTGTGGTCATTCACAAATAACGTCTCCCCCGCTTTCACTCCAAAACTCGCCCAAAACGCCCTAAAACTACGGCGGAAATCTTCAATTTCTAAGCCTCTGAGAAGCCTCTAAGAAGCCTCTGAGAAGCCACAGAAGGGGTTTATGAGAAAAGATAACTTGTATTTTTCAACAGATAACTTAGAAAAATCAACAGACAACTTACGAAATCTGAAAGAAAAGTCGTAACTTTGCTGCGGCAAAACATCCAAAAACACATCCTGCCATGAACAAAACACTGCTCCTGCTTTCACTTTTCGCCACAATGCTGGCCACAAACGGTTACGCCGTGGACGACAACACGGTGGAGATCTTCTACAGCGGCACATCGGCCACCGTCACCGTAGCCGCCAACATCGCCTCCTACGTCAGCGTGGAGAGCGGCGAGAGCGCCCACGTCAAAATCACGCAGAGTGAAGACTTCGCCGGTATTGACCCCACCACAAGCAACACCGACGGCGAAATCATCTACGTGCTCAGCGGCACGACAAGCGACGGCGAATTTTACCTCGAAGGCTCCTACAAATGCACCGTGGAGCTCAGCGGCGTGAACATCACCAACCCCTCCGGCCCCGCCGTCAACCTGCAAAACGGCAAGCGCGTGGCCGTGAGCGCCAAGAAGGACAAGACGAGCACCATCACCGACGGCGCCAACGAGACCTACAACGGATGCCTCCACTGCAAGGGACATCTCAAGTTCAAAGGCAAGGGCACACTCAACATCGTGGCCAACTCCCGTCACGGCGTGTACAGCAAAGAATATCTGGAGATTAAAAACCTCACGCTCAACATCAGTTCCGCCCCCAAAGACGGCATCCACTGTAAGAACTACATGCTCGTGGAGAGCGGCACGGTGAGCATCAGCGGATGCGGCGACGACGCCATGCAGGTGGAGCTCGAAGGCACGGAATCCACCGGCGAGACCACCGACCATGAGGACGAGGACAGCGGCAACTTCTACCACGAAGGCGGCACGCTGAACGTGACGGGCTGCCAGGGTAAGGCCGTCAAGGCCGACGGCGACATCAGCCTGACGGGCGGCTCGCGCAACTTCACTGCCGCCGACACGGAGCAGCACGCCGACATCGATGCCCTGAAAGCCTCCGCCTCAGCAGCCGCCGGCGACCGCATCATCTACGACCTGCAGGGACGACGCACCAACGCCGCCAAGAGCGGCATCTACATCGTCAGGGAAGGCAAAGAAGTGCGTAAGGTGCTCGTTCCCTGAGCGCGCTTCATTCGCGACGCCTAGAACGATAGGCCGTAGGCGGAAAGCCCGTGTTGGTCTTGAAGAAGCGCGTGAACGAGGTCTGATCGGGGAAACCGAGCTCCTGACTGATACGCGCCATAGAAAAGTCGGTGGAGCGCATCAGCAGTTTGGCTCTGACCACAATGTAGCGCGCAATCCACTCGCTGGGCGTGGCGCCCGTGGCCTGACGAATCACCGTGCTGAAATATTTGGGCGAGACGCAGAAGAGGTTGGCATAGAACTGCACCTCGTGGCTCTCCCGGTAGTGTTGCGTGATGGCCTCGTAGAAACGGTCGAACAACCTCATGCTCGGCGTCTGAACATCGGGAGAAACACCGGCCTTGCGACGGAATTCCAAAAGAAACTCACCGATGAGGTCTATCACGGCGGCACACATCTCGTTGCGCTTTTCGCCCTCAATCTTCGTTGCTGTTTCCAGGACGGAAATGAGATGCCTCATCAGTTTGAACTGCTCGTCGTCGAGATGAAGGTCTGGCGAGCAATGATACTGAAGATGAAAATGATACGGATTGCGAAAACTTATCTCATTGAAGAATGTTTTCGACACCAGCACGTGTACGCAGCGATAGTCCGCCGTCTGGTCGATGCGCGCCAGTATGTGGTCGGGCATCACCACCGTGATGTCGTGCTCGCTGAACTCCACGGGCAGCATGTCGTAGCGCACATTGAGCGTGCCTTGCAGACAGAGTGAAATCACCAGATTCTGAGTAAGGTGATGTTCCGGGTCGATGGGCAGCAGCGCATCACCGTGCACCACCATCAAGCCTTCCCTTTTAATCTTCTCGGCGAGTTCCCTCTCGCGGACGGCGAAATTCTTGTCGTGGGCGTTGTTCATCCTGCACAAGTGTTTTGATGCTGCAAAAATATGTATTTTTTTGACACGATAGGATTAATAAATCAAAAAAAGACACAAAATAGCGACAATGCGTCAAAAAAAAGTCCATAATTAACAAGCAATTCTGCAAAAAAAGGTCATACCTTTGCATGGTAAATCAGAGAAAATTCAAAAATGAAGAACCTGAAGACAACGATGCTCGCCCTGCTTTGCTGCGCGGCGCTCACGACGAAGGCCTACGATTACCCCTACCTCACTTTCCAAAACGCCGACGAGACGGAGACCTCGGTGGCGGTGGAGAATTTGACACTGATATTCAGCGGTGGGAAACTGCTGGCTACCAATGCCGTCGGCACGCAGACGTTCACACTGGCAACGCTGAAGAAGATGTACTTCTCGCAGACGCCCACAGCCGTAGGCAACATCAGAGCAACGGGAGAACAGACGGAGGGCGAAGTGGAAGCCTACAGCCTGACGGGCGTCAGGATGGGGCGCTTCGCGTCAAAGGGCGAAGCCGCCAAGCAGCTCGGACAAGGAATCTACATCATCAAAGGCGAGGGAATAAATGCAAAAATCGCAGTAAGATGAAAAAACTATACACCACAGCCCTCTGCCTTATGCTGACGCTGACAGGCGGGGCACAGACGCTCAATGTGAAAACCGGACAGGTGACCTACCGCTTCGCCGCCGCCGACACGGGAGACATGACCTACTCCGAGGGCGGCGCCGCCGTCACCATACAGGGCAAGAAGTTCGCTGTAGCCGACATCGGAGCAATAGAAGTGGACGCTACGGAAGTGACACCCAACCTCGTGAGCGTGAGCTACGACGGCACGACGGCCGCCGTGAGCGTGGCCGGCAATGTGGCGCAATACGTCACGCCCGGTGTCAGCGGCGCCCACGTCACCCTGGTGCAGAGCAACACCGACGCCGTCGATGGCGATGAAATCACCTACCAGCTCTCCGGCACCACGACCGACGGCGAGTTTGCCCTCGAAGGCGCCTACAAGTGCACCGTGAGCCTGGCGGGCCTCACGCTGACCAACCCCAGTGGCGCCGCCGTCAGCATCAACAACAAGAAACGCATACAGCTAAGCGCGAAGAAGGGCACCGAAAACACCCTGGCCGACGGCTCCGGCGGCAGTCAGAAGGGCTGCATCTACAGCAAAGGACAACTGCAGCTGCAGGGCAACGGCACACTGAACGTCGCCGGCAACACGGCGCACGCCGTCAAGAGCGGCGACTACATCAGCGTGAAGAACCTCACGCTCAACATCACCGGCGCCGTGAAGGACGGCATCAGCTGCAACGGATACTTCCAAATGACGGGCGGCACGGTGAGCATCAGCGGCGTGGGCGACGACGGCATCCAGTGTGACCTGGACGGCACCGCGTCCACCGGCGAGACCACCGGCCACGAGGACGAGGACTCGGGCAACATCTACCTGGAGGGCGGCACACTCGGCATCACGGCCACCGCCGCTGCCACCAAGGGCATCAAGGCCGCCGGCGACATCAGGATGACCGACGGCACGGTGAACGTCAGCGCCTCCGGCACGGCAGCATGGGACACGGACGACCTTGAGATAAAAGGCAGCGCATGCCTCAGCGCCGACGGCAACACCGCCTTCAGCGGCGGCACCGCCACACTCACCAACACCGGCGCCGGCGGCAAGGGCATCAAGAGCGACGGCACGCTGAGCATCAGCGGCGAAGCCAGCCTCATCGTGACCGCAGGCGGACAGATTGCCTACTGCTCAAGCAGCAGCAACACCACCGTCAGGACCACGACATCGTCGTCCGCCACGGAGCGGCTGAGCGACAACCTCTCCGTGTCGCCCAAGGCCGTTAAGAGCACGGGCGCCATGAGCATCAGCGGCGGCAGCCTCTATGCCAAGTCCGCCTACCATGAAGGCATCGAGACGAAGAGCACACTGGACATCACCAACGGCTATGTCTATGCCGAAGCCGGCGACGACGCCGTCAATGCTTCCGGCGATGTCACCGTGAGCGGCGGCTATCTCTACGGCAACTCCACAGGCAACGACGGCCTCGACGCCAACGGCAACTTCTACATCAAGGGCGGCAACGTGGTGGCCGTAGCAGCAAGAGCGCCCGAAGTGGGCATTGACGCCAACACCGAAGGCGGCAAGCAACTCTACATCACGGGCGGCAACGTGGTGGCCATCGGCGGATTCGAGAGCGGCGCCAGCATATCGGGCGGCACGGCCAAGTCGGCCTCATCCTACACCAAAGGCGCGTGGTACGGTCTCTACAACGGTTCCACAGCAGCCTTTGCCTTCAAAATACCCTCCAACAGTTCAATGGGCTCCACAATGGCCGTATATACCACCGGCACACCCGCCCTCAGCAAGAGCGTCACCACCGGCGGCACCGCCTTCTGGAACGGCAACGGCTACAGCGCCTTCAGCGGCGGCAGCAGCGTCACGCTCTCCAACTACAACAGCGGAGGAGGAGGCGGTGGCGGTGGCTTCCCCGGCGGCGGTGGCGGACGCTGGTGACACACTCTCGCGGATGCGAAACATTAAAATCGTGAAGATTACGGCATTTTTCCGGGAAAAGATTTTGCCGTTCGGAAAAAATACCGTATCTTTGCGCCCGCATCTGTTTAAAACAGGGCAAAAGAGAACCATTAACTTAATTTATTAACCCTTTAACAAATATGGCAGATTACAAGAACATTGCCCCCAACGCAGACTTCGACTGGGAAGCCTACGAGAACGGGAGCGTCGCCTCAGAGCAGAGCCGTGAGACTCAGGAAGAGGCTTACAACAAATCAATGAACAACGTCGGTGAGCACGACGTAGTGGACGGCACCGTCATCGCAATGAACAAGCGCGAAGTGGTGGTGAACATCGGCTACAAGAGCGACGGCATCATCCCCATGAGCGAATTCCGCTACAACCCCGACCTGAAGGTGGGCGACAAGGTGGAGGTGTACATCGAAAATCAGGAGGACAAGAAAGGCCAGCTGATTCTCTCTCACCGCAAGGCACGCGCCAGCCGCAGCTGGGATCGCGTCAACCAGGCCCTCGAAAATGAGGAAATTGTCAAGGGCTACATCAAGTGTCGCACCAAAGGCGGCATGATTGTGGACGTCTTCGGCATCGAGGCTTTCCTGCCCGGCAGCCAGATTGACGTGAAGCCCATCCGCGACTATGATATCTTCGTGGGCAAGACCATGGAGTTCAAGATTGTCAAGATCAACCAGGAATACCGCAACGTGGTTGTCAGCCACAAGGCTCTCATCGAGGCCGAGCTGGAGAAGCAGCGCATGGAAATCATCTCCAAGCTGGAGAAGGGCCAGGTGCTCGAAGGCGTGGTGAAGAACATCACGAACTACGGCGTCTTCATCGACCTGGGCGGCGTGGACGGTCTGATTCACATCACCGACCTCTCCTGGGGCCGCGTGAGCGATCCCCACGAAGTGGTGGAGCTCGACCAGAAGATCAACGTCGTCATCATCGACTTCGACGAGGAGAAGAAGCGCATCGCCCTGGGTCTGAAGCAGCTCACTCCCCATCCTTGGGAGGCGCTCGACCCCAACCTCAAGGTGGGCGACAAGATCAAGGGCAAGGTGGTCGTTATGGCCGACTACGGCGCATTCGTGGAAGTCGCTCCCGGCGTGGAGGGTCTGATTCACGTGAGCGAAATGTCGTGGAGCCAGCACCTGCACTCCGCCAACGACTTCATGAAGGTGGGCGACGAAGTGGAGGCTGTCATCCTGACCCTCGACCGCGAGGAGCGCAAGATGAGCCTCGGTCTGAAGCAGCTTAAGGAAGACCCCTGGGAGACCATCGAGACGAAGTATCCCGTGGGCTCCAAGCACACCGCCAAGGTGCGCAACTTCACCAACTTCGGCGTATTCGTTGAGTTGGAAGAAGGCGTTGACGGCCTGATTCACATCAGCGACCTCTCATGGACCAAGAAGGTGAAGCACCCCAGCGAGTTCACCAAGGTAGGTCAGGAGCTCGAGGTTTGCGTGCTGGAAATCGACAAGGCCAACCGCCGTCTCTCTCTGGGCCACAAGCAGCTGGAGGAGAACCCTTGGGACGTCTTTGAGACCGTCTTCACCGTGGACAGCATCCACGAGGGCACCATCACCGAGATGATGGACAAGGGCGCCGTGGTTCAGCTTGAGTACGGCGTTGAAGGCTTCGCCACACCCAAGCACCTCCAGAAGGAGGACGGCTCTCAGGCCAAGCAGGGCGAGAAGCTCCAGTTCAAGGTGATTGAGTTCAACAAGGAGAGCCACCGCATCATCCTCTCTCACAGCCGCATCTTCGAAGATGCCGCCCGCGCAGAGAAGAAGGCTGCCGCTCCCAAGAAGGCCGCCAAGAAGGAGGAAACTCCCGTAATCCAGAATCAGGCAGCCGCCACCACCCTGGGCGACATCGACGCTTTGGCCGAACTGAAGGCCAAGATGAAGAAAGGTGAATAACGCGCACGCGCACACCTTATTATATTAAGGAAGGGCTGTGATCATCGGGTCACAGCCCTCTTTCTTTGTTTTTTTTACGATTTTTTTGAAAAAAAGTTTGGCCGAATAAAATAAATTCTGTATCTTTGCGTTGTAAAAACCTGAAAAAAGGATGAAAAAGTTCTGGATTTTAGCCTTAATGACGCTTTTTACGGCACTTCCTGCTATGAGCATGGAGCAGCCCGACGACGTCATTGAAGACGAGATGCAGGGCGTGAGCATCACGATAAAGGAAAGCAGCGTGAAGGTGACCAACGCTCAGGGACAGAAGTTGGAGATTTTCAACCTGGCCGGTGTGCGCATCTCATCGCTGGCACTTGAGAGCGAAGAGGCCACTTTGAAGCTGAACCTCTCCCGCGGATGCTATATCCTGAAGGTTGGCAAGACGGTTCGCAAGGTGAACGTCAAGTAAGCACCCCCTTTCTCCACTCTCTCTTCCGAGAAAGCTCCGCTATGAACGAACAGGAATTCATTCTCATAGTGAAAGAGCATCAGGAGCGGCTCTATATGCACATACGCGGCATGGTGGGACGCCACGAAGACGCCGACGACGTGCTGCAGAACACGTTCATGAAAGCGTGGCAGGCACGCGACAGCTTCCGGGGCGATGCCAAAGTGGGCTCGTGGCTGTTTCGCATCGCCACCAACGAGGCACTGAATTTCATCGAGAAGAGGCGGCTCGACACCGATGGGGCGCTGCCCGATGTGGCCTCCGACCCCTACTTCGACGGCGATGAGACGGAACGCCAACTGCAGCAAGCCGTCAACAATTTGCCGGCCAAGCAGAAACAGGTGTTCCTGCTGAAATACTACCAAGAGATGAAATACGAAGAGATGTCGGACATCCTGGACACCAGTGTGGGCGCACTCAAGGCCTCGTATCATCTGGCTGTAGAAAAAATCAAAAAATTTTTTAACGACACAGATTAAACCATTATTCTCCACTCCTGTCTTATAGATGTCTATGAGAGCAACAAACAAGCATAATCCGTGGATCGCACCCGAAGGGTATTTCGAGTCATTTCCCGAAAGGCTGATGACCCGCATCCGTGAGGAGGAGGCCGAAAGCAAGCGCGCTGCAGAAGCCCCGAAGACGATGCCCCTGTGGAAGAGATTGGCCGTTGCAGCCACAGCCGTCGGCGTGGTGGCGGTGGCCAGCTTCGGACTGCTTCAGACAGAGCCCGTCGTCGCCGAGAACGATGCGGAAACGCTCTACGAAGAAGAAATGCTGGAATACGTCACGCTCCACAATGTAGACATCGAGTATTACCTAACCCAATACTAAAAAGACAGGACTATGAAAAAGATTTTTCTCATGCTTCTGCTCTCGGCCGTGACGTTTGCCGGCTACGCAGAAGGGAAGAAACAGGACCACCCGAACTTTAAGGCCTTCGAAAAGCGTCAGGAAGCCTACATCATCAACGAGGCTCTGCTGAGCGAGAGCCAGGCCGAAACCTTCATGCCCATCTACCGCGAATACAAGAAGAGCCTCTTCGCTCTGGGCCGTCAGAAATTCGAGCTGAAGAAGAACAGCCGCGAGAACTTCGGTGCCGTGCTCTCACAGCTGGCCGAAATCGAAGCCAAAGAGGCTCAGACCAAGAAAGAGTTTTACGAGAAAGGCGCCAACGCCATCACCGCCGAGAAGATGTTCCGCGTCATCAGAGCCGAAGAGCGCTTCTACCACAACATGATTCGGGGCGGCCACAACAAGGGCAAGGCACCCCAGCACAGAGGCGGCCGCAAAGGCGGCGCTAAGCCTCAAGCTTCGCCCGACGCCAAAGGCTGTCCATCTCCTCAAGGGAAAGATCAGTCAAAGGGCGACCGGAAGCCTTAGCGGCAGCCTCCACGTAATTGAAACGCTTGATAAACTTACGGTTGGTCTTCTCCAGAGCATTGTCCGGATTGATGTGATAGAGTCGGGCTGCATTGATTAGAGAAAACAGAAAATCACCGAATTCCTCCGTGCTGCGTTGGACATCATCTTTGTCCATCTCGGCACGGAGTTCGTTTATCTCCTCGTGCACCTTGTCCCAAACATCCTCGCGGTGCTCCCAGTCGAAGCCCACACCGCGGGCTTTGTCCTGAATGCGGTAAGCCTTGATGATGGAAGGCAACGCCTCGGGCACGCCGCCGAGCACGGTCTTGTTGCCGTCCTTCTCCTTCTGCTTCACCTGCTCCCAAATCACCTTCACTTCACCGGCGGAAGAGGCTTTCTGCTCGCCATAGACGTGAGGATGACGGAAAATGAGTTTGTCGCATAGCTTGTTGCAGACGTCGGCGATATCAAACTCGCCCTTCTCCGATCCGATCTTGGCGTAGAACACCACATGAAGAAGCACGTCGCCCAGCTCCTTGCAAATCTCGTGATTGTCTTCCCGCATGAGCGCGTCACAGAGTTCAAAGACCTCCTCTATGGTATTGGAGCGTAAAGATTCGTTAGTTTGTTTCCTGTCCCAGGGACATTTCTCCCTCAACTCGTCCATGACGTCGAGCAGTCGGCCAAAAGCCGCCATTTTTTCTTCTTTTGTATGCATAGCATTTGCAAAATTACGAATTTTTCCGTAACTTTGCGCGCTGATAACTGTATTTTATCAGGAAAAAATCATCAGAATTACTACAAAACAACAATACTCATGGCATTAGCAACCAAATACAGCCCCAACGAGGTTGAAAGTAAATGGTATCAATATTGGCTGGAGCACAAGCTCTTCGCCTCGAAGCCCGACGGACGCGAGCCCTACACCGTGGTCATCCCGCCGCCAAATGTAACCGGCGTGCTGCACATGGGCCACGTGCTCAACGAAACCATCCAGGACATCCTGGTGCGCCACGCCCGCATGGAGGGCAAAAACGCCTGCTGGGTGCCCGGCACCGACCATGCCTCCATCGCCACCGAGGCCAAAGTCATCAAGCGCCTCAAAGAGCAGGGCATCAACAAGAGCGACCTCACCCGCGAGGAGTTTCTCAAGCACGCCTGGGCCTGGACGGAAGAGCACGGCGGCATCATCCTCAAGCAGTTGAGGCAGTTGGGCTGCTCGTGCGATTGGGACCGCACCGCCTTCACGATGGACGAAGAACGCTCGAAGGCCGTCATCTCCGTCTTCTGCGATCTCTACCGCAAGGGCCTCATCTATCGCGGCCTGCGCATGGTCAACTGGGACCCCGAACGGCAGACGGCGCTCTCGGACGAGGAAGTCATCTACCACGATGAGCACTCCAAGTTCTACTACATGAAATACATGGTGGCAGAGGAGCCCGGCAAATACGCCGTTGTGGCCACCACGCGCCCGGAGACCATCATGGGCGACGTGGCCGTGTGCATCAATCCCAAGGAAGAGAAGAACCAATGGCTCAAGGGCAAGCACCTCATCGTGCCCATCGTGGGACGCGTGGTGCCCGTGATTGAAGACCGCTACGTGGAAATCGGATTCGGCACCGGTTGTCTGAAGGTGACGCCTGCCCACGATGCCAACGACTACATGCTGGGACAGAAATACAATCTGACCACTTACGACATCTTCACGCCCGATGCCCATATCGACCTCAGTGGCATTGAGCCCGAGCAGCAGGCAAACTGCAGGAAATATCAGGGCATGGACCGCTTCGACTGCCGCAAGCAAATTGCCGAAGACCTTATCGAGGCCGGCCTGATGGACCACGTGGAAGACTACGACAACAAGGTGGGTTACTCGGAGCGCACCAACGTGCCCATCGAGCCCAGACTCTCACTGCAGTGGTTCATCCGCATGCAGCACTTTGCCGACATTGCCCTGCCGCCCGTGATGCAGGATGATATCGTGTTCTATCCCGCAAAATACAAGAACACCTATCGCAACTGGCTGGAGAACATCAAGGACTGGTGCATCTCACGCCAACTGTGGTGGGGTCACCGCATCCCCGCATACTACGACGCCGACCTGCTGAAGGAAACCGGCCTGGAGAACTATCCCAACGACAAAATCATCGTCTCGGAAACGGCTCCGGAAGGCAACTACGTGCAGGACGAGGGAGCACTCGACACCTGGTTCTCCTCGTGGCTTTGGCCCATCTCGCTATTCAACGGCATCGCAGAGCCCAACAACGAGGAGATAAACTACTACTACCCCACTGCCGACCTGGTGACCGGTCCCGACATCATCTTCTTCTGGGTGGCCCGCATGATTATGGCAGGCTACGAATATCAGGGCAAGATGCCGTTCAAGCACGTCTATTTCACCGGTATCGTGCGCGACAAACTCGGCCGCAAGATGTCGAAGAGCCTGGGCAACAGCCCCGACCCCCTCGACCTCATTGCCCGCTACGGCGCCGACGGTGTGCGCATGGGCATTCTGCTCTCCGCTCCTGCCGGCAACGACATCCTCTACGACGACGCCCTTTGCGAACAGGGCCGCAACTTCAACAACAAGATATGGAACGCCTTCCGTCTGGTGAAGGGTTGGCAGGTGGCCGACACAGAGCAGACCGAGGCAGCAGAACTGGCTGTCGCATGGTTTGATGCCAAACTGAAGGAAGCCAACGTAGAGCTCAGCGACCTCTTCTCGAAGTACCGTCTCAGCGAGGCCCTGATGGTTGTTTACAAACTCTTCTGGGACGAATTCTCCGGCTGGTATCTGGAGATGGTGAAGCCCGCCTACGTCAACGGCGAGGCACAGCCCATCGACCGCACCACATACGAGGCCACACTTCGCTTCTTCGACGTGCTGCTGAAGATGCTGCACCCCTTCATCCCCTTCATCACGGAAGAATTGTGGCAAGCACTCGAGGAGCGCAAGCCGGGTGAAAGTATCATGCGCGAAAACCTCAAACTGGATGCCCCGACAGAAGGCGAACAGGCGGTGCTGAAAAATGTGGAGGACATCAAACTCATCGTCAGCGGCGTGCGTACCGTACGTGCACAGAAGAACATCGCTCCCAAGGAATGTCTCACGCTGCAGGTAGTAGGTGCAAACCTGAACGGCACCTACAGGGCTGCTGCCATGAAGATGGCCAACCTGGAGGACATCGTCGAGGTGAAGGAAAAAGACAGCAATGCACAGACCTTCCTCGTGGGCACCAGAGAATATGGCATACCGATGGCAGGACTCATCGATGCCGAGGCCGAAATCAAAAAGGCCGAAGCCGAGATTGAACGCCTGGAAGGCTTTAAGGCCGGTATCGGCAAAAAACTGCAGAACGAGCGCTTCGTACAGAATGCACCTGCGCAAGTTGTAGAGATGGAACGCAAGAAGTTCGCCGACGCAGAGAGCAAGATACAGGCCCTCAAGGAGAGTATTGCGGCGCTGAAGAAATAAACTTTCGGCCCCGCACACGGTCTAAAGAAAAAACATACAGTATAACGACGATAAAAAAAAAACGTTATGAAAAAGTTATTTGCATTGGCCTTTATGGCCCTCATTGTGAACAGTGCCAACGCCCAGCTCGGCGGACTGCTTAAGAACATGGCCACCAGCGCAGCCTCCTCTGCCGCCACAACGGTAACGGGCAGCAGCGTCGTCGGTGACGTTGTCGCCAACCTGCTCGGTACGGCTACCGTCAACGAGAACACATTGGTCGGCACCTGGATTTATTCCCAGCCCGCCGTCGTATTTGAGAGCGAAGACGTGCTGAAGAACATCGCTACGACAGCCATGAGCGCCAAGGTGGAAAAAACGCTGCAAAACCAGTTGACGAAGTTCGGATTCACACCCGGCAAGATTTCCATCACTTTCAATAAAGACAAGACCGGCAGCCTGACCTACAACGCCAATTCGCCCAAGAGCATTCCCTTTATGTGG
This sequence comes from uncultured Bacteroidales bacterium, assembly GCA_902791295.1. Taxonomy (GTDB): domain Bacteria; phylum Bacteroidota; class Bacteroidia; order Bacteroidales; family Bacteroidaceae; genus Physcousia. Next base: position 17,657 of record CADAVI010000018.1, on the reverse strand, counting down.
AGCGTCAACGGACACAACCTGTCGCTAAAACTGGGCGGCCAGCTCATCAGCCAACTCTCCAAAGAATTCGTGCTGAACGTGAAAATCACGGGCAACACATTGCAGGTGGCCAGCGATGCCTCCAAACTGATTGAACTTGTACAGCAGATTGTGGGCAGCAGCAATTCCACCCTGTCTGTCGTTTCCAGCATGCTGAAAAATATTGACGGTCTCTATCTCGGTCTTAAATACACGAAATAACAGCACGATATTAATCATCTAAACGATAACACCATGAGAGCATTGTTTTCTCTCATAGTATTAACTCTGGAACTCTCGGCTTATGCGGAGAGTTCTTGGGTTATTGAGAGTGAGGCCAAAGAGGCCAAAGTGAGTTGGAGCAAAGACTCCGTATGCGACATCAGGGCGCCGAAAGGCCTCACCCTGTGGAATAAGACTCTGCTCAGAGGAGATGTAAGCATCGACTACGAAGCGCGCATCATGAGCGACGGCCGGGTGTCCGACCTGAACTGCTTTTGGATGGCAGACAAAGCGTTGTCCGAAGCGAAGAAACGCGGTGGCGTATTCGAAAAAGCGTCATCCATGTCACTCTACTATTTCGGCTACGGTGGCAACGACAACACCACAAGCCGCTTTCGCCGCTACGACGGGCAAGCCCATCCTGCCATTATCAGAGAATACAAGGATCAGGGACATCTGATCAAACCTGACCACTGGTATCGCATCCATTTGGAAAGCCGGGACGGCCGTGCGCTCTATGTCATCGACGGAGACACCCTGGTCAACTATGTGGATCTTCATCCCCTCACCCAAGGCCACTTCGGATTTCGGACCACTCAGAGCCATGCGCAGATACGCCGTTTCCGCATCACTCAGCAAGAACCGTCGGTCAAGAAAGTCAAGACCTCAAAGGATGCCGTCATCCACCGTTTTTCTCTGGCAGAAATGAACTGTAACGGGGAAGCGCGACCCGGCATGCCATTTACTTTCGGCATTCCTTTTGCCGCAGGTGAGTTGAGGCCTGGTCAACACATTGTCATTCAGGAAGCCGAGACGGACCAATGGGCTTTGGCCTACTGGCCGGACGGCAGCATCAAATGGCTCGCCGTGAGCGGGTGTCTCCCGGGAAAGGTCACTACAGCCACTACAGAGAGCATCGTACCCGCCGTTGTGCTCAACGGACGCCGACAGGAGATACTCTCCGCACATACAGAGCGTGAAGGTAAATTCTCAAAATGTGTACGATACGACGGGCAAAACTTCACCATGAGAATATACTCATGGAAAGGCTGCCCGGAAGAGAAAGTCGTCTTCACCTCCTTCATTGACGAAAAGACCGCACGCGAAGGACTGCACGAATTGAGTCTGCAGGTCAAGGTGCCTCTGCAGGACAAAATGCACGAGCGCCACATCTGGTTTGCTCAGGAAGACGGCATACGCGACATGGCCGTCAAGCCGCTTGTTGCACGACGAGTCATCACACTGGACAGCATCGGCAATCCCGCAAACGAAAAGAGTCGCACCATATTGGAAGAACTGGCCTCATGGGACGGATTCCGACTCTCCCAGCTTAACCCCAACGGCTACAGCATTCGCAAGCGCGCCACCGGAGCCTCACCCTGGATCGGCACCATTGAAGGCCACCGTGCTCCCGGACTGGTCGCCGTCAGCGACAAACACCGCAGTGTGTCGGTACTGCTGGAAGATTTCTGGCAGTCCTATCCCTCCACCCTGCAGGTGGACAATGCGCGCAGTGACACTGCCGTCATCACAGTGGCTCTATGGAGTCCGGAGGCGGAATCTATGAATTTTGCCCACTACGACACCATACCTCATGGACTGGAGGCCGCCTACGAGGACGTACAACCCGGTATGTCCACCCCGATAGGGACTGCACGCACCAGTACGCTGTGGATTACGTCTCTGCCTGAAGGCAAGCCATTCACGGAGACACGCTACGCAAGTTATACGCCGCAACCGGAATATATGCATTCAAAACGTGCCTTCGGACTTTGGTCTTTGGTCAAAGGCAGCGCATACGACAGAGAACTGGACTCTTTGATGCATTTTTATGAAAGACAACAGGAAGAACACGGATGGTACGGTTATTTCAACTATGGAGATTTCATGCACACCTATGATGAGAGCAGAGGTGAATGGCGCTATGATGTCGGCGGATATGCCTGGGACAACACCGAGCTGGGCACACCGGCAATGCTCTGGTATCAATATTTGCGCAGCGGCGATGAAGGCGTCTGGCACCTGGCCACCCGTATGACACGCCATTGCTCCGAGGTGGACACCTATCATCGCGGTCCGCATGCCGGGTTGGGCTCACGGCACAACGTGTTGCATTGGGGCTGCGGAGCCAAAGAAGCCCGTATATCACAGGCTTTTTGGAATCGTTTTATGTTTTATCTCACTGCAGACGAACGCCTGGGTGACATCATGCGTGAAGTGCGTGATGCAGACACCCTGCTCTACACCCTCGACCCCTTGCGTCTGGCTCAGCCGCGCAGTGCAGAATATCCGTGTACAGCTCCGGCACGTCTGCGTATCGGCCCGGACTGGTTGGCCTATGCAGGCAACTGGTTCACAGAATGGGAACGCACCGGCAACACCCGCTATCGTGACAAGATACTCATCGGCATGAAGAGCATCACAGATATGCCCCACGGCCTTTTCTCGGGACCATTGGCATTAGGTTATGATCCCGCCACCGGCATACTGTCATGGGAAGGTGACACTGCGGTGCAACATACCAACCATCTGTGCACCATTATGGGCGGCTTTGAGTTCATGAACGAGATGATGCTCTCCATCAACAACAAGCCCTGGGAACAGGTTTGGCTGGACCATGCTGCCAACTATCGCCAAAAGGCCAAGGAAATCACGCACAACAGTTTCCCCTGTCCCCGCCTCGGTCTCTACGCCTTCTGGCAGACCGGCAACAGAGAAAAGTTATATATTGCTAAAGAAGAGATGCGTCGTCATCACCCGTTCGGCACCCTTGGATATCTGTTCCACACCAACAACACTACATCATCCGGGCAGGGGTATTTCTTCACCAACGATGCCGCCACATGGGCTCTTGATGCCATCTTCCTACAGGAGATTGAGTGAACATTTTCATTCGTCTTAAAAAAATCCCCGACCAAAAGGCCGGGGATTTTTTATATCTGCTGAAGTATGTTTCATTCTCCTAAATTTTCAGGAACTGTCACTTTAACCTTGCAGCTAACAGTGATGGAAGGAAGCTCCGTGTCACCGGTGGTAATAATGGCATCAACTGTTGTCTCACCGGCATTAACGGCCTCAATGATACACTTGCTTTCATCTACAGTAACTGCTGCAACGTCAGGATTGTTAGACTTCCATGCAACAGCTTGCGACGTAAAGTTCACGGCATTCACAGTAAGAATGGACTCGGAAAGATCCTGATCACCCACTACCAACTCCAGCTCCTCAACCTTAGTCTTTGTCTTGTCATCTGCATCATACAGATAGGCATCTGCTACGGTAAGCGCGCAGGTCTTCTCCAGCGTGGCAACTCTATAACCTTCCTTAAGCGCGATGGTTGCCTTTATCGTTACGGTCTTGCCGCTGGCGGTGGAGGCAAGAGTTGTGATTTTACCGTTTTCGTCGACAGTGGCAAGACTCTCGTCGGATGAAGACCATACAATGGACTCGTACTCAAAGTTGGGATGATTCTCCTCGTCGTCCAAAATACTCAAAGCCGTGTACTCATCATCATAACCCAAGAACATGGTACGGGTGGTGCGGCTGATGTCTGCACGAGCCTCAAACTGATTTTGAGTGATGTTTAGAGTCTTGTTATAACTGTCATCACCTTGACAGGTCACCGTGATAGAACCGTTGCGTTTCTCACCGTTGTTCTTGGCGACCTGGATACATACAGCCGTGGTGGCTCCATCCATACCCTTCACACAACTCTGCTCCGACTCAGGAATCCAATCCGGATTATTGGAGGTAATGTCGAAGTCTGCAAAGTTGGTCCAATACTTCACCTTCCTCTGAGCATCACCGACGACGCCGTCGCAATCAATACCTGTGACCTCGGTAATCTCTCTGTTTCTGGTCGTCGCATAGAAAGTGAACATGGGATGACCGGGCTGCTGGATTGTAAGCACAATCTCCTCATCACCGTACGTCAGAGTAATCGTACCTTCACGGGTGTTGAACTCCTCGCTGGCAGCAACGTTGTAGCTCAATTCCTCACGAGCAAACTTGGTCGTGTTCTTCGTTATCCATGACTCATCGGAAATTGCCTCGGTGTATTTTACATTTTTGTCGATATAGAAGTTCACCGTGGCAGCTTCGTAGGAACTCAGCACATAAGAGGCAGCATAAGGATCGTCGCTGTCCACCACACGGAACACATCAGTTTCCAACTGCTCAACACGAATGGTATCTGTGGTCACCGACTGAATATCCTTTATAATGACACGGGCGTAACGGGGCTGTTCGTTCGTGTTAGCCTGAGCAGTCAGTACCAACTGCTTTCTGTACTCCGTCCCGCTCTCCTGAAGATTGCAGCTCAACCAATCTTGCTCGGTAGTGATGAGCGTCTCTTCCGAGCCGTTACGCTCCACATACTCAATGTTGGCTTCCAGCGAAGCATTAGTGTTAATTTCTGCAATGAAGCTGGTGCGCTTGTTGGTGAACTGATAATTCTTCTGATAGAACGACACCACAGGCGAACCCATTTGGATTACAGTGATGACGATGGTCTTATCGCCGGCCTTAACACGAATCGTACCGGTGCGTGATGTGTAACCTGAGAAAAGGCCCACCTTAAACATGCCGGTGGTTTCCTTGGCCAAATAAGACGTCTTTGCCAAATGAATCCAGGATTCGTCTGTTTCCACCGTCCAATCTACCGTTGAGCTGACGATGAAATGCTGCCATGACTCGGCGGAGGGACACATAATCGTGTAAACGTTACCATTGTCATCACTCAGGAACTTGATATCGCCCTCATCATCCGAGCACGACACCATGAAAGCGCAGACGAGCGCCATCAATGACATCAGAAATTTGTTTTTCATAGGTAAATGATATGTTTTTAATGTTATTTTACACTTAACGTCAAGCAAAGATAACAATTTTCGCACATACATCTGTCATTTTTTTAAGAAAAGTTTCACGAATCAAGCGAAAAAAGCAAAAATATGTTCATTCCCGACTGTTCGCACCTGTTTTCCTTTGTATCTGCCAAGCGCTTAAAGGCCAAGCGCCGCCTTTACCTCTGCTTCAATCGCTTCTCCGCGCAATCCTCGCTTGAGAATGGTGCCGTCCGGACCGAAAAGAATTATCTCGGGAATGCCCTCAATGTCGTATGCGTCACTGCCCGCCTTTTGCGCGTTCATGATTTGAGGATACGGAATGCCCATCTCGGCAATGGCGCGTTTCGTGTCATTGGGCTTGTCCCATGTTGCCACACCGATAACATCGAATTTGTCACCTTTGTAACGGTTGTAAATATTAATCAAGTTAGGGATTTCCGCTCTGCAAGGACCACACCATGAAGCCCAAAAATCTACCAATACAAACTTACCCTTCCCCACGTAATCGGAAAGCCGCTGCACCCTGCCATCATATAAGGCTTCAAAGTCAATAAACGGCTGACCTTCCGCACTTTTACCCTTCGCCTCCAATTGACTGCGCATCTCCTTTATCATAGAAATTTGCTGCATTTCTGCGGAAAGATTATTGATATAAGAAAGTGACTGGGCGGGAGAAATATACGGTACAAGAAGAGACAGGGACAAGACACCGGCGGGGTCTGCTTTATGGGTAGCCATCACTGTGTCCAGTACATCCAAAGCTTCTTCGACAGAAGACATGTGCATCAACTTCCTGCGAAAATCCCGAAAATCGTTGTTCAAAGGTGTGCCGGCAAAAAATCCCTCGCGCAAATCAAAGGTCATCTGTCCGGGCTCCAACACGACCGGAACCCGGAAAGGGCTCTGCTCCCCGGCTTTTTTGAGGTAAAACGTCACCTCTGCCAAAACGTTCCTATCCGTTTTCCCCGTTATATAGAACGAATCCGTCTCGACAATTGCAGCAGCAATTCTCTCTTCGTTCACCACGGGAACATTCCCATCGTCCACATGTAACACAACGGAATCCACCTCATAGCCATATCCCTTGAAATCTTTCAAAGAACCGCTGATACGATACTCTCCTTTGGCACAGGATGCCAATACGGCAACAGAGGCCAGCAACAAACAAAAATGGTGTTTCATTGTATTATAAACGTTTTGTGTATTTATTCAACTGTCTTTCTTCTCTTCCAGTTCCATCCAGCGCAACGTTTTTTCCTCCATTTCCTCCTCTAATTGAGGTAAACGTTTGGACAGGAGCGTGATTTCCTCCACACTGACATCCATGCCGCTGAGCCGTTGCTCAATGTCTTTCTTCTCTTGCTCCAAGAGCCCTATAGCCTGTTCCAGAGCCTCCAACTCCTTTTGCTCCTTATAGGAAAGGCGCTTTTTCGGTTCTGACAGTCGCGGCTTTACCGTGTTTGGTGTCACGCTGCCACTCTGAGCCGAAGCATGTGCCAGAGATTCCCGGTATTGCGTATAGTTTCCCGGAAAATCATCAATAACGCCGTTGCCCTTGAACACCAATAAGTGATCCACCACTTTGTCCATGAAGTAACGATCGTGCGACACCACGATGACACAACCGCGGAAGTCCTGCAGATACTGCTCCAAGACCTGCAGCGTCATAATGTCGAGATCATTGGTAGGCTCGTCCAACACCAGGAAGTTGGGCTGCTTCATAAGCACCGTGCACAGATGCAGACGGCGTCGCTCTCCGCCTGACAGTTTACTGATGTAGTTTTGCTGCTGCAACGGCGTGAACATAAAATGCTGCAGGAACTGCATGGCCGAGAGTTTGCGACCGCCGCCCAAATCCACGTATTCTGCAATGCGCGTGACGGCATCAATCACCTTCATCCCCTCATCAAATTGCATATCTTCCTGAGAGAAATACCCGAAAGTGACCGTCTCACCCACATTGAATCGACCGGAGTCGGGTGTCTCCAATCCGAGAAGCAACTTGACGAAAGTGGATTTCCCCGTGCCGTTGTTGCCGATGATACCCATCTTCTCGTATCGGGAGAAGTTGTAGTAAAAATCTTTAAGTATCACGGGGCCGTCCTTAAAGGCTTTAGAGACGTATTCTGCCTCGAATATCTTACTGCCGATGTAGCCGCTCTTCACCTCCAGACGAACCTTGTCTTCCGCAACGCGCTCTTTGGCCTTTTGCTCTATGTCGTAGAAGGCATCTTCCCTGTAACGTGCTTTGTGCGAACGGGCTTGCGGTGTGGAACGCATCCATGCCAGTTCCGTACGGTACAGATTATTGGCCCGGGCAATTTCGGCCCTTTTGTTGTCAATCCGCTCCTGCCGTTTCTCCAAATAATAAGCATAGTTGCCGCGATAGGTGTACAGATGCTCGTCATCCAGTTCCAAAATCATGTTACAAACACGATCAAGGAAATAACGGTCATGCGTCACCATAAGCAGAGTGATGCCCCCGCGGCGGAGGTAACTCTCCAGCCACTCCACCATACCGAGGTCGAGATGGTTGGTCGGCTCGTCGAGAATCAGCAAATCGGGTTCCTTCTTGAGTACGGCCTCAATTGCCGCCCTCTTAATCTGGCCTCCGGAGCGAGTGTCGTCCTCTTGAAAATCGACCTGCTGCGGCAGGTAGCCGATACGCAGGCCAGAACGCAAAACCACCTCACCCTCGTCCGGAGCGTCCACACCGGCCAGGATATTCAGAAGGGAAGTCTTGCCCGTGCCGTTTTGGGCAATCAGCCCCACCCGCTGCCCTTCCGCTATAGAAAGCGAAAGGTTGCGAAAGAGGTATCTGTCACCGATGCGACGGGTCAGGCCCTGAGCGACAAGACTTACAGATTCCGCCCGTGGCACTGCTTAAACTTCTTACCGCTGCCACACGGGCAGGGATCGTTACGTCCGGGCATTTTGTCCACCCGAATCGGTTGTACGGGCTGTTGGTCTCGCGTATCGCGTCCTGCGGCCTGACGCATTCCCTCATCCGTGAGCGACTGGTGGCTCTCCGTATATTGCTGACGAGGGCGCTGGGGCTGCTGAGGAGCGGCTTCGGTGCGTATCTGCAATTCCGGCACCTGGGCACGCATCAGCACACTGACTACCCTGTCGTTGATTCGGTTTACCATATCGTCGAAGAGTTTCACACTCTCCAATTTGAAAATCAACAAGGGATCTTTCTGCTCGTAGCTGGCGTTGTGCACGGAGTGCTTAAGCTCGTCCAACAGACGCAGGTTTTCCTTCCAGCAATCATCGATAGTGTGCAGGATGAGGGCCTTGTGGAACGCCGTGCATACAGCCTGACACTGAGAGTCGTAAGCCTCATCGATATTGACACTGATCTGGTAGGCACGCCGGCCGTCCACCACAGGCACCATGATGTTCTCATAGTGGGGCATGTCGGGGTTCTCCTTAATCATAGAGACAGCCTTCATGGAGTTGTTGGCTATAATCTGACATTTCTGCTTGAAGCGCTCCATTGCTTTTTGGTAAGCAGTCTCTGCCAGCTGATTAATGTCAATCGTTTCCCTTTCCTCACGGGTGAAAGGCACCTCCATGGCCAGGATTTCCAGGAACTGCTCACGGCATCCGTCCCAGTCGTTATTCTCTATGATGTTGCATACGCGGTCCCAAATCATATTGGAGATGTCCATGCCCAAGCGCTCTCCCATCAGAGCGTGGCGGCGCTTGGAGTAGATTACCGTACGCTGCTTGTTCATCACATCATCATACTCCAACAGGCGCTTGCGCACGCCAAAGTGGTTCTCCTCCACCTTCTTCTGGGCATTCTCTATGGAACGCGTAATCATGGAGTGCTCAATCATCTCGCCGTCTTCAAAGCCCAGACGGTCCATCACCTTGGCAATGCGCTCCGAAGCGAACAGACGCATCAATTTGTCCTCCAGCGAAACGAAGAACACGCTGCTGCCGGGATCGCCCTGACGGCCGCTTCGGCCGCGCAACTGCCGATCCACGCGACGGCTTTCGTGACGCTCCGTGCCTATGATGGCCAAACCGCCGGCAGCCTTCACTTCGGGGGTCAGTTTGATATCCGTACCGCGTCCGGCCATGTTGGTAGCAATCGTCACGGTGCCCAGACCGTCCACACTGCGACCGGCTTCTTTGACAATGTCTGCTTCCTTCTGATGAAGTTTAGCGTTGAGCACCTGGTGGGGTATCTTACGCATGGAGAGCATCTTGGAGAGCATCTCGGAGATTTCCACAGAGGTGGTACCCACCAATACCGGTCGCCCGGAATTGCGTTGAAGTTCTACTTCTTCAATAACGGCTTTATACTTCTCTCTCTGCGTTTTATAAACTCTGTCGTTGTAGTCCTTGCGAATCACCTTACGGTTGGTCGGCACTTCCACAACATCCAACTTATAGATATCCCAAAACTCCCCGGCCTCGGTCACAGCCGTTCCGGTCATACCGGCCAGTTTGTGATACATGCGGAAGTAATTCTGCAGGGTGATAGTCGCATAGGTCTGCGTGGCAGCCTGCACCTTGACGTGCTCCTTGGCTTCCACGGCCTGATGCAGTCCGTCGCTCCAGCGGCGACCCTCCATGATACGGCCCGTCTGCTCATCCACAATCTTAATCTCACCGTCCTGAATGACGTATTCGTCGTTGAGGTTGAACATCGTGTAGGCCTTGAGCAACTGCTGCAGTGTGTGGACGCGTTCGCTCTTGATGGCATAGTCGTTGTACACTTCGTCTTTTTTCGCCAGTCGCTCTTCGTCAGGCAAAGACATAGCCTCGATTTCCGCCATCTTGGAGGCAATGTCTGGCAGGATAAACAGGGCGGCGTCCTTCACCTGGTCTGCCAGCCATTCATTACCCTTATCCGTGAGGTCTACGCTGTTTTGCTTCTCGTCCACCACAAAGAACAACGGCTCCACAGCCTCCGGCATGCGTCGGTTGTTGTTCTCCATATATATCTCCTCCGTAGCCAACATACCGCTCTTGATACCCGGCTCGGACAGGAACTTGATGAGGGCTTTGTTCTTGGGCAGCGCCTTATGGGAGCGGAAAAGTGAAAGGAAGCCGTCGGCCGTTTTCTGCTTGTCGCCTTCCGCCGTGCCCTCAGCAATCAGTTTCTTGGCCTCTGCCAGATATTGCGTTGCCAAAGTGCGCTGAACGCCCACCAGGCGCTCCACCAAAGGCTGATATTCTTCAAACATCTGGTCATCGCCCTTGGGCACGGGTCCGGAAATAATCAACGGCGTACGGGCATCGTCAATGAGCACGGAGTCCACCTCGTCCACAATAGCATAGTTGTGGGCACGCTGCACCAGTTCCGAAGGATCCTGAGCCATGTTGTCGCGCAGATAGTCGAAGCCGAACTCATTGTTGGTGCCGAAGGTGATGTCGCACTGATAAGCCCTGCGACGGGCTTCAGAGTTGGGCTGATGTTTGTCTATGCAATCCACCGACAGCCCGTGGAACATATAGATGGGCCCCATCCACTCGGAGTCGCGTTTGGCCAGATAATCATTCACCGTCACCACATGCACACCGTTACCCGTCAGGGCATTGAGGAACACGGGCAGCGTGGCCGTCAGCGTCTTGCCTTCACCGGTGAACATCTCGGCAATTTTGCCTTGATGCAGCACCGTACCGCCAAAAAGCTGCACATCGAAATGCACCATATCCCACACAGTTTCGTTGCCGCCGGCCACCCAGTGATTATGGTATATAGCCTTGTCGCCGACGATATCCACGAAATCGTGCGTGGCTGCCAATTCGCGGTCAAAATCGGTGGCCGTCACCTCGATGTTCTCGTTGTGAGCAAAGCGCTCTGCAGTACTTTTCACGATGGCAAAAGCTTCGGCTCTGACCAAATCCAACTGCTTTTCATATATATCCAGCACCTCTTTCTCCAACTGGTCTATTTTGGCAAAAATAGGCGCACGGTCCTGGATTTCCGTTGTGGGAATGGAGGCTTTCAGACTGTTGATTTCGTCCTGCTGCTCTTTGGCGGCAGAGCGTATCTGCTGCTGCAGTGCTTTTGTCCGGGCACGCAATTCGTCATTGGAAAGCGCCTGAACACTGGGATAAATGTCAGTAACCATCGCCACCAAAGGTTGGTAGGCTTTCAGGTCACGGCTTTTCTTGTCGCCGAAAATCTTAACTAATATTTGAGAAAAATTCATATCGTAATTTCTTTTTATTCTATATAACATCTCACTGCACTCACGAGACGCCGTTTCAGAAAAGCGGCGCTTTGCCACTGGCGTTGGGCGCCCGAATATGGATGGCTTTGCTGACAGTGGGAGCCACGCGATCTACAGTGACGGGCTCACTTACACGCTCCTTCACCACTCCGGCACCGAGGAAATACAGCGGGAAGCTGGTAAAGCTCTCCCGCGTCACAGTCTGCTGTCCGGTCTCATCATTCACCAACGTCCATCCCGGAGACACTTTGATATAGAGGTCACCGAATACGGGATGATGCGATGTTTCCACGTCCTTCACACCAGAGAGCTGCAGCAGGAAATCTTTGCTGCGCTGCAACATCTCCGAGAGGTTGACCGTCTGCTTCTCTACGAGTTCTCTGTTGAGGAACAGTTCCTGGCCCATCACACCCTCTACCCACTGGCCCTGCCCATAAACCGCCACAAGATACATATTGAGCAGCATGGAGGCTCTGGTGATGTTAAATGTGCCCGTCGGAATACGGTAGCGCGACAGGTCCTGGGGCGTTTCCGGCTCCGTCACTCCTGTGCCGGTCACGACAAAGAGCGCCTTGCCGCGACCCAACTTTTGATCTATGGCATCCATCAGGGTGGCCAGGTCACGGTCCAAACGTACATACGTATCCTGATGCTCTTTTGAAAAATCCTGAACACTCTGGTGGTCAAAGCTGCCGGCATACAAGCCCAGTGAAAGCATATCGGTAGCGACATCGATGCCCAACCCTGTATTTTGCAGGAGGTATATGGCAAACGCTACGGCTTCCTCTCCCACCAGTCCGCTGGTCTTGAACTCACGGAATTTTCTGTCACCGGTGAAGCGGTGCAAAAAATCGTCCTTTTTCTTTGAGTCCTTATCTTCAGCCGGTTCCACATACGGTGTCCACGTCGTAGAGGATATCCTGTTTTTTAGTCCCTTATGGTTGTCATAAGACACGGCCCACTGAGGATATAGCCCGTAATAACAGGTGGAACACCATTGCCCGGTGAGATCGTTGATCCAAAAAGCGCCGTCACCGGCATGTCCGGCCAGCAATACGGCTGTTTCACGACCGGGAGCAATACTGTATACCAGGCTGTGCCCCATCGAGGCCACTTTCAGCTCATCTCCCATTGTGCTCACCAACAGCTTCTGTGGCGACGAGGCCTCCGGCGTCAGATTGCCGGGGTAGTTTTTGTCGTCGACACAATAAACGGGCTGCAGCGTCTTGCGGTCCAACCACCTTTCGGCCACAATGCCGTTGTCGTAGGGCGTGGCGCCGGTGGCGAAACAGGCAGCCGCACTGGCTCTGTCGGGGTCTCTGAAGGGATACTCCACCTGAGAGTACACCCTGCCTTCCTGCTCGAGGCGTTTGAATCCGCGATCTCCGAAGAGAGGAGCATAGGCCTGCAGATAATCGGTACGCAGACCGTCAATCAGCACATTCACCACCAGCCGGGGCACTTCTGTCTGTTGTGCACTTGAGGGCTGTGCCAGACAAGCGGCACCGAGGGCCAATATCGTCAGCGTCTTATTGTTCATCACGTCGGTAAGCGAGGAAATAACTTATTGGGCGCGTCATCAAAGACAACGCCAGGGGGAAAACACCCGAAGCATAGTCTTGCGGCACCCAAGGCATAAACAATACAAAGAAAAAGAGCCAGGCAAACTCAAAGCCGTGCCACAACGTGCGCTGCTTCTTTCTTGCTGCCGGGACAATGTAGCACAATCCGACCAGAGGCAGAGGATTGAACAGCCATATTTGGAAATTGCTGTCCAGCGTCGGATGCTTTGAGAAACAGAAAAGGAAACACAGCAACAGACCGGCCACACCCACAGCGCCCCACAGCACGATGTCAATCAGCCACATCTGCCGCTTAAAAAACACTTCCAGCGTCAACACCAGCAGGGAAAAGGCAAACAGGATGACGGAACACTGCAAAGGAGTGAACGGGAAACCCGGCTCGTCAGTCTGACGCCCTTTCTGCAGCAGTTCTTTGCGCTCGGCCACAAGGGGTCTGGTGTCTTTGCTCTCGCTGCGAATTTCGGCACCGTCGTATGCCGATGACAAATATTCCGGCAGGAAAAGCATGGCACGGGACGACAGCACCGTATCCGAATGACATCCGAGCAACAAATCCTGCCCCGTCTCACACCACTTGGAGGTGCGGGTGTAATGATGTATCATCTCCCTGTAGGTTTCATGCCGGTGATACATCATATGGAAAGGCGGTTCCGGATAGACGATCTCGCCGTCAACAGCCTGCTCCAAGATGTCTCGCACTTTTGTGGTGCAATTGTTGCGGTAGAAGTCATAGCGATAGACCATATTCTCCGGCTTGACGTTCTCTTTGAGCAGGCCGAACAACTTCACGGCCTCCGCCTCTGTCAGATTGAGACGCTGCGAGAGTATGGAGGATCCGCGCCGCTCATATTCCTGAAAGAATGCGTCATAACTCACGGGCATCACCATGTAGTCGCACCGGCCAAGAATGAAGTTCCAAGTGAAATTGTCCTGGGTATAGTCGAATACACCGTAGTTGAACACAGCGTCAATCCCCGACCCGCTTTGCTTCACCCGGAGCGCCGTGTGTCCGTAGAGCTCATAGCTCTTGACACCGGGCGAACAGGTCAGCAGGCTCACTTCCACCTCTGCCCCGCGAACTGTCGCCGAACCGATCATCAAGTGCGCAAAAAAAATATATAAGAGGGCTATAACGCGATTCATCTGGCGCAAAGGTACATAAAAAAAAGGAGACAAAGGACATGTCGGAGAAGAAAAAGAAGAAAATTAAGGCATTTGGAAAATAATTTGCCCGTCGTAAATCGCTAAATGCCGTTTTTTCTGTATCTTTGCGCTCGAAATGAGTTTTTACAGACAATATTTCTTCCTCACAGTGCTGCTTTTCTTCGCACTGGGGATAACGGCACAGAGCAGCGGCACCTACTCCACTTATTCCCGTTTCGGCATCGGCCTGGCCGGTGACGGCGTGACCGGATTCAACCGCGGCATGGGCGGCGTAGGCATTGCACTTCACTCTTCCAACCGCCTCAACAGCCTCAATCCGGCCTCCTACGCCACTATTGATTCCCTCTCCTTCCTCTTCGATGTCGGAGCGTCGTTTTCTTTCGGCAAACAGTCGCAAGGCGGCAGCCGCGTCTACACCAGAGGGGCTTCTTTTGAATACGTCGTGGCCGGATTCCGTCTCAGACCCGGCCTGGGTATGAGTTTCGGCTTCATGCCCTACACCACCATCAAATACGATTTCCGACACGAGTCCTCAGTCGGCCAGGATCGCACGACATCGTCTGAGATTGACAACTTTCAGGATTTTGACGGCAGCGGAGGCACGCACCGCGCCTTTGTCGGTATCGGATGGCAACCTTTCCGCAAACTCCGCAGTCCCATACGTCTGCTGTCCGTCGGTGCCGATGTCAATATCATCTGGGGCTCATACGAGCACAATATGATTCAGTCGTTCCTTGTCGGAGGCAGCACAGCCGCGGTCTACAGTACGATTTACCAAAAGCACTCTGCCGACATTCTCACCTACAAGTTGGACTTCGGCCTGCAACTGCCCATTATCCTTAACGGCAACAACCTGTTGCGTACAGGTTTCACGGCCAGTTTGGGACACAATACGGGCACCGATGCAAAACTTGAACGTTGGACCTCAATGAAGGACACCACCAAAGTGTCCGTTTCCGATGCCATTGACATCCCCCACGCTTTCGGTCTGGGCGTTGCCTGGGAGAATCGCGGCATGCTGTCCGTTGCTGCAGATTATCGTTACGAAAAATGGGGGAGCTGCAGCATCCCCGAGTCGTACACCAATAAAAACGGGCAGCTGCAATACAAGAACTCTGTCGGTTACTTTTCCGACCGACACCGCATCAATCTCGGTGCAGAGTTCTTCCCTGCCGTACTCAATCGGGGCCACAATCCCGGTTATCTCGAACGTTGTCGCTACCGCATCGGTGCGTTCTACTCCACCCCCTACATGAAGGTCAATTACTCCGGCACAGGCACGACGCAGGACGGCCCGTCAGAATACGGCATTACCGCTGGTGTTAGCCTGCCCATCACCAACCGCATCAACAACCGTTCGACGGTCAACGTCTCTTTCCAATGGCTCCGCCGTCAACCTTCCAGCACCAGATTAATCACTGAGAATTACTATATGATTCATGTGGGGGTCTCGTTCAACGAACGCTGGTTCATGAAGTATAAGATTGAGTGAAACGGTTCCAACACTTTTGTCTGACGCTCTGTTGGCTCTGCTGTTTTTTCTCATGCAGCAACAGCGAGGAACATGTGGCGGAGGCTGTCAATGAGAATGATTCTCTCCCTTTCATGCACGCCATCGGTGTGAGCACGCTCATCTCTGACAGCGGCATCATTCGCTACCGGCTTGTAGCCGAAGAATGGGATATTTTCAATCATCCCGAGCGACCTTCCACATGGCGTTTTTACAAAGGCATGCTGATGGAACGCTTTGACACCACCTTTCATGTTGATATGTATGTGCAAGCCGATACGGCCTATCTCCACGATCAACGCTTGTGGGAATTGCGCGGCAGAGTGCGCATCCGCAACGTGGAGAACACGCGCTTCTTCACCGAAGAGCTGTTTTGGGACATGGACCGCCATGAAATGTGGAATCACCAGTTTATGCGTATTGTCACACCCGACCGCACGCTGCATGGCACAGACTTCCGCTCCAACGAGACGATGACACGCTATGCGGTGAGCAACTCCGTCGGTGATTTCCCTGCCGGTGACATTGAGAACGACTCCACCGGCACCGACACCCCGTCCGACACTCCATCTTCCCGACGCCTATGATTGCAAGCATTTGCCTCATTCTGCTTCTCAGCGCTTTTTTCTCCGGATTGGAAATAGCTTTCGTCTCCAGCAACAAAATGCTGTTGGAGATGGAGCGTGAGCACCGCAGTCTCACCACGCGTATCCTCGACCGCTTCTACCGGCGCCAAAACGATTTCATCACCACCCTGCTTGTCGGCAACAACATCGCCCTGGTCATCTACGGCATCCTTATGGCGCACCTCATTCGGAGCAATCCCCTGGTCAACACACTGGTGGCCACCGTCATCGTGCTCTTCATCGGAGAATTTCTGCCCAAGATGCTTTTCCGCATCAACCCCAACCGCGCCATGCATTTCTGTGCTGTGCCTGCGCTGTTCTTCTACTTTATCTTATGGCCCGTGAGCCGTTTCACCAGTCTGTTGGCCAAACTGCTGCTGCGTTGTTTCGGGTTGAAGATGAAGAATGTGCAAAAGAAAAACTTTACCAAGACGGACCTGGACCACCTCATTCAGAGCAATATCGACGCGCAAAGCGATGAAGAAGATGTGGAAGACGAGGTCATCATGTTCCAAAATGCGCTGGATTTCGGCGAAGTACGTGTTCGCGACTGCGTTGTGCCCCGCACGGAAATTGTTGCAGCCCCCCTCACGGCGAGTTTCACTCAGGTGCTCAACCTTTTCATCGACAACGGCATTTCCAAACTTATTATATATAAGGAAGACATTGACGACATTGTGGGCTATCTTCACTCCTCTGAAATGTTCCGCCTCAAGAGCACCGACGACTGGACAAAGCACATCCGCCACCTGCCCATCATCCCGGAGACCATGCCGGCGCAGAAACTGCTCTCCACCTTCATCACCCGGAAGAAGACTTTGGCCGTCGTCGTGGACGAGTTTGGCGGCACGGCCGGCATAGTCTCCCTTGAAGACCTCGTGGAGGAGATTTTCGGTGACATTCAGGATGAGCACGACACGGAGCACTATGTGGCCAAAGATCTCGGCGGCGGAGAATATTTGCTTTCAGGACGCCTGGAGATTGAAAAAGCCAATGAGCTCTTCTCTCTCAATCTTCCCGAGAGCGATGAATACCAAACCGTCGGCGGGTTCATTTTGGCTGTGTACCAAAGTTTCCCGAAACTTAACGAAATCATCACCTACAAGCATTTTGAGTTCAAGATTGTAGAGACCACAAACACGCAAATCAAACTCGTTCACCTCAAAATCACGGAATAAGCAAAAAAACTCTGCACAGCAGAGCCGCCAAGTCGTATTTTTTTTCTATTTTTGCGTTCGAGTTTTTGCATAATGCAATAAATGTCTTAGGTAAAAATATAAAAAAAATAAATTATGGCCGCATTAAATTCAGTCAGGAAGCATGGTAAGTTCCTCGTTATCATCGTGGCTCTTGCCCTGTTTGCTTTCATTGCAGAAGAGTTTGTCCGTTCGCTCGGATACACTCAAAACGAACGCCACCAGCGCGTGGGACAAATCTATGGAGAGAACATCAGCATTCAGGACTTCAACAAATTGGTGGATGAATACACC
>CADAVI010000017.1 GCA_902791295.1 uncultured Bacteroidales bacterium | reverse complement strand
GGGCAACGTCGGCGACGAATACGACCGCACCCGCCACAACATAGGATTCAGAGTGTTGGACGCCTTCGCCAAGGCGTCCAACATTGCTTTTGAAGACAAACGCTACGGCTTCGTCGGACGCGGACGCGTGAAGAACGCCGAAGTGGTGCTGCTGAAGCCCTCCACCTTCATGAACCTCTCGGGCAACGCCGTGCGCTACTGGATGAACGAGGAGAAGATTCCCCTGGAGCAACTGCTCGTCGTGGTGGACGACCTCTCACTGCCCGTGGGCGCCATACGCATGAAGCAGGGCGGCTCGAGCGCCGGACACAACGGCCTCAAACACATCGCCTCCGTGCTCGGCACCGAAGGCTACAACCGCCTGCGCTTCGGCATCGGCAACGACTACCCGCGCGGCATGCAGGTGGACTTCGTGCTGGGACGCTTCTCCCCCGAAGACGAAAAACTCTGCGACGAACGCGCCCTCACGGCGGTGGAGGCCATCAAGGCCTTCTGCCTCTCGGGGATGCAGTTCGCCATGTGTCACTTCAACAACAAATAAGATGAAGCGCATCGGCATCACGGGCGGCATCGGCACCGGCAAGAGCCACGTGTGCAGACAGATGGCCGAAAAGGGCATCCCCGTCTATGACTGCGACCGCGAAGCCAAACGCCTGGAGGAGGAAGACCCCGAACTGCGGCGCGCAATCACCGCGCTGGTGGGGTCCGATGCCTACGATGCCGACGGGCGTCTCAACCGCAGCGCAGTGGCCGCCTGGCTCTTCTCCGACGAAGAGCATCTGAAGGCGATGAACGCGCTGGTGCACCCCGTCGTGAAGCGCGACTTCGAAGCCTGGTGCAAGAGACAGACGGCCGAAACGGTGGTGATGGAAAGCGCCATACTCTGGGAAGCCGGTTTGCGCGACACGGTGGACGAGGTGTGGGAGGTGAGAGCCCCGCTGGAGACGCGCATACGCCGCGTGACGGAGCGCGACCGATGCACCCGGGAACAGGTGGAAGCCCGCATCCGCCAGCAAAAAGAATGCGGCCCGGCAGACCGCATCATTGAAAATCCCTAAAGCACTTCTTTATTTTTCGTCATCGGGGAAATCGTCGTCATCATCGTCGTCCTCCCAATCGAAGTCGCCGAAGAACTGCGGCACATCCTCCGTGAAGTCGTCGAGCGTGCGGCGGTCCTTCTTCGTGGGGCGTCCGGTGCCTTTGGCACGACCGACGAAACCGCTGATGCGGCTCATCTCCAGAAGCTCATACTGCTCGGGCGGCGTGACGTTTTCCAACACCTCAGGCACCAGCTTGGCACCCACACGGCGCTCAATGGCCTGAAGCACACGAAACGACCACGTGACGGGCGGTTTGCGTACATCTATGATATCGCCCACGCGTATGACGCGCGAGGGCTTGAGAGCAACACCCTTCATCGTCACCTGCCCCTTTTTGCAAGCGGCGGCGGCCACGGTGCGCGTCTTGAAGATGCGTGCGGCCCAAAGCCATTTGTCGATGCGTGCCTCGTTATTGTTGTCCATCACACGTATATAAAAACAAAGGAACGGCGGCCCTACTCCACCTCGCCGCTCTCCACCTGCTCGATGAGATACTCACACTCGGGCGGTGAAAGACGGGGCGCAGAAGTGCCCTGGGGAATGGATTTTATCTCGGGACGGAAACGGTCGCCGGGATGATTGATGAGGTCCTCGTAGGACACCGTCAGCACAAAATCGTCGGAAGAAACCTTGTTGTAGTTCATCGCCCCGACACGCACGGTGACATCCACCTGAGCCGGGAAGGCACGCAGCACCTTGTCGGCCGGGAAGTTGACTCCGACAATGGGGACGGAGAAGGTCTTCTCGGTGTAGTAGTCCACATGCGCCGTCATCTGCACCACATTGGGCTCATACCTGACGCCGCGCATCGGGCGCAGACGCAGATTGTCCACATAGTCCTCTTCAATGTTACTGATGTGCGTCTCCTCGGTATAAGCGTGCATCATGGTGTCGAGCACCAAAGCCGGCGCATAGACGATGACGCTGTCGGGAGAGAAGGTGATGCTGTGGAGATAGTTGCGCTCCGTGGTCTCCACAGTGCCGGACAGACGCACGGGAAGACGCCGGTGAAGCCCCCGGTTGTAGAAAAACTCCAGCGTGTCGGGCGTGATGCGCTGAATCTGCGTAGAGGTGAGCATCTGCATATTGATGGCATGCTGCACGTCGGCGATGGGCACGTAGCCGCGACCGGTGGCACCGCCGTCATCGTAGAGCGAAAACTCCAGCGTGACAGGCTTTATGCGGTGGCGCATGTAGTTCATGAGCTGGGTGCCGCGATCGCGCAGAGTGACCCGGACGGAAGACGGCAGCGGCGTGGTGAGCGTGACGCCCCGGGGCACTCCCGTCAGCGACAGAGGCACCCTCACCTCCATCTCGAAGGTGTCGTTGAGACGCTGGAGCACCCAGAAGCCCGTCGCCACGACCAGCGCGCCGAAAAACACCAGGATGTCCATCACACGCTCGGAGGAAAAGACCGAGCGCAGACGCCTCCAAAATTTAATTGTTCTGAGATTGTGCCTGGGCATAGACAGAATTGCGGTCTACGCGGATGCGGACACCGTTGGCAATTTCCACCTCAAGAATGTTGTCGGCCTCGTTGATGCCGCGCACCACACCGTAGATACCGCCGGCGGTGACGACATTGGTGCCCACGGTGATGCTGTTGCGCCAGTTCTGAATCTCCTTCTGCTTCTTCTGCTGGGGACGAATCATGAAAAACCACATGATGGCGAAGATGGCCACCATCATCAAAATCATGGGCATGCTGCTGGGCTGCCCTACTGCTTGTAAGAGTATCATTGCTGTTTATTTAATGTGAGTTTCTTGGATATAGTGTCCAACGTGGCGTTGATGTAGCGCGACGATCCGGGAGCGGAATAGTGTTTGGCAATTTCCACGTATTCGTTGATGGACACGGTGAGAGGAATGGACGAGAAATGCTGTATCTCACAGAGCGCCACCTGAAGAATGACACGATCCATGAGGGCGATGCGCTCCATACGCCAACCGCGTGTGCTGCTCTCAATGAGGTCGAGCAGTTGCTTCTCGTGAATGATGCAGTTGCGCAGAAGCTCGTTGGCAAACTGCAAATCGCTCTCGTCGCGATACTTGGGCAGGAGCGGCATGTCGGGCGTGGAATCTTCGGTGAAGCGGTTGACGGTCTTCAGCACGAAGGTGTCGATGATGTCCTTGTCGTCGTTCCAGTAGAGCGACTTCTCCTCAAGCAATTCGTCAAGCGTCTCGTTGCCCACAATAACGCTCTTGTAGATGTTGCGCCAGAGTTCACGCTCCTGAGCGTAAGTGGAAGGAGCGCTGTCCTTGAGGTAATCGTCAACGACATCAAGCGCCAGACCCTCATTGAGGAAACTGCGTACGAGTTCCTCTTCGTCGGTCCAGTCGATAACCTGATGCTCGCGAAAAGCTTTAAGTTCGCGGTTGTCCTCCAACTGCTTCATGAAACGGTTGGCAACCAGACGGTCGGACGGACGCCCGATGCCCAAACGCTCGGAGCGGGCCACAGCGGTCTCGTAGTTGCGACCGGCCAGGCGCCCCATCTCCAGGAGAAGGGAAAGCAGAGAAAGATAAAGCTCGTAGGCATTGTCCAACGAGCGCTCCAACTCTTTCTCCAAGCCGGAGAGTGTCGTGTTTTCACCTGTATAGCGGGCATACATCAGTTGCACCACCTTCTGTCGTATAAGTTCTCTGTTGATCATAGCAATATGGCCCCGGCGATAGCACAAAGGGCGATAAGACGAATGGGATTAATGTGATACACTCTCTGTCCGAAGAAGGCAAAGAGGAAAAGTAATATTGAGATGCAGAACTGCCAGCCGTTCTCGCCGGGAGAAGAGAAGTTCTCACGCGTCATCAGGAGCAGGGAGGCTGACAGCAGCAGGCCGACCACTGCGGGACGGATGCCGAGGAAGATGCTCTCCACGACAGGATGATCCTTGTAGTGGAGGAGGAACTTCGAAATAATCAGCATCAGCACGAAGGAAGGAAGCACCACGGCAAAAGTGGCCGTAAGACTGCCCAATATGCCCATCCAGGCGGGATATCCGGCAGAGACCATACTGCTGTAGCCCACATAAGTAGCCGTGTTGATGCCAAGCGGACCGGGCGTCATCTGAGAGATGGCGACGATGTCGGTGAACTGTCCGGTGGTGAGCCAGTGGTGAGATGTGACCACCTCGCCCTGTATCATGGACACCATAGCATAACCGCCGCCGAAACCGAACAGCCCGATCATCATGAAGACTATGAAGAGTTGTAGCAGGAGCATAGGCGAAGGTTATTTAAGAAGCTGACCGTAAGTGTATCCGCCGATGCCGGCCAAAAGAATCACATAAACAGGCGACACGCCCAAAAGCCAGATGGCTATGGCGCTGACAGCAGGAATCCACACATTAGACCAGCGAATATGTGCCGTTTGGGCCATGCGAAACACGGGAGCGGCAATCAGCGCCACCACCGCGGGACGAATGCCGCGGAACATGCTGTTGACAATGGCGTAGTCACGGAAACGCTGGAAAAAAAGTGCAATGAGCAGGATGATGATGAAAGAAGGCAACGCCGTGCCCAAAGTGCACACCAAAGCACCCGGTGTGCGGAAGAGCTTGTAGCCGATAAATATGCTGAGATTGACCGCAAAGATGCCGGGACACGACTGGGCTACGGCAATGAGATCGGCCAATTCCTCCTGCTCCACCCAATGCTTGCGGTTGACCACCTGTTCCTCAATAAGAGGAATCATGGCGTAACCCCCACCTACGGTGAAACTGCCGATTTTGAAGAATGTTATAAAAAGTTCCAGCATCGCTATGCTTACACTTGTTTATGTTAATCTTTTAATCTTCGACGCCCTTGAGCCATTCACGTGCATTGACGAAAGCTTCTATCCAAGGGGTCACCTGATCCGAGGCGAGACGCTCCGCAGGATAAGTGCCGCACTGCCAGGGAAGGAACGCACGCTCCAAATGGGGCATCATGGCCAAATGGCGTCCGTCGGCCGAACAGATGCCGGCGGTGGAGAAGTCGCTGCCGTTGGGGTTGGCGGGATAACCGTCGTAGGCGTATTTCAGCACGACGTTGTAGTCGCTCTCCTTGCCGGGCAGAGAGAATTTGCCTTCACCGTGAGCCACCCATATGCCCAAACGGCTTCCGGAAAGACTCTTGAGCAGAACGCTCTCGTTGGGCTCCACCGTCAAACCGACAAAGCCGCTCTCAAACTTGCGGGAATCGTTGTGCTTCATGCGGGCCTCCTTATTGCAGCCGATGAGCCCGAGTTCCATCATGAGCTGACAACCGTTGCAGACACCCAGAGAGAGTGTATCCTTGCGGGCATAGAAGCGGTCGAGCGCCTCCTTGGCCTTCGGGTTAAAGAGGAAAGCACCAGCCCAACCCTTGGCACTGCCCAGAACATCGGAATTGGAGAAACCGCCGCAGAAGACGATAAACTGAATCTCCTCCAACGTCTCGCGTCCGCTGACAAGGTCAGTCATCATGACATCCTTTACATCGAAGCCGGCCAGATAAAGCATCCAGGCCATTTCGCGCTCGCCGTTGGTGCCCTTCTCGCGGATGATGGCTGCCTTCGGACGATTATCTGCCGCCGCAGGAATGCCATATTGTGAACATTTGCCCGTAAACTTTTGGGGCATCTGCCACACGAGGGGCTGTTTCTTGTAATTGTCGTAACGCTCGGCAGCCTTGCCGTTGCGGCTCTGGAAAGTATCCATCAGATAGCTGCTCTCATACCAAACATCGCGCAGGGCATCAATGTCGAGCGACAGGGACTCACCGTCCTTCGCAATACGAATGCTGCGACCTTCAGAGGGCTTGCCGATGCATACATAACCGACACCGGCGTCCTCAAGAATCTTCTTCACATCAGAACGTTTGTCATCGGCCACCTGAATGACGATACCCGGATTCTCGGCAAAAAGTATCTTGACAATATCCGTTTCGCTGATTTTGTCCAAGTTGATGTCCATGCCGCCCTTGGTGTTGGCGAAGCACATCTCCAGTAAGCAGGTCACCAAACCGCCGGCAGAGATGTCGTGACCGGCGAGGATAAGACCCTTTCCGACGAGCTCCTGCACGGCATTGAAGGCATCGCGGAAATATTCGGGATCGCTCACGGTAGGCACGTCGTCACCGACTTTGCCCAGACTCTGAGCAAAGGCACTGCCGCCCAACCGCAGACGGTCGAAAGAAAAGTCGATGTGATAGAAAGAGGATTCCTTCACCTGCTGCATCACGGGGCCGACAACGGCGCGCACATCGCTCACCTGTCCGCCGCTCGTTACAATCACGGTGCCCGGAGAGATGACTTTCTCGCCGGAGGGATATTTCTGCGTCATCGAGAGGGAGTCCTTGCCGGTGGGAACATTGATTTCCAAAGCGCAGCAGAAATCCGAAAGCGCCTTCACCGCAGTGTAGAGACGGGCGTCTTCGCCTTCCTGCGAACGGCAGGGCCACATCCAGTTGGCCGAGAGAGATACAGTGTCAAGCCCCTCTTCCAAAGGTGCCCACACAATGTTGGTCAGCGACTCGGCAACAGCCAGGACACTGCCCTTGGCGGGATCGGCCAAAGCGGCTTGAGGTGCATGCCCCAGTGCGGTGGCGATACCCTTGTGGAACTGATAGTCCAAAGCCACCACGCCGCAGTCCGACAACGGCAACTGCAACTCACCCTGGCACTGCTGGCGGGCCACCTTGCCCGTGACGCTGCGATCCACCTTGTTCGTGAGCCAGTCCTTGCAGGCCACAGCCTCCAGACGCAGCACGCGCTTCAGGTAGTCCGTAATATTCTTTTTATCATAGCTGACATCCTTGTAGTGATGCTCCACCGTCTTGTCCACCATAACGGTCTTGGGAGAGTGGCCGAACATCTGACTCACCTCAAGGTCGAAGGGACGACGGCCGTCAGCCTGCTCAAAGGCAAAGTGTGCATCACCAGTCGTTTCGCCGACCACATAGAGCGGCGCGCGCTCGCGCTCGGCAATACGACGCACGTGGTCAATATGTTTCTCGTCAATGAGCAAGCCCATGCGTTCCTGACTCTCATTGGCGATGATTTCTTTAGCAGAAAGCGTGGGGTCGCCGATGGGCAACTTGGACATATCGATGAGTCCGCCGCACTCCTCCACCAACTCAGAGAGGCAGTTGACGTGTCCCGCGCTGCCGTGATCGTGGATGCTCACCACGGGATTCACCTCTTCTTCACACAACGCGCGCACGAGGTTGTTGGCACGCTTCTGCATTTCGGGATTGGCACGCTGTACGGCGTTGAGCTCAATGCCGGAAGAATAGCGTCCGGTCTCCACACTGCTCACGCTGCCGCCGCCAAGACCAATGCGATAGTTGTCACCGCCTACGACGACAATCTTGTTGCCCTTTTGAGGCGTGCCCTTCAGACAGTCGCGCTTCGTGCCGTAACCGACGCCGCCGGCCAGCATGATGACCTTATCATAGGCGTAGAGCGGCCCTTCGGGCTCCTGATGCTCAAAGGTGAGCACACTGCCGCAGATGAGCGGCTGACCGAATTTGTTGCCGAAGTCCGAAGCACCGTTTGAAGCTTTGGTCAAAATCTGTCTGGGGGTCTGGTAGAGCCATTCCCTCACAGGCAGCAGCCGCTCCCACTCGCGCTCTTCAGCGGTGCGGGGGTAACTGGTCATATAGACCGCCGTGCCGGCTATGGGCCAGGAGCCTACACCGCCGCCCATACGGTCGCGTATCTCACCGCCGGTACCGGTAGATGCGCCGTTGAAGGGCTCCACAGTAGTGGGGAAGTTGTGCGTCTCGGCCTTGATGGAAATGACGCTCTGGATGGGCTTCACGCGGAACCAGTCGCTTGTGGCGTGATCCTCGGGAGCAAACTGCTCAACAACAGGGCCTTCGGCGAAAGCCACATTGTCCTTGTAGGCCGAAATGATGCGGTGTGGATTTTCTTCCGTAGTGCGCTTAATCATCTTGAAGAGCGAGGACTCCTTCTCCTCACCGTCGATGATAAACGTGCCGCCGAAGATTTTGTGGCGACAGTGCTCGGAGTTAATCTGGGCAAAACCGAACACTTCGCTGTCGGTGAGGGGACGGCCGAGCTGCCCCTCCACCTTATGGAGATACTCTATCTCCTCAGGTGAGAGGGCCAGTCCTTCCTGCTCGTTGTAGGCCTCCAAATCGGTG
This sequence comes from uncultured Bacteroidales bacterium, assembly GCA_902791295.1. Lineage (GTDB taxonomy): Bacteria > Bacteroidota > Bacteroidia > Bacteroidales > Bacteroidaceae > Physcousia. Next base: position 18,178 of record CADAVI010000017.1, on the reverse strand, counting down.
ATGTCACGAATGGGGGCCGGCTTGATATTCACTGTGAAGATATCCTGATCAAGGGCTTTGTAGAGGCGCTGCAGCATGGGGTCATGCTCTGCATCTTCACTCTCGACGGGCCAATATTCTTCAATACGACGGATGCCGGAAACGGCCATATTCTGGGTAATTTCTACGGCATTGGTACTCCAAGGGGTTATCATTTCGCGACGCGGACCGACGAAGTATCCGTCAAGCCGTTCCTCCTTGAGCGGGCTGGCGCCCCCATAGAGCCACGCGAGCTTTTCCGATTCCTCCGTTGTGAGACTTTGCGCACTTTCCGTGGCGATGATGCTGCCGTCGGGTGTTTTGAAGAATGTGATCATGTTGAATATCTTGTTACCTTAAAAATTTTATATTACTGCAGGCTGCCGAAGGGGAAGCTGATGCCGATGCTGGCATTGGTCGAACTGCCGGTGGGAATGCCCTGCTTGGAGAACTTGCTCATGAGACGGTCCATGCCGGCAAAGATGCTGAAGCCCTTCGTGTGAATGTTAACCACCCAACCGAAGCTGGTGCCCAAAGTGCCAAAGCCGAAGTTGATGCCGCCTTCCAGCCACTTGAGGGGATGGATGTTGGCCGAGAGACGCTCCTCGTTCCAGGAATAAGCACCCTGAATGCGGGTGGTGGACAGGAAGCCAAACTCCAACTTGTCGTACATTGGCAACTTGTACTGCACGCCGATATTGAGCGTGGCGCCCAAGGCGCGCGCACCGTTGTCTTTACCCTTGTCCTGCAAGGTAAAGAGGTCCTGCATACCGTCAGTGAAGTCGTCAAACTGACTCTTCATGCTGACGCCTTCTCCGTCTTTCACACTGACGTTGTTGAAGCCGTTGAACACATAACTGTTATGGATGTTCTCGCCACGAAGCGTATTGTTCCATGAGATAAAGCCCAAGTCGAGCAGTGAAGCGCTCAACTTCATGCCTTTTAGGATACCCGCTTTCTCCAAGTCCCACTCCGTACCGAGGTCAAAGGCCACGCCGACACCGCCGACACCGGCTTTACTGATGTCCATATTCTTGTACTTGATGGTGCCGTAAGGACGGGCGCTTCCGTCTTTGTAGGGCTCGGTGTTGTACTCACCCCAAGTGAATCCTTTGGCGCTGGCTTCGAGTTCTGCATCGGCAGTCACAATCCACTTGTCAGGACCGGCGAGTTGCATCTTGAGGTTATCAGCCTTCATGTCCATGCGGGCTGCACCCAAAAGCACCTTCACCGTACCGCCGACTCTCCACGATTCCGTCACATTACGGCTGTGGCCAAAGCCTATTTCCAGCCATGTGGTGTTTCGTGCATCAATCTCGCCGATATTATAGTCTTTATTTTTCAGCGTCTTAGCCATTTCAAAGAGCTCGTAAGGCGCCTTGAAGCCGGTGTTGGAGCGCATGCTCACGTTGAAGAAGTTGTAGCCTCCCCATTTGTGGAAACCGAAATTGATGATGTCGATTCTCATGTCGATATTGGTCTTCTCCGTGCTTGAGAAGTTCTCAAGGGCGCGGTCGGCAGAGATGCTGGGATGCAGGAAAGTGCCGAGACGGCCGTCCGGCAGCGTATAGAAGATGTCCTTCAGGGCCAGATTACCGGCAAGCGAAGCATTGATATTGCCCAACAAAGGCATACCGACGAAGCCTTTCCGGTCATAGTCTTTAGCGGGGTTCAACTCGTAACCGTAAGAGTACCCGTCAAGGAAATACGCACTGTTGAGATTTTGTGCCATCACACTCCCAGAGACGGTGATGCAGACGGCAGTGAGGATATATTTTAAAGTCTTCATGACTGAAAATCTTTTAGCGGATTAAACATTTTGCAGTTCTGTCTTCTCGAAAATCAGTTGCCGTCATAGCCGATACCCATAACGCCCAACTTCATATTCTCCAGGCGCATCTTCATGTCGGAGAATATCTTCACACCGGGTGTGGTGGGGTTCATCACAGTGAAGTCAAAGCGTATGCCGTCAAGGTAATTGAAGTCTCTCTTAACGTAGTGGCTGGTCTTCTCGCCGCTGACGGTGGTCAGCATGACAAAAAGAGGAGTTGTTTTGTCACCGGCTACATCAATGTAAGGCTTGTCGTTAACAGTGACAATCACATCTTCCATGGCCTCGCCCCTTTCATTGATGGCAACGGGCACGATGCGTACAGTCATCGGCAGGTCGCCCAAAGCGTCGGCCTGCACTACGATGGCGTTGAAAAGCAAGTCCTTGAGGTCGTTTTTGAAGCCGTCGGCCACGTCATTGTCGTTCAGTCTGAAGCTGGTGCCGGGACGCATGGGAGCGTAGAAGGTATACTCCACATCAAACGTCGCAGTGCCGTTACCTTTACCCTGATATTCCTCCAACTCAATCTTGAACTGGTCAGGCATGTCGCGCAACATCTCCTGCAGCGTATTTTCTGTGTCATCCAGAGCCACCCAAACGGCACCTCTGTACTCTTCAGGCAGGTATTCGTCTGCCACCTGCTCCTCTGAGATATAGAACTTTTTTGCAGCATCGCCCGTGCAGTCACCTTCGACCTTAAAATCGTCGGCCTCCTCCGTGCAGGCGCTCATCGTCTCGCTACCTCCCTTCACATTGGTCATTTTAATCTTCGACCGGAAGTCCACACCGGCACTTTTCTCCACCTTAATCAGGATGACGGGATTCTCAATGTCGAAGCAGGTCTCCTCGTTGCGCAGAAATCCGGGAATGTCTTCCAGATCCACCGACGCAGATTGCTCATCAATGTCAACTCCGTCGCTCCAATCGGTGACACTGGAAGGCAAGGAAATGTTGGCGTTCAAATTGCCCTCACCCCACATGCAATAGAGACCCTCTCTGCCCGTCTCGGGATCTTTGATGAATCTGAGGTTCTGACCCTCATTCACGCTGAAGAGGTTTTTCAACATGGCATCAGAAGTGTTGCCGTTGGGAGTCCACAGGATGGAAGACGATTCACCAGCCTGCATGCTGTAATCCACGTTTTCTTTCTTGAGGTCATACGCGTCATCCGTACACGAAGTGACCGTGGTGAGGGCCAAAAGCCCCAACGAAAAAATGGCTTTTTTCATGATGTTGTTAATGTTTAGGGTTACTGGTTAATATTTAATTAATCACTTGCTGTGGAATCTTACAATGCCAGAGCGGCCGCGCCGAGGATGGCGGCATCGCTGTCTTTAAGCTGCGAGAGCAGTATTTTGGCCTTGCCCCTGTAAATGGGCAACACGCACTCCTCGAAAGCTTCCCTCAGAGGAGCCATCAGCGCCTCGCCTGCCTTAACCGGACCGCCGAAGAAAACGAAAGCCTCCATTGAGCAGAAATTCATAAAATTGGCGCAGGCCTCTCCCAGCCTTCTGCCAGTGATGCGCAGGGCCTCCGCCGCCAAGACGTCGCCCTGTGCGGCAGCGATGCTCACGTCCTTGCTCGTCAGCGACGAGGGCGCGATGTCCCGCAAAGTGCTCTCCGTGCGGCTGGCAGCCATCAGCTCTAAGGCCGTGCGAGCCACACCGGGACCGGAACAATAAGCCTCCAAACAACCTTTTCGGCCGCAGCCGCACTCCCGGCCGCCGGGCACAATGGTCGTGTGCCCCAGTTCACCGGCAAAGCCGTCGCAGCCGTAGACCAACTCGCCGTTGATGACGATGCCGCTGCCCACGCCTGTACCCAGAGTAATCTCGATGAAGTTTTTCATCCCTTTGGCGCTGCCGTAGGCCATCTCACCCAATGCTGCGGCATTGGCGTCGTTGGTCATCACGACAGGAACGCCCAACGCCTCATGGAACAGTTTGGCAAGGGGCACACGACCCTTCCACGGGAGGTTGGGGGCGTAGAGGATTTCGCCGGTGTAGAAGTTGGCGTTTGGAGCACCGATGCCCATGCCCTGTATCCGGGCGATGCCGCCCACACGGTCGATGAGGGGCTGCAACTTGGACACACAGTCCTTCACATACAACTCTACGGTGTTGTGTCCGGGAGTGGGTACGGAAACGCGCTCTACGACGTGCGCCTCGCGGTTCACGATGCCGAAGACGGAATTCGTGCCGCCGAGATCCAGACCGATAACGTAAGGTTTGTTTTCCATTGTTTTTGCAAAAACAGATTTCCTGCGCAAAGATATGAATTTTTGTTTGGCTCTGCAAAGAATATCGGCGTATATTTTGAAAAAATGTAAAAAAAAGTAAAAATTACCTGCACTTCTTGTCCGCAGAGCGATTTTTTTACGTATATTTGCCGCTGTTTTTCTATGTGGATACAACCTGTTGATACATTGGAGCTCATCGTGAAGGGCATCTTTGTGGGAGCCATAGCCAGCGCGCCGATGGGGCCTGTAGGGGTGCTCATTGTGCAGCGCACACTCAAGAAAGGTCGCTGGTATGGCTTCGTTACGGGTGTCGGTGCTGCTGTCTCCGATCTCGTCTATGCCGTCGTCACGGGTGTGGGCATGGCAATGGTGCTCGACCTCATTGAGCGGCCTTCCAATCTCTATTGGCTCAAGGTCATCGGCGGCGTCATGCTTTTCTGCTTCGGTGTCTTCTGCATGTTCTCCAATCCGACGCGCGGCATGCGCCAAAGCGGCATCAACGGCAAAGGCACACTGCTCCACAACGCAGGTACAGGCTTCCTGCTCACGCTCTCCAACCCGCTCATCATCTTCCTCTTCATGGCGATGATGGCACGCCTGGACTTCGTCGTGCCCGAGCGCTACTGGTTGCAGGCTTTGGCCTATACGAGTATTTTCGGCGGCGCCCTGCTCTGGTGGTTGGGCCTCACTGCTGTTATCGACAAGGCTCGTGAGCACTTCCAGGTGTCCACCATTCTCTATTTTAACCGCATACTGGGGCTTATCGTCATCATAGCCTCTCTTGTCGCCATCTTCACTACCATACTCTGACTTCCTTATGTATATTGCCCGCAAACTTCGCCAGCGCAACATCGTGGCCTATGTCCTTTACATGATGCAGGTTGAGGACACCCTGCGCGCATACAATCTTGACATCGAGCGCCTCCAGCGCGAATATCTTACCCGATTCGACTACGATGACGAACAGTTGGACGAAGTCACCGAGTGGTATGCCGGCCTCATAGAAATGATGCAGATGGAGATGTGCCAAAAGACCGGTCACGTACAGGCTCTGAGCAACGTCATCGCCGACATGGAACAGCGTCACGCCGAACTGCTTGACGACGCCCAAAAGCCTTTCTACCAGGCCGCTTACGGCGCCGCACTCCCCGTCCTCAATGAGTTGCGGAGCAAGGGGATGGACGAGGAAGTGGGCGATGTGGCCAATGCTTTGGATGCCGTCTATGGCGTCACGCTGCTCAAGATGCAGGGACGCACGGTGTCGCCCGAAACCTCCGCTGCGCTGGCGCCCGTCACGCGCATGCTTGAACTTTTAGCTGAAAACTATGAATCCTAAAATAGAACGCAGACGCACCTTCGCCATTATCTCGCATCCCGATGCGGGTAAGACGACGCTCACCGAGAAGCTCCTGCTCTTCGGCGGGCAGATTCAGGTGGCCGGTGCCGTCAAGAGCAACAAAATCAAGAAGACCGCCACCTCCGACTGGATGGAGATAGAGAAGCAGCGCGGCATCAGTGTAACCACTTCGGTCATGGAGTTCGACTACACCCCCGAAGGAGCCTCCGAGGCTTATAAGATTAACATCCTCGACACACCGGGCCACCAGGACTTCGCCGAAGACACCTTCCGCACACTCACCGCGGTGGACTCGTGCATCATCGTGGTCGACAGCGCCAAAGGCGTCGAGGCCCAAACGCGCAAACTCATGGAGGTCTGCCGTATGCGCAAGACGCCGGTCATCATCTTCATCAACAAGATGGATCGCGAAGGCAAGGATCCCTTCGACCTTTTGGACGAATTGGAGGAGGAACTCCATATCAAGGTGCGCCCCTTCTCCTGGCCCATCAACCAGGGGCAGCGCTTCAAGGGCGTCTATAATATCTACGAGCATCGCCTCTCGCTCTTTCAGGCCGACAAGCAGCGCCTGCAGGAGCGCATTGAGGTCGATGTGAACTCCCCCCAGCTGGAAGAGTCCGTCGGAGACGACGACGCCCGACGCCTGCGCGACGACCTGGAGATGATAGAGGGCGTCTATCCCGCTGTGGCAGAGGTCTCCGAAGGTCCCGACAACCTCTATCTGCAGGCCGACACGGCGCCGGTCTTCTTCGGCAGCGCGCTCAACAACTTCGGCGTGCAGGAGTTGCTCGATTGCTTTGTGCGCATCGCACCCTCTCCGCGCCCCACGCAGGCTGAGGAGCGCACCGTGAGCCCTGAGGAAGACAAGTTCTCCGGATTCATCTTCAAGATTACGGCCAACATCGACCCCAACCACCGCTCCTGCATCGCCTTCTGCAAGGTGTGCTCCGGCCGTTTCCAGCGCAACGCGCCCTACCTGCACGTGCGCCAGGGCAAGACGCTGCGTTTCTCCTCACCCACCCAGTTCATGGCACAGCGCAAATCGACCATTGACGAGGCCTGGGCCGGCGACATCGTGGGACTGCCCGACAACGGCACCTTCAAGATCGGCGACACCCTCACCGAGGGCGAGCGGATACATTTCCGCGGCCTGCCCTCTTTCTCCCCCGAACTCTTCAAATACATTGAGAATGCCGACCCCATGAAGTCCAAGCAGCTCGAAAAGGGCATCTCCCAACTGATGGACGAGGGCGTAGCACAGCTCTTTGTCAACCAGTTCAACGGGCGCAAAATCATCGGCACCGTGGGCCAGTTGCAGTTTGAGGTGATTCAATATCGTCTGGAAAACGAATACAATGCCAAATGCCGATGGGAGCCCCTCTCGCTCCACAAGGCCTGCTGGATTGAGTGCGAGGCCGGACACGAGGACGAGTACGGGAATTTCAAGAAGCGCAAATATCAGTATATGGCCAAAGACCGCGAAGGCCGCGACGTCTTCCTCGCAGATTCGGGCTATGTACTCACGATGGCGCAGCAGGACTTCCCCCACATCCGTTTCCATTTCACCAGCGAGTTTTAAGACAGAGCCATGACGCAGAAAGAGATTGCCGAAGACATCCGCCAAGCCGTGGAGACACTTCGCCGCGGCGGCCTCATTCTCTACCCCACCGACACGGTGTGGGGCATCGGTTGCGATGCCACCAACGAGGAAGCCGTACGCCGCATCTTTGCCCTCAAGCAGCGAGCTGAAACCAAGGCGATGCTCTGCCTCGTGGACTCGGCCAACCGCCTGCAGCGCTACGTGCGCCGGGTGCCCGACGTGGCGTGGGACCTCATCGAATATGCCGAGCGTCCGCTCACGCTCATCCTCGACGGCGCCGTCAACCTAGCTCCTTCTCTCATTGCCGGGGACGGCAGCGTGGGGTTGCGCGTCACCCGGGAGACCATTTCCCATGAACTCTGCTATCGCTTCCAGAAAGCTGTTGTATCCACTTCAGCCAACATAAGCGGGCAGCCTGCCGCCGTCATCTTCAGCGATATTGACCCTGCCGTCATAGCCGGGGTGGACTATGTGATGCGCTCCAGGCAGAACGACACCAAACCCGCCCGTCCCTCGCAAATCATGCGTCTCAAGGCCGACGGCGAATTTAAAGTGCTGCGCCCATGAGGTGGTTGCTCTACCATATCCTGCTCTGGCGCCGTCGCCACCGCCGCGACCGCCGCTTCATGCTTCTTCTGGCTTTCCTCGTGGGTATTGGCGCTGCACTGGCCGGCATGGTGCTGAAGTTTCTCATCGCCGAGATTCACTTTTTCATCACTCAGGGCTACACCGTCACCCATGCCAACTGGCTCAACCTCGTCTATCCCGTCTTCGGCATTATGCTCACGAGCATCTTTGTGCGCTATGTCGTGCGCGACGACATCAGCCACGGCGTCACGCGCATCCTCTTCGCCATCGCGCGCAAGCAAAGCCTCATCCGCCGCCACAACTGCTGGAGCTCCGTCGTGGCTTCCGCTATCACCATCGGTTTCGGCGGCAGCGTCGGCGCCGAGGCCCCCATCGTGCTCACGGGCAGCGCCATGGGCTCTAACCTGGGGCGTCTCTTCCGCCTCTCCAGCAAACAGATGATGGTGCTCGTCGGCTGCGGCGCAGCGGGAGCCGTGGCCGGTATCTTCAAGGCGCCCATCGCCGGACTGGTCTTCGTGCTCGAGGTGCTGATGATAGACCTCTCAATGACCTCGCTGCTGCCTCTTCTGGTGAGCTGCGTCACGGCCGCCGGCGTTGTCTTCGTCTTCTCCGGCACCGACACCGTCTTCCATTTCGAACTGAAGGATGCCTTCTCCCTGGCGCGCACGCCGGCCTACATCCTGCTGGGCGTGCTCTGCGGTCTGCTGGCGCTCTACTTCACGCGCATGATGAACTGGATGGAGGGCAGCCTCTTCCGCCGCCTGCACTCACGCCGTCTGCGTTTTCTGCTGGGCGGCACGATGCTCAGCGTGCTCATCTTCCTCTTTCCCGCGCTCTACGGTGAGGGCTACGACCTCATCGAACTGCTGCTCAACGGCGAAAGCATGGCCGACTGGCAGCAGGCGCTCAACGGCTCGTTCTTCTACGGCCACGGAGAGTTTCTGCTGCTCTATCTCCTTCTGGTGGTACTCACCAAGGTCTTTGCCTCTACGGCAACCAACGGCGGCGGCGGTTGCGGCGGCATCTTTGCCCCCTCGCTCTTTCTGGGCTGCATTGCCGGCTTCATCTTCTCCGTCGTGTGGAACCGCTACGACCTCCTCGGTCTCCACATCCCCGAGCGCAACTTCGCCATGCTGGGCATGTGCGGCATGATGAGCGGCGTGATGCACGCCCCTCTGACGGGCATCTTCCTCATTGCGGAACTCACGGGCGGCTACGAGCTGTTCATGCCGCTGATGATTGTTTCCATGGGGGCCTACATCACCATCAAGACCTTCGAGCCTCACAGTATCTACGCCATGCGTTTGGCGCGCCGCGGCGAACTAGTGACGCACAACACCGACAAAGCCATCCTCACGCTCATGTCGATGGACTCGGTCATCCAGCACTACGACGAGGTGCTTCGCCCCGACGACACGCTGGGTGAGATTGCGCGCCAGGTGGCCAACTCCAAGAACCACGTCTTCCCCGTGGTCAACGGTGCCGGGCGCCTCATGGGCGGGGTCTATTTGGACGACATACGCCATCTGGTGTTCCGCCCGGAGTTGTTCAACGAGTTCCGCGCCAGCCAACTGATGACCAAGGCGCCCACGCGCCTCAACATTGAGGACCGCATGGACACCGTGGCCAAGGTCTTCGACCAGACACATGCCTGGATTCTCCCCGTGGTGGACAGCGAAGGTCTCTTCCAGGGCACCATCCGCAAGTCCACCCTCCTCTCGGTCTATCGCCAGATGCTGGCCGACAGCTCCGACGAGTAATTGCACAAGTTTACTTTCGAATACTACGAAATGTTGGACCAGTCGATGCGGTCGCCGCGCGTTTGGCGCATACGCTCCACCAGGACCTGATTTTCGGGACGCTCCAAAAGAGGATCCTCATCCAGAATCCAAGAAGCCATATCCCTGGCCTGCTGCACTATCTGACCGTCGCGCGCCAGATTGGCCACATGCAGGTCGAAGGCCATGCCGCTCTGCTGCGTGCCCTCCAGGTCGCCGGGGCCGCGCAGTTTGAGGTCGGCCTCGGCTATCTCGAAGCCGTTGGTGGTGTCGCACATGATTTGGATACGCTTGCGTGTGTCGGCGGAGAGTTCGTAGCCCGTGACCAGAAGGCAATAGCTCTGCTCCGCCCCGCGCCCCACGCGGCCGCGCAGCTGGTGGAGCTGGGAGAGGCCGAAGCGCTGCGCCTCCTGAATGACCATAACGGAGGCGTTGGGCACGTTGACGCCCACCTCTATCACCGTCGTCGCCACAAGAATCTGCGTCTCGCCGCGCACGAACTTCTGCATCTCGGCGTCCTTCTCGGCGGGCTTCATCTGGCCGTGGACCATCGAGAGACGGTATTGCGGGAAGACCTCCTGAAGGTGGCGGTAACCCTCCTGCACGTTCTTCAGGTCCATCTTCTCGCTCTCCTTCACCAAGGGATAGACCACGTAGCACTGGTGGCCCTTGCGTATCTCGGCATTCATGCCCTCGTAGAGCAGTTCGGGACGCTGATCGTAGAAATGCTTCGTGGTGATGGGTTTGCGGCCGGGAGGCAGTTCGTCGATGACGGAGACGTCGAGGTCGCCGTAGAGCGTCATGGCCAGCGTGCGGGGGATGGGTGTGGCGGTCATCACCATGACATGGGGCGAGACCTGCTCGTTCTTGTCCCACAGGCGGGCGCGCTGCGCCACACCGAAGCGGTGCTGCTCGTCGATGACCACAAGACCCAGATTGCGGAAACGCACATTGTCCTCGATGACGGCGTGCGTGCCGATAAGGATGTGCACATCGCCGCTCTCCAGCCCCTCGAGGACGGCCTTGCGGCGCTTGCCCTTCACAGTGCCCGTGAGCAGCTCCACGCGCACGGGGAGGTCGCCCAGTTGCTCAGTGAGTGTGGTCAGATGCTGCTCGGCGAGTATCTCCGTGGGTGCCATGAGACAGGCCTGATAGCCGTTGTCCACGGCCAGGAGCATCATCATGAGCGCCACCATCGTCTTGCCGCTGCCCACATCGCCCTGCACCAGACGGTTCATCTGGCGGCCGGAAGCCATGTCGGCGTGCATCTCGCGGATGACGCGCTTCTGCGCCCCCGTGAGTTCGAAGGGCAGACGCTCGCGGTAGAAGCGGTGGAACATCTCCCCCACCTTGGGGCAACGCAGGCCGTGGACACGTTTCTGACGGTCGCGGCTGTAGCGCAGGATGGAGAGTTGGATGAAGAAGAGTTCCTCGAACTTCATGCGGTAGGTGGCGTCGGAGAGCTGGCGCGCCGTCTCGGGATAGTGCATCCAGCGCAGGGCGCTGTCGCGACTGATAAGCCCCAGACGCTGCATAAGGTAGTCGGGCAACGTCTCGGGCAAAGGCGCCTGAAGACGCTGCAGCAGCGTCCCCGTGAAGTTCTCGATGGAGCGCGAAGAAAGTCCCGCCTTGCGCATGCGCTCGGTGACGCTGTAGTGGGGCTGCATCGCCATACGCGAGAGCATCATGTTCTGCGCCTCGTCCACATCGGGATGTGTGAGGTTGGGGCGTCCGTTGAAGGGCGTGGGCTTGCCGAAGACGATGTAGTCGTGGTGGAGCTTGAGCGTCTTGAGCATGTAGCTCACGCCGTTGAACCACACGCAATCCACCCAGCCGTAGCCGTCGGTGAAATGCGCCACAAGGCGCTTCTTGCGTCCCGCGCCGACGGTCTCCATGCTGATGAACTGCCCCCGCAGCTGCACATAGGGCATCTCGGGGAGAATCTCCGTGGTGCGGTAGAGGCGCGTGCGGTCAATGTGGCGGTAAGGAAAATAAAGAAGCAGGTCCTCCCAGGTGGAGAGGCCCAACTCCTTCTGCAACAGCTCCGACCGCTTGGGGCCGATGCCGGGAAGATACTTTAACTCAGTTAAGAGGTTAATGGTTAATGGTTAAGCGTTAACAAGCTGCTTGTATCTCATGCCTTCGCGGAGGGCATCCACCGTGGCGGCATCGGCGAAGCGGGCGGCCAGACGGAAGCCGAACTCCATCGCAGCAGCCGGACCGCAGCCCGTGATGACGGGACCGTCCTCCTCAACCAGGGCGGCGGTGTAGGTGGCGCCGGAGAGTTCGTTCTCAAAACCGGGATAGCAGGTGGCGCGACGACCCGAAAGGAGGCCCAGACGGCCCAACACCAACGGGGCGGCACAGATGGCGGCAAAGGGTTTGCCGTCGGCAGCGTGCTGCACCAGCATATCCTTGAGGCGCTGACACTCCCAGAGATTGGTGGCGCCGGGCATACCGCCGGGCAACACCATCATGTCGCACTGCCCCAGACGCTGGGCGTCGTTCCATCCGCCGGGGATGCTGTCGGACGTCTCAGAGATAAGCGTGTCGGCCATCACGGAGATACCGTGAGCGCCGGTGACGACGTAGTTGTCGGTGACGGAGACCGTCTTCACTTCCACACCGGCACGACGCAGGATGTCCACCGGAGTCAGAGCCTCCACTTCTTCGAAGCCCTCTGCCAAAAATACGTAAACCATGGTACTATATTTAGATATTAAATGTTCAATGGTCAATGGTTCATCGTTCTCGTGTTCCACTGAAGTTTTTCACGCAGCGTGCGGTAGAAAGAGCCGCCGGGGCGCTTGACGACTTTGACCGCATAGGGCGCACGCGACACCTCGATGCGCACATGGTCGCGCAGCGTCTCGCTGCGGCCGTCCACAGAGACCAGGAAATGGTGCTCGCGCGACGACACCGAGAGACTCACCGTGGCGTTGCCGTGAAGCATCAGCGGACGCGCCGTGAGGCTGTGAGGCGCCACAGGCACCAGGCCTATCACATCGCTGCCGGGCGTGATGACCGGACCGCCCACGCTGAGCGCATAACCCGTGGAACCCGTCGGCGTGTTGATAATCAGGCCGTCGGCCTCGTAGGTGGTGAGGTATTCGCCGTTGATTTCCACACGCACGCTAATCATCGAGGCGTTGTCGGCTTTGAGCACCGCCACCTCGTTGAGCGCGTAGGGATAACCGCCCACATCGCCCTTGAGCGAGAGCACGGCACGCTGCTCCACATGCATCTCTCCGCTGAAGATTTGGTCCACCGCCTGAGGTATCTCCTCGGCGCTGTAGTCGGCCAGGAAGCCCAAATGACCCAAATTGATGCCGAGAATGGGAATACCCTTGTTGCCCACGCGGCGCGCCGTACCGAGGAAGGTGCCGTCGCCGCCCAAAGAGATGGCCACATCGGCCTCAAAGTCGTCGCCCTCAATGAGCTGCGCCTTGGGCACGGAGATCTGCAGCACTTCGGTGAGGAAGCGGTGGAAAGTACTGTCGATAAGCAGTTCGGCCTCACGTTCTTCCAGAAGCACCAGGAGTTTCTGCGCCGAGGCGGACTTCTTCGACTGATAGACGTTACCGAAAATGGCTATCTTGAGTCTTTTCATAGGTAAATAAACACGTTTTCTCCCACAAAGTTAGAAAAAAGTTTGTGTTTCGGCCGCCGATGTGCCCAAAAATTTTTACTTTTGCGCAGAAAATGAATCCGGCAACGACCTTACAGACCCTCCGGTGGTTTGTCCGCACCAGTCGCGGCATCAGGCTGCGCAGCGTCGCCAACACCCTCACGGGCGTCATCGGCGTGGTTCTCGACTTTGCCTTCATCTGGGCCACCAAGCGCTGCATCGACACCGCCACACACCAGGCGGACGGCAGCCTGACGGAGAGCGCCCTGCTGCTGGGCATCGTCATGGCGGCCGTCATCCTGCTGGGATTCACGCGCAACTGGCTCGCCGCCATACTGGGCGTGCAGAGCACCAACAAGATACAGCTGCGCATGTTTGAGACGGTGCTGGGCAGCGTGTGGCTCGGACGCGACAGACAGCACACCGGCGACACGATGAACCGCCTGGACCGCGACGTGCGCGACGTGACAAGCGTCATCAGCAACACCCTGCCGCAGTTTCTCATCGTGAGCGTCCGGCTGGTGGGGGCTTTCGTCTTCCTCTGCGTGTACGACGCACGATTGGCCTGCCTGCTGACGGTCATCACCCCGCTTTTCATCGTCCTCTCCAAATATTACGTCAGGCGCATGAGGGCGCTCACGCGCGACATACGCAAGACCGACAGCGAGATACAGAGCATCATACAGGAAAGTCTGCAGCACCGCGTCATGCTCAAGACAATGGAGCAGGAAGACAGCATCGTGGAGCGTCTCGGTCTCTCGCAACAGTCGCTCTCCGACCAGATACGCTACCGAACACGCTTCTCCTCCGTGTCCAACGCACTCCTCAGCACAGGCTTCAGCGCCGGATATCTGATTGCATTCCTTTGGGGTGCCTGGCGTCTGGAGCAGGGTCTCATCACCTACGGCATGATGCTGGCCTTCATCCAACTGGTGGGACAGATACAGGGCCCCTTCCGCGACATGACGCGCTTCATTCCCACCCTCATCTCTTCGCTCACAGCCGGCGAAAGGCTGATGGAACTCGAACAGTTGCCGCAGGAGGAGACGGGCGAAGCCGTACGCTTCACAGGCGGATGCGGCATACGCCTCAAGGACCTCAGCTACGCTTACGACGAAGACTACCGTCTGATCATCAACCGCCTCTCCTACGACTTCCCGCCCGGCAGCATCACCGCCGTACTGGGCGAGACGGGTGCCGGAAAGACCACACTCATACGCCTCATCCTGGCCCTGCTGCCTCCGATGAAGGGTCGCGTGGAGTTTTACGACGGCAACGTCAGCGTGAAGGCCTCGCCGCGCACGCGCTGCAATCTGGTCTATGTGCCGCAGGGCAACTCACTGCTCTCGGGCACCGTGCGCAGCAACCTGCTGCTGGGACGCCCCGACGCCACCGACAGCGAGATGTGGGACGCCCTGACGCTGGCGGAAGCCGGCTTCGTGAAGGAAAGCGACGAAGGACTCGACCTGCCTGTGGGCGAAGGCGGACAGGGACTGAGTGAAGGACAGGCCCAACGCATCGCCATAGCGCGCGCGCTGCTCCGACCGGGCCGCGTGGTGCTTCTGGACGAAGCCACCTCGGCTCTCGACGAAGAGACGGAAACCCGCGTGCTGGACAATTTGATGGGACGCAATGCCGAGAGCCCGGTGCCCTACACGGTGATTTGCGTGACCCACCGCCCCGCCGTCACCGCACACTGCACCCAGATGCTGCGCCTCAAGAGGCAGTAAGGCCTCACTCCACCTCCCACTCGAACAGACCGGCAGACTTGCCCTCCCTGAGCGTCACCTCCAGGCGGACGGCGTCGGCCTCGACGGGCGTGAAGCGCACCGTGTTGAGCGCGCCGCGCCTGACGCCGTAGTCCTCCGCACGGGCATCCACGGGCGTCCACGCTCCCTCACCGACACGATAGAGGATGCGCCACGAAGCGGGCACGGCACATCCGCCCCAGGGCTGGTCGTCGTACCAATAGACCTTGGCGCAGCTCACTTTGGAGCGCTCGGGCAGCGCATACTCCAGCCACTCCGCCGTGCCCTCACGGGGCCACCAATGGTAGTAGGGCACCGACTTGTCGTCGGCATTCTTGGGCAGAAGGCGGTCGTTGACGGCACCGACAGCCGGCGTCTCCAGCGACACGCTGAGGCGGCTGCGCGAAGCCAGCGAAGGCGGCATAGCCGGCGCGGTGGCGCGCAACTGCTGCGGCAGCCACACCATCATGCGGCCCGCGCCGCGATGGTTCCAGGCATAGTATGGGATGAACTGCAACTGCACGTCGCGGGTCGTGAGGCGGCCCCGGTCGTCGAAGTTCAGCAACTGCGCATCGGTCTTGAGCATCGTGACGGCATAATTTTTCTGCTGCTTCGTTACGAGGACGGAAGCGGGATCGACGGCAAACTGCGGCTTCTGGTTGAGCAGGATGCCGCCCAGGTCGAAGTCGTTGTCGGGCCACTCGGCGCAATAGACCAGCGGGCCGCGCTCCACGCTGACGCGTCCTCTGTCGGCCTCCACGCGCTCGTCGGCCTTCACCAGGCGGGGCTCCATGTCGAGATGCAGGCGCACGGTGTCGCCCTTCTTCCATTTGCGGTCGATGACGGCATAGCCGGCCTCGTTGACCTCGGAGGGCACAGCTTCCCCGTTGACCGACAGCGTCCACGAGAGCTGGCGCCCGTCGGCGTATTCATAGAGTTCCGAAGGCACGGGCCTGCCCTGCACCCAACCCGGGATGCGGATGTTCATGGCGAAAGCGCCGGAGCCCCGCTGCACCGTGAGGGCAATGTCGCCGTCCCAGGGATACTGCGTCTCCTGACTCAGCGTGAACTTCCTGCCGCCGACGGTGACCTCGGCCGTGTTGCTCATGAAGAGGTTGACGTAGAGCGTGCGCTCGCGGCTCTGATAGACGTAGCCGGGGATGGAGGGGATGAAGCGGCAGATGTTGCTCGGACAGCAGGCGCAGCCGAACCACGCCTGGCGCTGATGCTGCCCCATCGACTCCAGGGGATTGGGATAGAAGAAGGCGCCGCCGTCGAGCGACACGCCGGAGATGACGCCGTTGTAGAGGGCGCGCTCCAGCACGTCGTAGTATTTCGACTCGCCGTGGAGCAGGAAGAGGCGGTGGTTGACATAGACGTTGCCGATGGCGGCGCAGGTCTCACAGTAGGCCGACATGTTGGGCAACTGGAAGTTGCGGCCGAAGGCTTCGCCGCTGGAGGTGCTGCCGATGCCGCCGGTGATATACATCTTGCGCGAGACGATGTTGTCCCAGATGCGATCGACGGCACGGATATAGGAGGTGTCGCCCGTGAGCGCCGCCACATCGGCCATACCGCTGTACATATAGGCGGCACGCACGGCGTGACCGACGGCCTCCTTCTGCTCCACCACGGGCAGATGGGCCTGCGAATACTCGTCGCGGCGCGAGGTGTAGCCGCGCTTGTCGAGGAAGTATTTGGCCATGTCGAGATACTTCTTCTCGCCGGTGACGACGGACAGTTTGGCCAGCGCCATCTCCGCTATCTGATGACCGGGCACGCGCACCGCCTGGCCCTCGCCGTCGCCTATCTCGCGGATGACGCAGTCGGCATAGGCTCGGGCGATGTTGAGGAAGGTCTCCTGTCCCGTGGCCTGCCAGTGGGCGATGGCGCCCTCCACCATGTGGCCCAGATTGTAGAACTCATGCGAGAGGTCCTCCACCTTCTCCCATCGGCGGGCGCCGGCCCAGTCGTGGGGATGGGCGGGATTCATCGTGCGTGCGGTGTAGAGATAGCCGTCGGGCTCCTGCGCCGACTTCACGATACGGAGCACGGAGTCCATATAGTGACGCGCCGCAACGGTGCGCGACCATCCTTTGCCCTTCTTGCTGTCGGGCACGGAAATCGTCAGTTTCAGATCGGGGAACGTCTGCAGCAGATAAGAGCAGCCCTCGATGGTCTTATACACGTCGGTGTCGTCGAAGGAATAGCCCCCCACCTTGACGCTGCGTGTGTCCTTGCCGGCGAGTTGGTCGGCAGCGATTTCAAAGTTGCGATAGCGTCCGGTCTCCTCGCATTTGGAGAAGGCCAGCGGCACGGTGACGTCGCGCGAAGCGCTGAGACGCTGCCCCCAAAAGGTGGCAGGCGCAATCTTCACCTGCGTGAAGGGCACGGGGGTGATGGGATAGTTCTCAGCCGCAGCCGATACTGCACAGAAAAGGGCGAGAGGGAGAGATAAAAGACGTTTCATGGTCGAAGTTTAACGGTTATCGGACACAAAGATACGAAAAATAGTTGATAACGTCACACATAAACCGTAGAAATTTTGGTTTCTTTTAATATCACTCGACGATTTTTACGCCCCAGTTAGAGAAAATTTGCGCGCCAGTTAGAAAACCGATTTTCTCCGGTTGGGAGCCCTTTGGAATTGTTGTAGCAAAAAGTCAAAGATCGCTTGTCGTTCTTCACTCTTCACTCTTCGTTCTTCACTCAGAGCGTCAGCTCGGAATCGACGGTGCAAAGATACGACATTGAAAGTGCGCTCTACGAATTTTTGAGCAACTTTTTTCGAATTTTTTTTTGTGTGTCATGTGTGTCATGTGTCAAAAGTGTCATTAACTTTTTTTCGGTGTGCAAAAATTGGGCATAGTATAATATAAATTTTATATTTACTATGAGCCGGATTTCCCCCGCCTCTCATATTGGAAATCCTTCTTGACACTCATGACACATGACACTTATGACACATAACAGCACAAATCACTGGTTATCAGCACCAAGAGTTTTATCACGCACGGTCATTATATCATTAATCGCCCCAAAATCTCCACCGTTTTGCCCCAATTTTGGCTCAAAAAAGCCTCTTTTCTCCCCCACTTTCGCTTCAAAACTCACCAAAACCGCCCTAAAACACGGCGAAAAACTTCAATTTTGAACCCTCTGGGAACAGTCTGAGAACCCTCTGAGAAGCCTCAACGGACATTACGGACATCACGGACAAGCGTTAATTGTGTCCGTTCATTTATGAATTGTGCATTGATTAAGGCTTTGCTAAAAATATTTACAATGCAGTTGAGACAGAAACGGCCCCTCAAAAACTCGGCTCGACTCAAACGATGAAATGGCCCGGCTCAAACGATCGATTGAGTCGGCTCAAGCGATTTGGGGAGCT
>CADAVI010000016.1 GCA_902791295.1 uncultured Bacteroidales bacterium | reverse complement strand
CAGGCTGTCCTTGCCGTCGTCGCTGGAGAAGTTGATGTTGAGGAGCACCTTCTTGGAGTTGTAGATATCGTTGTTGTTGAGCAGCGGAGAGTGGAGCGCTTCCTCAATGGCCTTGGTGACACGGCCGCTGCCTTCGCCGAAGCCGGTGGACATGATGGCTACGCCGCCGTTCTTGAGTACGGTGGTGACGTCCTGGAAGTCCATATTGATGATGCCTCGCATGGTGATGATTTCTGCGATGCTCTTGGCGGCCACTGAGAGCGTATCATCGGCCTTTTTAAAGGCATTGATCACCGTCAGGTCCTGATAGATTTCGCGCAAACGCTCGTTGTTGATTACCAGCAGGGCGTCCACGTGCTTACTGATTTCCTGCACGCCCTCCAGAGCTTGGAAAATTTTCATCTTGCCCTCAAAGAGGAAGGGAATGGTGACAATGCCCACGGTGAGGATGTCCATATCCTTGGCGCACTGGGCGATGATAGGCGCTGCGCCCGTCCCGGTGCCGCCGCCCATGCCGGCCGTGACGAAGACCATGCGGGTGCCGTCGGTGAACATCTGCTTGATTTGCTCGATGCTTTCAATGGCTTTCTCGCGGCCCACATCGGGCTTGTTGCCTGCACCGAGGCCGTCACCCAGCTGTACGCGGGTGGGAACAGGCGATTCTTCCAGAGCCTTCTGGTCGGTGTTGCACACCACGTAACTGACATCGTGGATGCCCTCACGGAACATATGGTTGACAGCGTTGCCGCCGCCACCGCCCACGCCGATCACCTTGATGATGCTGGGGTTGTTTTTTGGCATTTCGAACTGAATGCCCATACCAAAATCGTTATTCGTATCCATGATTGTAGGTTTTTCCTGTGTTCAACATCATCTTTATTCGGGTTCGGACAGGCCGGCCTGCACGCTCTTCCATAAATTCTTCCACCAGGAGTCTTTCTTGGCTCCTTTTTCTTCGTCGGGTTCCTGAGCCCGGATAGCGGCGGGTTCGGACGGCGTATCAACAACGGGAGACACGGGGGCGGGCTCTTCCTTGGGCTTCTCGGGCTCTTTGGTGGCCAGACAGTTCTGGTCACCGTGGAGGAGCAGTCCCATCAGTGTGAGATAGCGTCCGTCTTCGGGGATGACGACGCCGGGGGCTGTGATGATGCCGTCGGGCAGCCCCTTGAAAATCTTCACCTGCTTGTTGCATTGGGCGAAGAACTGGAAACAGGGCACCAGGTTCTTGGCATGAGAAACGCCGCCCGTGAGCACCACCTGGCCCGAGAGCAACAGGTCGGAGAAGGGCTTGATTTGATGCCAGGCGTTGGCCACAATCTCCTCGTAGCGGGCCTCGATGATGTTGAGCAACTTATTGGTTGTAATCTTTTGGCCGTAGTTGAGTTCGATGGTCTCTTCGTCGGGGACGGGGTCGTTTTGATAGGCTGTGCCGTACTTGAGCTTCAGCATCTCGGCCTCGTCCCACTCCACCTTTTGGGCCGCAATGTCCTGGGTGACGTTGGCGCCGCCGATGGGCAACACGATGAGGTGGCGGAGTATGTTCTTGGTGTAAACCGTGACAGTGGTGGTTTCAGCGCCCATATCGACCACGGCGCAGCCCGAGCGCTTCTCGTCGGGGCGCAACACGGCGTCGGCGAGCATCAGGGGAGACACCAGGATGTCGGCCACGCTCAGTCCTGCGCCTTTCACACATTTGCGTATGTTGTCTTCCAAGGTGGCGCGGGCCACAACGTTGAGGAAGCGGGCCTCAAGGTTTTCCGTCAACATGCCCACGGGGTCCTCTGCCTGGCGGTTGCCCACAAGGCTCTCCTGTTGCACCACCTCGTGGATGTTGTAGCCGGCGTAGTTCTCATTGTAGTTGCTGTCGAGCAGCATGTCCACCATGTGCGATGTGATTTGCGTCAGTTCGGGGAACTGGCGCTTGACGCTGTTCTTGCGACTGTGGAGCGACTGTCCGCCCAGGCCGACATAGACGCTCTTGATGTGTCCGCCGGCCACCAGATCCAGTCGTGCAATGACGGAGGCAATGGCTTGGGTGGTCTTCTCAATGTTCTCCACAACGCCTTTGTGAACGCAGTTTTGCGCCGGCTCTTCGGCAAGACCAATCACCTCAATGTTGCCGTTCGGCAGGCGTCTGCCGGCGATGGCACGGATGGAAGATGAGGCCAATTCCACCGCAACGATGACATCGTTTTTCATGTCTTTTTGATGCTTTTATTTAATATTATTTTTTCGCGTGTTTCTGACGGCGACCACTTGACCCTCAAAACTCAGATTGATGCGTGAATAGCGCTCTTTACCGGCCTTGGGAAGAGCCGACTGCATGAAGAGCTCGAGATTGGCGAGTTTTCGCTCGTAGTCTTGTTCCGAATCCATGACGATATCGAAGGGCTCGTCTTTGAGAATCATGACCAGGCCGTCTTTGGGGTCTATGCGGTAGCCCTCCACCTTGTCGTGCCAGGGGCTGTGGGCGATATAATCCAGCATGGGGCGCAGTTTGCGCGCCTCCCTGACGCTGATATCGCCACTCACTTGAGGTAGTTTCAGGTCGTATTGTTTCATGGGCATGGCGCTGCCCTTGTCGGTGAGGAAGTATTTCTTGGTGGACGTTACCACCTGCATGACCGGGCGCTTGGGAACCACGCCGACGCACAGTGTGCCGGCGGCCGTGTAGTAGCAGTAAGAGGAGTCGATATAGGGGTTCTCGTTGAGCATGTTGCGGATGCTGCGCAGATTTACCGCTCCGAGCGTCTTGCCCACGGGGCGGACATGCTTCTCGTTGAGCAGGTTGGCCACGAAGGCCTTGTCCACGATGGAGCGTGGAGGAGCTTCGCCTTCGTAGTTGATGATGTAGTTCACGGCGCAGCAGGGCTCATCCTCTTGGGGATGTGCCAAATGGACGACGGCGAAGATAAGGTAGGCCGTCAGGCTGATGAGGACGATTATTTTCAGGATGATGCGCATGGAGGTCGTGAGTGTTGACTGCGGTGAGTGTGCGTTGTGAGTTTATCGATTGAGTATTTCGGTGATGTCGTCGGCATAGTTGTCCAGGTCGCCGGCGCCGAGAGTCACCAGAACATCGAAGTCTTTGCGGCGTACGATGTCAAGGACGTCCTCCTTGCGACAGAGTTCGCACTTTACGCCGGGGCGCAGATTTTGGGCTATCAGAGCGGAGGTGACGCCTTCGATGGGTTTCTCGCGGGCGGGATAGATGTCCACCAGCACCACGTCGTCCACAAGGGAGAGCGCATCGGCGAACTCCTTATAAAAATCGCGGGTGCGCGTGTATAGATGCGGTTGGAAAATCACCTTGATGCGACGTCCTTCGTAAAGCATGCGGATGGAGGTGAGGCTCTTGCGCACCTCCTCGGGATGATGGCCGTAGTCGGAGAGATAAACCATATCGTCGCGACGGACATGGAAGTCGAAACGTCGGTCCACACCGGCGAATGAGGCCATGCCTTCACGGATGCACTCTGCAGGCACGCCGGTAATCTGGGCCAGCGCGATGGCCGCGATGCCGTTTTCGATGTTGACCATGACGGGCACTCCCAGGCTGATATCCTTGATGTTGCCCAGCGGTGACACCAAATCGAAGACGATGGCACCGCTGCCGATGCGCACGTTCTCCGCGTGGAAGTCGCCTGCGTCCTGGCTGTAGGTCCAGGTGGTGACGCTTTCCTGTGTGGCGGGCTTCATCTTGAGCCCGGTGTGCATGATGAGATAACCGCCGGGGAGAATCAGCGAAGTATATTTGGTGAAGCTCTCAAGATAGGCTTCCTCCGTGCCGTAGATGTCGAGGTGGTCGGCGTCAGTGGCGGTGATGACGGTGGCAAACGGCGAGAGCCAGTGGAAGCTGCGGTCGAACTCATCGGCCTCAATCACCACATAAGGCGACTCTTTGGAGAGGATGTAGTTTGTGCCGTAGTTCTTGAGGATGCCGCCCAGGAAGGCGTTGCAGCCCGCTGGGCTCTGGTGCAGTATGTGAGCGGCCATCGACGACGTGGTGGTCTTGCCGTGGGTGCCGGCCACACAGAGGCCCTTCCTGCCGCGTGTCAGCGTGCCCAGGACCTGAGCGCGCTTTTGCACGTCGAAGCCCCCGTCGCGGAACCACTGCAGCTCCGTGTGCTCAGCCGGAATGGCAGGCGTATAGACCACGAGACACTCTTTGGCATCGGTGCAGGCCTCGGGGATGAGGCTCACGTTGTCTTCGTAGTGGATGAGGGCGCCCTCTTTTTCGAGTTGTCGTGTCAGGACGGAAGGCGTCTTGTCGTAGCCGCCCACCGTGAGGCCCTGGTTGAGGAAATAGCGGGCGATGGCGCTCATGCCGATGCCGCCGATGCCGACAAAATATACTGATTTCATATTCCTATTTCTTGTGTTTGGTGTTGGCCAGTTTGATGACTTCTTTGGCGATGACTTCGGCGCTGTCCTTGAAGGCCATGGTGCGGGCGTTCTGTCCGAGCATGGTCAATGCGGCCGGATTGGTCACTGTTTCGATGGCCTGGCGGATGAGGCGGGAAGGGGCGTCGCTGTCCTTGACCAGCAGAGCGGCTTCTCGTTTAACCAGAGCCATGGCGTTGTGGGTCTGATGGTCTTCTGCTACATTGGGCGAGGGCACCAGAATGCTGGCTTTGCCCAGCAGACAGAGTTCGGATATGCTGCTGGCACCGGCTCTGGAAATGACAAGATCCGCGGCTTTGTAGGCTTTGTCCATGGCGGAAATGAAATCCGTCACGTAGAGGTTGGCCGGCTTCTCCGTCTTGGCCAGCGCGGCGGCAATCTGCTCCTTGTAATATCCGCCCGTTTGCCAGATGAACTGTACGGGGCTTTTGCGTATTTTCTCCAGTGAAGAGAGTACACTCTCGTTGATGGTGCGGGCACCTAAGCTGCCGCCTACGATAAGAACCACGGGATGAGAAGGATCCAAACCGAAAGAACTGCAGCATTCGGCGCGCGAAAGCGCCGGGTTGAGCAGGTTTTGACGCACAGGATTGCCCGTCATCATAATCTTCTCAGCGGGGAAGAAACGGTCCATGCCCGAGTAGGCGACACAAATCTTGTCGGCCTTGTTGGCAAGAGTCTTGTTGGTCAGTCCGGCGAAAGAGTTCTGCTCTTGAATAAGACAGGGAATGTGCATCTCGTAGGCCGCGTTCAGCGTGGCGGCGCTGGCGTATCCGCCCACGCCCACGGCTACGTCGGGACGGAAGTTACGGATGACGGATTTTACCTTATACTTGCTGCGGAGGAAATCCCACAGGACGCCGATGTTCTTCGGCGACCAAAGCGGACGAATCAGCCCCCTGACAGGCAGGCCGACAATGTCGTATCCGGCTGCAGGCACTCGCTGCATCTCCATTCTGCCCAAAGCGCCCACAAAGAGGATTTCGGCTTCCGGGTTGAGGGCCTTGACGGCGTTGGCTATGGAAACGGCAGGAAAGATGTGACCTCCCGTGCCGCCACCGCTAATGATTATCTTCATTGTTATCTTCTGTTATATTTTCGTCAATAATTTCAGGTTCTTCGGCCACAGGTTCGTCTCCGTCCACCATCTTGGCGTTGCGCGAGACGGCGAGCATCATGCCCAGGTAGGCACAATTGACGAAGGTGGAGGTGCCGCCGCGCGAGATAAGCGGAAGCGGCTGTCCCGTCACGGGCATGGCGCCCACGGCCACGGCCATGTTCATCATGGCCTGAAGGACAATCATGATGGAAAGGCCCATGATAAGATAGGCCGGGAACAATCCTTTGCATTTCGTGGCGATGCGCATGGCGCGCCACAGCAGCAACAGGTAGAGGAACATCACCAGCATGCCCATCGCGATGCCGCCCTCCTCAATGATGATGGCGTAGATGAAGTCGGAATAGGCCTGTGGCAGGAAGTCGCGCTCGATGCTGTTGCCGGGGCCGCGACCTATCACGCCGCAGGTGCCGATGGCTATGTTGGCATGCGTCACCTGTATGTTCTCTGTGATGTCGTAGTCATTGGGATCGTCGGGGAGCGACTGCCGGTTGGTGATGCGGTGCACCCAGGTGGGCACACGGTGCATGGGACCCTCGGACTGCGCCCAGTTGTCAAGGGTGGATTCCGACACGCTGAAGCAGAATGTCAGGCCGAGAATCGCCAAACCCATAACGACGCCGGCCACCCAGGCCAGCAACTTGGTCTGCACCTGAGCGAAGAAAGCGATGAGGAACATCGCCGCGGAGATAAGGGCAGCAGTGGAGAGATTTTCTGTGGCAATGGGTAGCAGGGTGATGGCCGTAAAGATAATCAGCAGTTTGGTCCCCATCTTGGACGTGCCGTTTTCATCGCGGAAAATGGAAAGCACAGCGGCAGCTGTCATGACCAGACCCAATTTGGAAAGTTCGGAGGGTTGTATGGTCTTGCCGAAGATGCTGATCCATCGGGAAGCACCGTTCACACTGCCGGAACACAATGCCACAATCAATAATATCCATGAGAAGAAAAGGATGAAAACGGAGCTAATCTTATATATCTTACAGGGCAGGAGGTGCATCATCCAGGCCAGAATCATGCCGGCGATGACATAGCCGGCGTGCTCCATCACGGGCACCCAGTAGGAGCCGGATTTGTAGGTCATACTGCTCGATGCGCTGTAGACTTCCACCACGGAAATCATGCACAGGCAGATGAAAATCATCCACAACACCATGTCGCCTTGCAGCAGGCCTTTTTCCCTGAACGAACTCAAACTCATCTTCCAGTCTTCCTTTCCTTATCCTTTGGCGGCAGAGCGGAACTGCTCCCCGCGGTCTTCCATATTCTTAAAGAGATCGAACGATGCACAGCACGGTGAAAGCAGCACGACATCGCCCTCTTTGGCCATTTCACGGCAGGCCTGCACGCAATCCTTCATGGAGTGTGTGTCGCGAACGGGCAGGCCGAGACCGTCGAAACTTTCATGCAGTTTCTTATTGTCGGCGCCGAGATAGCACAGACCCGTGCATTTCTCCTTCACCAACGCGCTGATCATCGAGTAGTCGTTGCCCTTGTCGCGGCCGCCCACGATGAGAATTGTCGGACGGTCCATAGCCTCCAGAGCCATACGGCAGGCATCCACGTTGGTGGCCTTGGAGTCGTTGATCCACAACACGCCGTCCTTCTCGCACACGCGCTCCAAACGATGCTCCACGCCGGGGAACTCCTTGAGGCAGGTGCGGATAATCTCGTCGGGCACGCCGATACTCCTGGTGGCCATATAGGCGGCCAGGGCGTTACGCTTATTGTGCTGCCCCATTTGGGAGAACGACAGATGCAGCGTCTCAAAGTCGCTGTCTTGGAACGGACACAGGGCGGGATTGCCCTCGCGTGCCGGACGCGATGAGGGTGTCGGTGTGGGGGCGTAGCCCTCCAGCCGCTTCTCCAGTTCTTCGCCGATGTGCTCGTCCTGCTGCCAATAGACGAAGAGATCCTCGGGGCGCTGGTTCTGAATGATACGCATCTTGGAGTCCACGTAGTTCTGCATCAGGAAGTCATAGCGGTCGAGATGGTCGGGTGTGATGTTCATCAGGACGGAGACGTCGGCACGGAAGTCGAACATGTTGTCCAGTTGGAACGACGAAATCTCGAGGACATACCAGTCGTGGTCGCCTTCGGCCACCTGCAGGGCATACGAGCGGCCGATGTTGCCGGCCAGACCAACATCCACGCCCCATCGCTGCATAATATAATAGATGAGGCGCGTGGTGGTCGTCTTGCCGTTGCTGCCCGTGATGCAGACGGTCTTGCCGCGGGAGTACTGACGGGCGAATTCCAACTCTGCCAGAATGGGTGTGCCCTTCCAGATGAGGCGTTGCACAATGGGTGCCGTGTCGGGAATGCCGGGGCTCTTGACCACGGCGTCGGCCGAGAGAATCTCTTCCTCGGTGTGGCGTCCTTCTTCCCAGCGGAGATGGTGCTTGTTGAGGGTTTCCTTATACTCTTCCTTAATGCTGCCGAAGTCGCTCACGAAGACGTCCCATCCCTGCTTCTGTGCCAGGATGGCCGTGCCCACGCCGCTCTCGGCAGCGCCCAAAACTGCTAATTTCTTCATCGTATCTTGAGTGTTACGATGGCCAGTGCGGCCATGATAATGGTTGTAATCCAGAAACGGACGGTGATTTTCGACTCAAGCCAGCAGCCTTTGGGCCAGTTGAGCAACACCCTGAAGTCTGCGGGCAGCTGTCCGGGGGCCACGCGGAAGGTGTCGTGGAGGGGTGCACGCTTGACAACGCGCCACTTTTCGCCGCGCTTGTTGCCCATGCGGGCCACGCCGGTCTGCAGCATCACCGAAAGGCTCTCCAGCAGGAACACAAAACAAATGAGGGGGATGAGCAGTTCCTTGTGGATGATGATGGCCGTCACGGCGATGATGCCGCCGATGGCCAGACTGCCCGTGTCGCCCATGAACACCTGGGCCGGATAAGCGTTGTACCACAGGAAACCGACCAATGCGCCCACGAAGGCCAAAAGGAAGATAACCAGCTCCTCACTGCCCGGCACAAACATGATGTTGAGGTAGGAGGCCATGCCGATGTGCGATGACACATAAGCCAATATTGTGAGCGCAACGCCCATGATGGCGGAGTTGCCCGCGCACATGCCGTCCATGCCGTCGTTCAGATTTGAACCGTTGGAAACGGCCATTTCTACAAACATGACCACCAGCACGAAGAAAATCCATCCGGCTGCCGTGCGATAGCGTCCCAGGAAAGAGAACAGTTCAGAGTAGGAGAGGTTGTTGTTCTTGACGAACGGAATGGTCGTAATGGTCGATTTCACCGGTTCGCTCTTGTGTATAACAACTTCTGCGCCGTTTCTTTCGATGGAGACATTCTCGCGGATGACGGCATCGGGGCTCTGCCACAGGACCAGTCCGATGGTGATGCCCAACACGGCCTGCCCGAGCAACTTCCATCTGGGGTGCAGGCCGTTTTTGGTGATTTTCATCTTGATGTAGTCGTCCAAAAATCCGAGCATGCCCAGCCACAGTGTGGTGCCCAGCATGATGAGCATATAGATGTTGCGCAGTCGGCCCAGGAGCAGACAGGGCACCACCGTGGCCACGATGATGATGATGCCGCCCATGGTCGGAACGCCTTTTTTCTGGGTGCCGTAAGGGTCGATGCTGACGTCGCGCTGGGCTTCGCTGATGTTTTTGCGCTTCATCCAGCGGATAAAGTATTCGCCGAACACCATGGTGATGAGGAGCGAGAGCACCAGCGTCAGCAGACCGCGGAACGAGATGTATTGCCACATGCCCGATCCGGGGATGCCGTAACTCTCAAGATATCTGAACAGATAGTATAACATGTCGTGTTTCTGGAGATTTTGCGTTTATTCGTTGACGTTTGCGGGCAGGCCGAAGGCTTCGCGGATGACTTCGTGGTCGTCGAAGTGGTGCTTCACGCCCTTAATAATCTGATAATCTTCGTGGCCCTTGCCGGCAACGAGGATGACGTCGCCCTTGCGTGCCATCATGCAGGCCGTGCGGATGGCTTCGCGGCGATCGGTGATGGTCAGCACCTTCCGGCGGTCTTCCTCGGAGACGCCGGCCATCATGTCGCGGATGATGTCTTCGGGCTCTTCGTCGCGCGGATTGTCGGAGGTGATGATGATGTGACTGCTCTGTCTGACGGCTTCCTGTGCCATGAGGGGGCGCTTGCCCTTGTCGCGGTTGCCGCCGGCGCCGCACACGGTCCACACCTCGCCCTCTTTTCTCTGGCTGATGACCTCGTTGATGGTGGTGAGCACGTTTTCGAGTGCGTCGGGTGTGTGGGCGTAGTCCACAATGGCGGTGACGCCCTTGGGCGATGAAATGGTCTCAAAACGTCCGTTGACGGGCTTCATCAGCGACAGCGTCACGAGGGCCTCTTCCTGCGACATGCCCATCATGCGCAGAGTGCCGTAGACGGCCAGCAGATTTTGCACGTTGAAGCGGCCCACGAAGCGCACGAACACCTCGCGTCCGTCCATCTCCAGATTCATGCCGTCGAAGCCTTCCTCCAGGATTTTGGCCTTGAAGTCGGCGGCGCTCCTCACGGAGTAGGTCTTGACGCAGGCTTGGGTGTTCTGCACCATCACCATGCCGTTCCTGTCGTCGGCGTTGGTCACGGCGAAGGCGTCTTTGGGCAGTCCGTCGAAGAAGGCCTTCTTGGCGTCGCGGTAGTTTTCGAAGGTCTTATGATAGTCCAGATGGTCGCGTGTCAGATTGGTGAAGATGCCGCCGGCGAAGTTCAGACCGCCGATGCGCTTCTGTGCGACGGCGTGGCTCGACACCTCCATGAAGGCCATTTCACAACCCTCGTCGGCCATCGTGCCGAGCAGACGGTTGAGGGTGATGACGTCGGGCGTCGTGCACTCTGTGGGATAGGCTTTGCCGTCGATGTAGTTGCATACGGTGGAGCACAGACCGCATTTGCGGCCCGTCTGACGCATGGCGTTGTAGAGCGTCGTGGCGATGGTGGTCTTGCCGTTGGTGCCGGTGACGCCGACGAGTTTCATGCGGAGTGTGGGGTCGCCGAAGAAGCAGGTGGCCAACGCTCCGGCCACGTCCTCGGTGTCGTCATAGCGCACGTAGGTGACGCCCTCCTGCAGCTTTTCGGGCAACGTCTCGCAGAAGACGGCTGTCGCGCCGAGTTCCAGAGCTTTGGCGATGTAGTTGTGCCCGTCCACCTGCGTGCCGCGCATGGCGATGAATCCGGCGCTTTTTCGGATACGTCGGGAATCGATTTCGAGTGCGGTGATTTCGATGCCGGTCGGGCCGTGCACCTCGCGCGGAGTGCAGCGATCAAGGAGTTGCTGGAGTTTCATGATGGTTGGTTGTATCTTTAAGTTCTTCAAGATTGCGATAGGCGCCGTGAGACATCACGTAGAGCGACAGTTCGCGGAAAACGGGGCCGCAATGACCGCCGCCGGAGGCCGGACCCGTCTTGATGATGTTCACGATGCAGGAGTATTTCGGCGCATTGCTGGGGTAGTAGCCGCAGAAGCTCACCATGTAGCGCTGCGGGCCGTTGTGATATCCTCCTGCGCTGGCCACCTGTGCCGTGCCCGTCTTGCCGCTCACCTGGAAATATTTCTCACCGTTGCCGGCCTTTTTGCCCAGTCCGTCGCGCACCACGCGGTGGAGACATTCCTGTATCTTGCCCAGTGTGGCGGGCGAACAAATCTGCTCCTTTATGACTTCCGTGGGGAATTCGCGGATGACTTTGCCATCCTTCATCTCGGCCTTCACGAAGCGGGGCTTGAGCATGCGTCCGCCGTTGGCGATGGCGTTGTAGTAGGTCAGTGTGGCGATGAAGGGCAACTGGGTTTCGTAGCCGATGCTCATCCAGGGCAGCGCCGTCTCATACCAGTTGGCCCAGTGTTTGCCTGTCGGGTCCTTGCGCGGATGACGGACGCGCGGGTTCTTGGCGCCCGGCAGCGGCAGGTCGAGCGGCAGTCCGACGCCCTCGCGGTTGAGGCCGCGGACGTATTTGTCGGGGTCGTCGTGGTAGTATTTGTCGATGAGCTTGGAGACGCCCAGATTGGACGAATACATCAGCACTTCGGGCACGGAGAGCAAGCCGTAGCCGCCGCGGCGCCAGTTGTGGTCGCGCATGGGGCGTCCGTGCATCATCTGCACGCCGCCGGTGCAGTCCACATGGTCGTCGAGGGTGATCACACCGTCTTCCAGCGCCACCATGATGCTGGCGGTCTTGAAGGTGGAGCCGGGCTCGTAGAGGTCCATCACGGCGTGGTTGTAGTCCTCCACGTAGTTGCCGCCGCCGATGTGGTGCAGGTTGACCATCGCCTTGATGTCGCCGGTGGCGACTTCCATCAGGATGCACACGCCCGTCTCGGCGCCGATCTCGCGTATCATCTTGCGCAGCGCTTTCTCTGCGGCGTCCTGCATGTTGATGTCCAGGGTGGTCATGAGGTCGTTGCCGTCCACGGGGGGCTGATCCACGAAGCTGATGCGCTGGTTGCGCACCTTCATGCGGTGGCTCACGCCGTTGGTGCCGCGCAGGATGCTGTCGTAGGTCATCTCCAGTCCGCCTTTGGCGGCGTCGGTGTCTCTGTAGAGGTCGCCCAGAAGCGCTTTGGCCAGAGAGCCGTAGGGGTGCTTGCGCTGCATGATTTTCTCGCCGCGGAATCCGCCCTTGAACACCGATTCGCGGAACAGGGGCAGCTCCTTGCACTCCATGTATTGGATGTAGGTGGCGTTGTAGGGGTAGATGCGCCAGACGTGACTGCCCCGTCTCTTGCCTTCGAGCAGCCGCTGGCGGAAGAAGTCTTTCGTCTTGTCGGGGAAGATGCGGGCCAGCCCCATGCAGATGCTGTCCAGTTGAGCGGTGAACACGCTGTCGCGGAAGGCTTGCGTCTTGATGCGCGACTTCTCGTTGGGGTCAATCACCACATAGTCCATGTAGAGGCGATATTCGGGCACGCTGCCGGCCAGCAGATGGCCTTCGCTGTCGTATAGATTGCCCCGGGCTGCCGGAATGGGCAGATTTTCAGTGACGAAGCGACCGGCCACAGCCTGCCAGTAGTCGTGGCGGTATATCATCGTGTTGAGTGCCGTCATAATAATGTACGCGCCCACGAGCACCAGCATGGCAATGATGATGGCAAATCTCAAAATGCTGTTTTTCTTGTCGGCTTTCATCTCAGTGCAAATGGGGGTTCGATGCAAATCTTCAGCGTGGAGTCGCCGTATTGGTGCAGCAGGTCTTCCACCTTGCTTTGGCGGGTCTTCAGCGTGAGTTCGCTGTTGCGGGTGAGGCAGCGGAACTTCCAGTCGTCCAGCTCTTTCTGCAGCTTTTCCTCCTCGATAATCTCCTGTTGGGCCTGGTAGCGGTTGGTGACATACCAGATGATGCCTATCATGATGATGATGAGCACGCCCAGTTGCCGCTTGAACCACTGGCCGTTGATGCTCAGTGACCTCATCACGTCGAGGATGCGCTGTTTGTCGTCCTCGTCGCTCATGATGCGTTGCTGCAGTTGCTTCAAATCTCCGTCCATGCTGTAGCGCTGTTTCTCTTGTTTGACTGTATCTCCTCGGGTGTTACTTCTGTCCGTCCACTTTCTCGGCCACGCGCAGTTTGGCGGAACGTGCACGGGGATTTTCGCTGATTTCACTCTCGTCGGGCGTCATCACGCCTTTGCCCACGGCGCGCAGCGGGCAGCTGGTGCGTCCGTAGAGATCCTGCTCCGTGCGGCCCTCGATGTTGCCCGAGCGTATCATGTTCTTCACCAGCCGGTCCTCCAGGGAGTGGTAGGAGAGAATGACGAGGCGTCCGCCGGGCTTGAGCACCTCTGCCGCCTGCTGCAGCATTTCGCCCAAGGCCTTCATCTCGCCGTTCACCTCAATGCGCAGAGCCTGAAACACTTTGGCCAGTTCCTTCTTCTCGCGGTCGCGCGGCAGTGCCTTACTCACGGCTTCCGCCAGCGCTCCTGTTGTCTCCAAAGAGCCGGCACTTCGGGCTGCCACGATGGCGCGGGCCACGCGGCCGGGCTCCTTCACCTCTCCGTAGAGGCGCAGCAGCGCGGCGAGCTGTTCTTCAGAGTATTCCGTCACAACCTGCGCGGCTGTGAGCCGGCTCTTTTGGTTCATGCGCATATCCAAAGGAGCATCGCTGCGGAACGAAAATCCCCGCTCTCCGGCGTCCAGATGATGGCTCGACACGCCCAAATCGGCCAATATGCCGTCCGGCTCGATGTCGTAATATTCAACCCAATTCTTTAAATAGCGGAAGTTACTTCTTATGAAACTCAGCCTTTTATCTTCGCTCAATCCCTCTGCATTGCGCAGGGCGTCGAGGTCCTGATCGAAGGCGAAAAGCCGTCCGTTTTCCCCCAATTCAGCCAAAATGCCCCGGGAGTGCCCGCCGCCACCAAAGGTGAGATCCAGGTATGTCCCGTCTTTCTGCAGATTCAGGCCTGTCAGACAGGCTTGAAGCATTACCGGTGTATGGTAGCTGGGAATGAGCACGTTGGCAGTTCTGGTTAAAATACAGGTTGAGGTAAAAGATGATTTCCGCTTCAAAGGTACGACAAATATTTGATATAGGACGATTTTTTTTCAACTTTTTTTCAAAAATATTTTTTTTACTTTTGGAAGCACTTGTTCCTCTGTCCTGTGTTTCCTCCACCTTGACCTGCTTCATCGTTGCTGATTTTTCGACAGATTTCCGATACATCACCGATAGATGGCCGATACATCCCCGATAGATGACCGACAGATGAGCATGATGCCGGCTGTTCGTCGAAGTGACGGACAGCAAGCACGGAGACAAGCGGAAGCAAGCGCTGAGACAACCTGATGGAAGCTCGGGCGGAACGCGGTGAAACGCCAATGTCCTGTCGATGAAATCGGCGTTTTGTGCTTTTTGGAATATACTGCCTACCTTCAATTTTTATTATTCGATGAAATCGCCGAAAATGGTGCAAAAAATGGTTAATAGGGGCTCTTTTACCGCTTTCTCCCGCGTGCATGAGGATATTGTCGTACCTTTGCAGGCGAAAATGAATCTGCAGTCCGTGGCAGGGGTGACAGACTCCTGCAGGATTTAATTTTTAAACACCACAAATAACAAATGAATTTTAAATCAGTTTCCATTCTCGGTGCGGCTTCGCTGCTGTTTGCCGCCTGCGCAGAAGAACCGGCCAATATGGAGTGCGACGTGGAGAGCATTTGGATACATGTGGACCAGCCGACATCCCTGTTTGCTCCCGAGCGTGTCGCCGACACGCTGAAGGCCGAAGTGTCCACCTCGCCGGAGGGCCGCTACATCACGTGGTTTGTGAAGAACACGGCACGGCCCGAAAGCTATCCTGTGTTTCTGACCAAGACGGACGGTGCGACGGTCTTCATTTACGGTGCTGACGGTGTGAAGCGTCCGTTCTTCAACGGTGAAGTCGTGGACTTCTCCGGCGAAAAGAAGACGGTGATAGAGGTCATCTCGGAGGACCGGGCCTGGAGCAAGCAGTATGAGCTCTCTATGGTGAATCAGCCGATGAGCAGCCCGGAATTCTCGTTCGACTTCAATGCCGAACATGAGTTTTTCCAGTACAGCAAGACCAAGACGGGTGTCGGCTACTATAAGTTCAGTCCGATGGACCCCCGCGCTGTGGCTTCTCTGTTCTACAATCCCGACGATCCCTATTGGAAGAACGGCAATCCCGGCTTCGCTATGAGCCGCGGCACGAATTCTACGCCTGACATGTATCCCACGACGGTAGGTTTTGGTGAGGGGCCCGACGGTTCCAACTGCGCTCTGCTCCAGACTGTTTCGACCGGTGGTTTGGGCGCTATGGCCAGGATTTATATTGCTGCCGGCAGCCTGTTCAACGGCGAATTCGATCCGGCCAAGGCTCTGAAGTCGCGCTCTGCCGCCCGTCTGGCCACGCAGTTCGGCACGCCGATCGACCGTAAACCTCTGTCGATGACCGTGGATTTGAAGTATATGCCCGGTCCCCACTATTGGGATGAGGACAAGCATGTGCTTCCTGCCATCGAGGACGAGCCGGACGCCTACGTGGTGTTCTTCCGCAACGATGTGCCCGGCGGCCTGCTCGACGGCACCAATGTGCTGACGAGCCCGAACATCATCGGCAAGGCCCGTCTGAAGCACCGCTACAACGCCGACGGCAGCAATCAGGAGACCGGCAGCCCCATTCACGGTGTGACCACCGAGTGGCAGACCTTCAAGCTTGAGTTGGAGTACACCAGCGAGCCCGACCCCGCGGTGCTCAAGAATATGGGCTACAGCATGGTGATAGGTTTCTCTTCCAGCTGGCAGGGTGCTGATTTTCGTGGCGCTCTGGGTTCAAAATTCTATATTGACAACATCGTCATCGAGATGCAGAAAGACGAGAGAGACGGCGTGATTAACAACAACTAAAGAGTGACACATTATGAAATCCGTAAGATATATCATATTGGCCGCGCTGACAATGCTTGCAGTCAGCATGCAGGCAAAGGACAATGCGGCGAATTGGGAAAAATACGGCCCCACCAGCAAATCCACCAATGCCGGTTTCATCGTGAGAGCCGGTTACGTGATTGGCGGCACGACACCCCTGCCTCCTCCTGCCGAGATACGCAAGGTTAAGGAGTTCGCACCCAAGGGCGGTTTCAATGTCGGCGTTGACGGCTACAAGATGTTCAGCCGCCGCTGGGGTATTGCTTCCGGCCTGCATTTCTTCTATCAGGGCTTCCACACCGTCGCCGAAGTGAAGGGCTACTACATGCGCATGGAGATGGAGGGCGACGCCATTGAGGGTTACTACACCGGTTGCGATGTGACCAACGCCACCTTTTGGGGCTTCACCGTGCCTTTGGTGGCCACCTTTGCGATGTCGGCGCGATGGAATCTGAGCTTCGGCCCCTACATCCAGTTCTACACGAGCACCGGATTCAACGGTGAAGTCTATGAAAACGATGAGGGCGTCAGCTATCTGCGCGTCGATACGCCCACCGGACAGAAGCAGGAAATCGGGCGCGGCACCAACAGCTACGACTTCGCCGACGTCGATGGCGAAAACAAGATGCGTCAGTGGGGCGCCGGCCTGGAGGTGACCTTCGACTGGAAGGCGCTGAAGCACATGAACGTGTTCGGCACTTTGGATTGGGGGCTCACCAATGCGATGTATCCCGACTTCAAGGCCGTGCAGTTCCCGATGTACAACCTCTACGCCACCATCGGCCTGGCCTATCGCTATTGATTGAAACGATTACAATATATATAAAGGTATAAAGATAAAGGAGATTGATTATGAAGAAAAGTGTACTCTTTCTGATGACCGCTGCCTTCATGTTTGGCAGCAACGCTGTGGCTGACGACCAGCCCCAAGTGCCCAACGGCGACTTTGAGACCTGGACCTTCGACGGGGAAAATCTGCCCAACAACTGGAACTCGTTCCAGACAGCCGATGGTAACTACGCTACAATGGGCTACAGCAGCAGCAACCGCCAGGTGAAGCGCTCCACGGATGTGCGTCCCGGCTCCACGGGGCAGTATTCCTGCGCCATCTGGGCGCGTTCGGTATTCATCGTAGTGGCTCAGGGCAATCTGACCAGCGGCCGCGTGCATGCCGGTTCGATGAGCGCAACCAACAAAGAAAATTACAATTACACCGACCGCACAGGTAAGGCGTCAGCAGCCAACGGTAAGGTGGGGGAGCCTTGCGCCATGTCTTTCACCGGCAAGCCCAAGGCTGTGAAGGTGTGGGTGAAGTATGTGCAGGGCGGCACCGGTTACGGTGAGTATAACAAGGCCAAGTTCTCTGCCATCATCCACGGCGACGGAGACTACGTCTCCTACGGCTTGGCCAGCAACGACAACGATGCCAACAAGGCCCTCGTGGTGGCCTCTGCCGTGAAGGAGATTGCCTACAACAACGGCGAGTGGGAGGAACTCACGATTCCTTTCGAATATACCAACAACGGCACTGCCCCCAAGTACATCCAGATTAACGCCTCCACCAACGCTTATCCCGGCAAGGGTAAAGAAAACGACTACCTCTACATTGACGACATAGAATTGGTGTATGAGTCGGCCGGCAATGTCAAGACTTTCGATAGATGAAACAACGGAACCTAATATATCGGGTCCTTACGATGCTACCGTTTACGTGACGGAAAACGAAGACAACACCATCAATTTCCAGTTGAAGAACTTCATGCTCGACAATGACGGTGACAAGATGCCCGTGGGCAACATCAATGTGAACAAGATTCCCGTCACCGTGACGGACGGCATTACCAACTTCAGCGATGAACAGACGATACAGATTGCTGAGGGCGATGACCCCAATGCAGATTTCTGGATGGGCCCGATACTGGGCGACATTCCTTTGAAGCTCTCTGGTAGCTATAACGACGAACATCTTTACGTGACCATTGATATTCCTCTGAACCCAGAAATGCAGGTCCATGTTGACTTGGGTAGCGAAGATGCTGTCACCGGCATTGGCACCGTGAAGGCTGCTGCTCCAAAGGCTAAGACCGCCGGAAACGTCATCTACGACATCAACGGTCGCCGTGTGAGCGAGATGCAGCCCGGCCGCATCTACATCGTGGACGGCAAGAAGGTCGTTAAATAAGTCAGGACAACGGAATACCATTTGATTATGGCAAAGCATCATATTGTTTTGCTGCTGATGCTTGTTTCGCTCACGGCGAGCGCACAGTATCAGTTGGCCAACGGGGATTTCGAGCGTTGGGAGAAGGTGACTTACACCTCTTCAAAGACGTGCGATGAACCTGTCGCGTGGAGTTCGTTCTACGATGCCACCGGCGGCCATAAGAAAATCGGCACCAGTTCCAAATCGCAGATACATAAGGAGAAGGAGAAACGTCCCGGTTCGCCGGGGCGCTTCTCCTGCCTTCTGACATCGCGCTCGGTGTTTGGTGTCGTAGCTCAGGGCACTGTCACCAGCGGCTGCATGAACATGGGCTCCCTATCTGCCTCCGATGCCGGCGGCAACTACAACTATATCAACGAAGAGCGCAGCGATCAGGCCATGCGCTTCAGCGGTCATCCGGATGCCGTGCGCTTTTGGGTGAGGTTTTCCGGAGAAGATACGGCCGTCATGAGGGTGTTTCTCACCTCTAAGGGCTATTTCCAGGATCCGGCATACAAGGATAGGAACAAAGCCACCCTTGTGGCTCAGGCCCTCTCGGACAACCGTATCGTGAGCAACGACAAATGGACGAAATACACGATTCCCTTCGACTGGAAAACATCGGAGACGGATCCGTACTATGCGTTGGTGGAAATCTCGACCAGCGCGGAACCGGGAAAGGGCAGTGCCGACGACTATCTCTATGTGGACGACGTAGAGATGATTTACAACAGCGAGGCAACGTCCGTGCTCTACGACGGGCGCAATATCCTTAAGGCCGGCAAAGTGGCGGAAAAGTTCAACCCGGCCAAAATGGGCAAAATCACTACTAACGCACGCGCTGCAAAGGCTTCGTGGAAGTATGACGGAGCCGCCTGCCGGCTTGTCGTGACGGTGGAGGGCGAAAACATCAAAGAAAACAACACCAACAAACATGTATATCATATCCAGTTTTCTCAGGCGAAACACAGAGTGAGCCCGGATTGGGATGGTATCGGAAAAGCAACAAAATGAAAAAGATTTTAGCAACACTTTTTTGTGTCGCTGCGACGATGACGGCACAAGCCCAATTCCAACTCGCAAACGGCGATTTTGAATCTTGGGAGACGGTGACGTTCACTGAAACCAAGGTGTGCGAAGAACCGGTGAAATGGAGCTCTTTCTACGATGCCACCGGTGGAATGAAAGCCATGGGCACAGGCAACACGCCCCAGATTTATGAGGATGAGGACGTGCGTCCCGGTTCTGCCGGCCAGTATTCCTGCCGCATCACTTCACGTTCGGTGTTCGGCGTTGTGGCTCAGGGCAACCTGACCACGGGGTGTGTTAACATGGGTTCCATGTCCGCCACCGATGCTTCCGGCAACTACAACTACATCAACGAGGCGCGCGAGGATCAGGCGATGCGTTTCGCCGGTCGTCCCGATGCTGTTCGCTTTTGGGTGAAGTTCTCCGGCGTGAAGACCGGCAACTGCAGCGTGCTGCTCACCACGAAGGGCTACTATCAGGACCCCGTTTATGGCGACAAAAACACCGCCAAACTCGTGGGTCAGGCTCTTTCCGGCACACGCATTGTGAGCAACGACGAGTGGACGCTCTACACCGTGCCTTTCGAGTGGCTCTCCGAGGAGCAGCCCTACTACGCTCTGGTCAATGTCTCCACCTGCTCGGAGCCCGGCGGCGGCAATGCTGCCGACTACCTCTATATCGACGACATGGAGATGATTTACAACAGCGAAGCTACTGCCATCAACTACGGCGGGGAGAACATCCTCGGCAGCGAACTGGTTTCCGAGGACTTTGACCCCAAGAAGATGGGTGACATCGTGACCAACGGCCGCGGCGCCAAGACATCGTGGAAGTTTGAGAGCGCCACCAACGTGCTGACGGTGACGGTCGAGGGTGACAATG
Source organism: uncultured Bacteroidales bacterium (assembly GCA_902791295.1). GTDB lineage: Bacteria > Bacteroidota > Bacteroidia > Bacteroidales > Bacteroidaceae > Physcousia. The sequence continues at coordinate 37,916 of CADAVI010000016.1, read as the reverse complement.
TCTCGGAAGACCCCGAAAACGTGCACAGCTATCAGATTGCTTTCACTGGCGGTGAAGACGCTGACAGCAGCGAAATCGAAGGCGGTGAAGGTGAAGGCGACGGTGACGAGGGCAACGAGGATGATATCGTGATTAACGCTCCTCTGCCTGCAGAGCTCGTCAAGGGTAACATCTACTACATATTCAACAAAGCCTCCGGCCTCTACCTTCAGGACGACAACACCCTCAGCAAGGAGATTAAGACGGAGTGGATTATCCGCGAGGACAACACCATTGAGACTGCAGACGGCAAGAGAATTGCTATAGTGATTGAGCCGGATGCCCGAGCATTGTTCAATTATGGAAGTGACAAGCCGAAGAGTGTATCGGTAACAACAGACGGAACTGAGGGCATGGCTTTGACTATTGGTGGTGACATTAATGGCTATACATTTAATACGTCGGCTACCTGGAATTATGGCTTTTTTAATACGGATAAAGCCAATTACACGGCTTATATGACCGGCAACGGAGCAGAGCTCACTCATGCCGACAACGGCGGATCTGATGCAGGCAAGTGGCAGCTCATCGATGTGAACGAATATAAGTTGTACGTGGCTCGTAAGGCGCTCGCAGAGGAGATAAGCCGTGCAGAGCAAATCGGCATGGATGTCGCTTCCGTGCGTCTGGCTCTGCTGACGAGCGAGGAAGCCGGTGCGGTGAATGCGTCTCTTAACCAATTGCGCCTCGATGAAGCGGCTTATGTGACTCGCAAATATACGCACGACCGCACGAACCTGCTGGGCAGCGTGGATCTCGCCGACAACAGCAAGTGGACCACCAATCTTGTGAGCAACAAGGCTGGTCAGCACTGGAGTGACGACCCCGAGCGTCCCTACTACGAGCAGACGGGCGAACAATGGGCTCAGACCAATTGGTCGGTATCGGCCGAGCAGACCGTGGAACTTCCTGCCGGACGCTATCTCCTCAGGGCAACAGGCCGCAGCAGCGTGTACGCACAGGCCACGATGAGCGTGGACGGCGTGGAAGTGGATTTCCCCGCTCGTGGCGATATGGGATACGGCATTGACGTTAACGGCGACGTGAACTTCTCGGAAGACGGAATGTATTGCAACGGTGGCTACGGTCGCGGTTGGGAATACCGCTATCTGGCCTTCGACGTGAAGCAGCGCGGCAATGTCACGGTGAAGGTGAGCGCCTCAACGGAAGCGCTCCACCAGTGGTTCTCCGTAGCGGATATGGCCCTTCTTGCCGTGCCGACCCCCGAATTGGTAATGGTGTCGTTCGACTACGACGGAGAAAGCTATACGCCCGATGAAGAGGGCAAGATAGACCTCTCGGAGATTTACTACGACGAGACGAAGGAGTGCGATGTCGTGACCAAAGGCTACGGCGTTGTGACGACGTCCTTCGATGCTGAGACGGCCGTTTATACCATCACTCTGAGTCCTGAGGAGAGCGAGTTCGACTACGAGTTGCAGCCGGTGACATATCAGGTGCAGTTCCACGAGGTGCCCAAGCCCCAGGCGTTCACCGAGCCCCTCACCATCGAGATTAACGATGAGAGTACACCCGGCGGCGACATCACGGTTTACATCGTTGAAAACCCCGATGGAACCTATAATTTCGAGCTCTCCAACTTCATTCTCAGCAGCGACGGGACGGATATGCCCATCGGCTCAATTCGCCTCACGGGCATTGAGATGAACGAGCGTGAGGGCGTGCTGTGCTTCTCCAAAGAGCAGATGGTGCAGATCGTTCCCGGCGATGCAGAGGGCGTTCCGGCTGAACAGTGGTTTGGCCCGATGTTGGGCGAGCTCCCCATCGTGCTCGATGAGGGCTATGTGTATGACGGACATATTTTCGTGCACCTGTCTATTGACATGCAGGAAGCTATGGGTCAGATGATCAACGTGACCGTGGGCGACAAGACCAACATCCCCGAATCCGTTACCGGCATCGGCGAGGTGAAGGCCGACAATAAGGCCGACTGCCTGTCTGACGGCAAATACCTCGTCAACGGTCGTGTGGTCGTCGTGAAGAACGGCAAGCGCTACGACCTCTCCGGACGCAGATTTTAACGCCTTCTGACCTCTTTTTAGAGGCAGCAAAGTTAAAATCGTTACATAAAAGCAATTCCGACTCACCCTGTGTGGGCCGGAATTGTTATTTTTTTTGTATCTTTGTCCGCGAAAAATTGTATTTTGATGATAGAAACAACAGTGATGCTCACTTTTGTCGTTGCTGCCACGGTGCACTTTGTGCTGTGTGCGGTGATGTCGCTGTTTGCCTATCATCGGGTGGAGTATCTGCCTTTGGCGTGGATCACCGGCATCTGCGCTTCGGTCTTGGGCGTTGTGGCTTTCTTTGCTCCCAATGTGGCCCACGGACATCCCGACGCCTTGCATCCGGCTATGGCGTGGATGTTGCTCATCGGCATCTTCCTTCAGAGTTTCTACACGTTCGGCTTCTCGATGCCGGGTTTTCTGCAGTTGGGCAGAATGGTGCGTTACGCTTCGCCTGTTGTTGTGTTGGGTGCGGTGTATCTGCTGTTTCCCAGCGCCTGGTGGTTGAAAGGTCTTACGCTGTTGGTCGGTGTGGGGTATATCATCAACATCTACGCCTTGCCCCGACGTTACGCCAAGAGGACGCGTGTGCCGACCTATCTGATGAATTACACGGCAGCCTTGGCATTGACTTATGCCTTCTACGTTTACATCGCTCTGAACTATGATCCGCAGCTCCTTTGCGTTTTCGTGTTTTTTGCCACTTCGCTCAACGGCTATATGGCATTTCGTACGTTTGACGGGGTGGTGAAGCATTTGCCTCACCCGGGAGTCAGTGAAGAATTCCCGCTGCGTCCGGTTGTCAGTAAGACTGCTTCGGGAGATACGGGTGATGATGAGGATTTCAACGAGAGAAACCGGGAGCGCTATTTGATGGTGGAGCGTTGGATGAAGGAGAACAGACAAATGTGGATGGACTTCACGTTCAACCGCGAAAGTTTGTGCCGTGAAGTGGGTCTGAACCGCCAGCTCTTGCTGCAGTGTCTCCGTTCTCAGGGGCACAACAATATTCACGACTACCTGATGCTCTATCGCGTGAAGGAACTGAAACGCCTGATAGAACGGGGGGAGATTACGCAGATGAATGAATGCGTGGATGCCGGCTTCGGCGCGGTGAAGACAGCGCGTTCGTGCTTCGAGAAGATTGAAGGCATGGATTTGGACGAGTTCATAGAGCGTCACAGAAGATGAAGGGTATATTGAGCATATTATCGGGCCTGATATTGCTGTTGTGCGTGGCAAGTGCGACGGCGAAGAACCAGGCGCAGACTCAAGTGCAGCCCGCACAGCAGACGCCCAAGGGAGACGTGTCGCAGAAGCGGAAGATGAGCAACTCCGCTTTCCCGGTGCAAATCAGCAAAATGGGTAATGCACTGAAAATTCAAAGCGATCATAATCAGATATTGCCCGTCTACACGCAGAGCGGCGCCTTCTATATGGTGATGCGTCTCAACAAGGGCACCAACTGGCTGAGCGGCCTGCCCCGCGGCCGTTACTTTATCAACAACAGAATCGTAAGCATAGGGTTGTGAATGGAAACAATCATTGAAAAAATACCGACAGAGAAAATTATTGCAGAATTGACCCCGGACAAAAAGGTGAGAGACACCAATAAAGCCGGTAATGAGATTTATGTGGTGACGTGGCAGAACGCTCCCAACACCATGCGTGAAATCGGACGACTCAGGGAAATCGCTTTCCGCACTTATGGCGGCGGGAGCGGTAAGTCGGTGGATTTGGATGACTTCGACACCTGCGACACGCCCTATAAGAATCTGCTCGTGTGGAATCCTGAGGCGCAGGAGATTATCGGCGGATATCGCTATATGCTGGGTAAAGACACGCCGCTTGATGCGGACGGACAACCGGTGCTGGCCACCAGTCACATGTTCCGTTTCTCCGAGGAGTTTGTGCATGACTACCTGCCTTGGACGATCGAATTGGGCCGTTCGTTTGTCACGCTCGAGTACCAAAGCACGCGTATGGGTACGAAGTCGCTCTTTGCACTGGACAATCTCTGGGACGGTCTGGGTGCCATCGTTGTCATGGAGCCTTCGGTAAAATATTGTTTCGGCAAGTTCACCATGTATCCTTCCTACGACCGGGAAGCACGTAATATGATTCTCAGTTTCCTCAAGAAACATTTTCCTGACGACAGGCATCTGGTGTGGCCGAAACAGCCGCTTCAGCTTAATGTGGATGAGGAGACAATGAAGGCCCTCTTCACCGAGGAGGACTTCAAGAAAGACTATCGCATACTCAACCGCGAGGTGCATGCTCGCGGCGTCGCCATTCCCCCGTTGGTCAACGCCTATATGAGCCTTTCGCCCACGATGAAATTCTTCGGGACTGCCATCAACGATGAATTCGGCGATGTGGAAGAGAGCGGCATCCTGATTGCGTTGGACGAGATTCTTCCCGAAAAACGTATGCGTCATGTGGACAGTTTCGCAGCAGAACATCCCGAATATATCGATGCAGCCAGTGCCATGGACAGAATATTCTACAAGGTATGAATTGGGAGCAACTGTTGAGCAATAAGCGGTTCGGACAGGAGAACCAGCCGCACAGCAAGGATGATCGGACGGAGTTTCAAAGGGACTACGACCGTCTGATTTTTTCCGCTCCCTTTCGCCGTTTGCAAAACAAAACCCAGGTGTTCCCCTTGCCTGAGAGCATCTTTGTGCACAACAGACTGACTCACTCGCTGGAAGTGTCCAGCGTGGGGCGTTCTTTGGGCAACGATGCGAGCCGTCAGTTGCTGGACCGCCATCCGCAGTTGTTTTCGACACATTTCACGGAGCTGGGCAATATCGTTTCCGCAGCCTGTCTGGCGCACGATTTGGGCAATCCGCCGTTTGGTCACAGCGGAGAAAATGCCATTGCGACCTATTTCAGCGAAGGACCCGGATTGCGTCTGAAGGATTATGTCTGTCCAAAGACCGGCGATCGTCTGACAGAGGCTCAATGGCACGATTTGACACGCTTTGAGGGCAATGCCAACGCGTTCCGACTGCTGACACACCATTTTCTGGGCCGAAGGGAAGGCGGTTTTGTGATGACCTACAGCACTTTGGCCTCCATTGTGAAGTACCCTTACACGAGCGGACACAAGGGCAAGGCCGGGAAGTTCGGCTTTTTCCGCTCGGAAGAAGAAAGTTATGTGCGCATCGCCCGTGAATTGGGCATCAGGCAGCTGCCGGCGGAAGAGGGAGAGTTGAAGTTTGCCCGTTATCCTCTGGTGTATCTTGTGGAGGCCGCCGACGACATCTGTTATGAGATTATGGACATTGAGGACGCTCACAAACTCAAAATCCTGACTACAGAGGAGACGCGCAATCTGCTTCTGGCTTATTTCCCGAAGCAGCAGCAGGAGCGCATTCTTTCGCGCATGTCCGCTCTCGACGATGTCAACGAGCAAATTGTCTATCTGCGTTCGTGTGTCATCAACTGCCTGGAAAACGAGTGTGTCCGCGTCTTTGTGGAGCACGAGGAAGAAATCTTGGAGGGCGAATTTGAGGGTTCGCTCATCAAATATATCAGCGACATCCCCAACGAGGCTTACAAGGTTTGCGAGCAGGTGTCTTACGGCAAGATTTACCACAGCAAGGATGTGGTGGACATCGAAATTGCCGGCTACAAGATTATCAGCACCCTCATGGACCTGATGGTGGAGGCTGTGATTCATCCCGAGCGCCAATATTCCAAACTCCTGCTCAACCGGGTGAGTTCCCAATACGAAACGCATGCGCCCACTTTGTACGGCAAGTTGATGGCGGTGTTGGACTACATCAGCGGTATGACCGATGTCTATGCCGTAGGTGTTTACCGGAGAATCAACGGAATGAAGATACCTACATTATGAAGATAGAAATCATTAACGAAAGTCACCACCCGTTGCCCCGATACGCAACGCCCCTGAGTGCGGGGATGGATTTGCGGGCCAATCTGGATGCGCCCGTCGTGTTGCGTCCTTTGGAGCGCAGGCTGATTCCGACCGGATTGCGCATCGCACTGCCGGAAGGCTATGAAGCTCAGGTGAGGCCGCGCAGCGGTTTGGCTCTGAAGAAGGGCATCACGGTATTGAACACCCCGGGCACTGTGGATGCAGATTATCGCGGAGAAGTGGGCGTCATCCTCATCAACCTCTCACAAGAGGATTTCGTCGTGGAAGACGGTGAGCGCATTGCACAAATGGTCATCGCCCGTCATGAGCAGGCGGAGCTGGTGGAAGTGTCTGTATTGAGCGAGACGGAACGCGGTGCGGGCGGTTTCGGACACAGCGGTGTGAAGTAAAAGGTGCGAAAGATGAAAAGGCTGTTGTTCCTTGTGCTGTTGCTGCCTCTGGCGCTCATGGCTGATGTTCGCTACGACTATTACTTTCAGGAAGCAACGAGCAAACGTCTGGCAGGAAAGATTGATGAGGCCGTAGCTCTCTATGAACACTGCCTGCGGCTGGACGGACGACGCCCCGAGGCTTTGTTTGAATTGGGACGTCTGCAAATTGCGTTAAAGGAAGACAGTTTGGGTATCGAGATGATGAGGCAAGCTGCAGATGTGGACTCTTTGAATGCAAATTATCAGGAAAACGTGGCTGCTGTGATGTTACGCCGAATGATGAATGATGAGGCTGTCGTATATATGGAGCGCCTGTCACGCCTGAGGCCAAACCGTTCGGAGGTGAAGATGCAGTTGGCCAAACATTACAGCAACATCGGCAATTGGGAGAGAGCGCTGGAGATACTCGATGCCATAGAGAAGCGCGAGGGCAGAACGGTGGAGACGGCAGGCGAAAAGTTTTCCATATATATGGTGGATTGCAAGGACAGCGTTCGTGCCTTTCAGCAGTTTGAAGAGTTGTGCAAGGAACGTCCTTACGATGTGATGGCCTTAATCCAGTGCGGACGTCTGTATCAGTACTACGGTGACACGTTGCGGGCCAACCAGTTCTTTGACGAAGCGCGCCGGGTGGGGCCGACGGAAACCGAACTGGTCCTGTTGCGCAGTGAGGCGGTATCGCTTTTGCAGCGTGAGGCTCCCGGCGAGGAGGTGGTGACGGTGTTAAAAAAGATTTTGGAGTTACAGCCCGACGATGAAAACGTGATGGGCTATCTGATGGAATATTACGGAAAGAAGGAGGATTACGGACAACTGGAGGAAATATGCCGCCGAGGTGTCAATCTGTATCCGGAAAATCTCGGTTACAGTTATTTTCTGGGCATCACGCTGATGCAGCAGAAGCGCTTTGAGAATGCCATCGAGGTGTTCCGCAAGGGCTTGGAGAAGCGCGGAGAGGGCACCCGCCCTTCGTTGATTAGTGAAGTGTGGGGGTTGAGAGGAGACGCCTGTCACGAAGTGGGACGTTACGACGAGGCCTTTGCGGCGTTTGACTCGGCATTGGTCTATAACAAAGATAACGTGGCCTATCTGAATAACTATGCCTATTATCTCTCGCTCAGGGGCGAGCGATTGGACGAGGCGGCCAAGATGTCGCGGCGCACCCTGAAGGCTGCTCCCGACAATCCGGTGTATCTGGACACGTATGCTTGGATTTTGTTCATAAAGAAGGACTATTTCAGGGCGAGGGATGTGATGAACAGGGTGGTCTCGCCGGACAGTTCGGATGTGGCATTGCTGAATGACAAATACTGCATGAGTAATGTGTTGGAACATGCAGGTGACATTGCATGGCATATCGGAGAAAAAGAGGAGGCGCTCCGCTTTTGGCGCTTGGCCTTGAGGCGCGATGACAAGACGGGCACCCCACTCCTGCCAAAAAAAGTGAGAAAAAAGAAGTACTATGCAAAATAAATGGCTTTGTTTCGTGGCAGTCCTGTTGCTGCTTACCGGCTGTCGTTCCCACAAGGTGAAAGACGGAGAGGATGTTGCTGTGCCGTCGGATACTGTCTCAACCGTAACGCCGTTGCCTTGGCAGGACGGTGATGTGGCCACAACAACGGGTCGTGCCACGATGACTTACAACGGACGCCGAGCCACGCTCAATACCAATGTCCGTTTGAAAAGGGGCGACGTCGTTCAGGTGCAGTTCACCTATTCCATGATTATCACGATACAGGTGGGTAGCATGGAGATGACACAGAGTGAGTTCCTTTTTCTGGATCGGGTGAACAGACAATATGTCAGAGCGCCCTATGCAGAGGTGGACGGTTTCCTGAGCCGTGAAATAGACTTTGAAAATGTTCAGGGTATGTTTTGGGGCGATAAGGAAGGACGTATGCCCCGGGAGTTGCAGCTGAGTCTGCCCATATCCGGAAAAACGCTGAAAGCGCATTTCACTTTTGATGAGTGGAGCCATGACGGCGGCTGGCAGACGAGAACGCAGTTCAGCGAAACCCGTTTTGACAAAGTGACCCTGGAGCAACTTGTACAGACCTTAATCAATATGTAGCGTGCGCCGCATACTATTCCTCTTTATAATATTATTAATAAACACTCCGGGTTGGTCGCAAAATTCGAAGAAAGTCCGTACGCTTAAAGCTCAGCAGTCTCAATTGGAGAAGACCATCAAGAGCAAGCAGCGCGAGATGGAGTCCACCCAGAAAGCTGTGAAGAAAGGCGAACAGCGTATTCATGACATAGGCATTCGTCTGGAGGATCGCGTGCAGCACATCCACACGCTGGAAGGAGAGTTGGAGACTCTGAATGCAGAAATAACGTTAATCAAGGACAGTTTGACGGAGCTTCAGCGTCAGCTTGGGGAGAAAAAAGCAAGATTCCGACGCGCGGTGAAGATGACCCGTCTTTATCCAAAGGTGAAGAGCCCGCTGCTGTTCGTGCTGTCGGCCAAAAGTGTAACCCAAATGTACCGCCGTCTGCGTTATACCAGAGAGTATGCCAATTATCAGTATACTCTGGGTCAGCAAATTCAGGAAAGGCGGGCAGAGACGGCGCTGATGAGGGACAAACTGGTCAGCAAACGGACTCAGATGCACGGTGTGATGAATGAGTTGGTTGCTGAGCGCAAAAGACTGACGCAGGAGCAGTTCACCAAGCAGAAAGAGGTGAAGAACCTTAAGAAGAAGCAGAAAAATCTGGCTGCTGAGGTGAACGCTCGCAAGAAAGAGTTGGCAGCTTTGAATAAAAAGATTGACGATCTCATTGCTTACGAAATCGAGCAGGCGCGCAAGAAAGCCGAGCGAGAGGCTGCAGCCAGGAGGGCTGCTGCACAAAGGGCTGCCGCTCAAAAGAGTTCTGGGAAATCGTCCGGAGGTTCGGCAGGAAAAAGTTCTGCAGCCTCGACCTCAAAGAGCAGCAGTTGGCTCACTCCGGAAGAGCGTCAACTCTCGGGCAATTTCGAGGCCAATCGTGGGCGCTTGCCGGTGCCTCTGACCGGTCCGTATCGCATTGCGGCTCATTTCGGACAGTACAGAGTGGAAGGCTTAAGCCATGTGACGCTGGACAATAAGGGCGTGAATTATTCCGGTCAGGCCGGAGCCCGCGCGCGCAGTGTTTTCGACGGCGTCGTGACCGCAGTCTTTGCCTTTGGCGGCACCAAGAATGTGCTTATTCGCCACGGCTCATACATCTCCGTTTATTGTAACTTGTCTTCTGTGATTGTCTCCAAGGGACAAAAGGTAAAAACGCGCGATTTGATTGGCACCCCGGCTAATGATGACAGCGGACATCCGCTGCTTCATTTCCAGTTGCGTAAGGAGACCGCGAAGCTTAATCCAGAAGTATGGATAGGTAGGTAGCGATAGCGTCTTCTATCTCGCTGAGTTTGATGAATTCGTCTGCCGTGTGGGAGCGGCAGCTCTCCCCGGGGCCCATTTTGAACGAAGGGAAATGCATGAGTGCCTGGTCTGAAAGCGTGGGGGATCCATAGGGCTTTTTCCCCATTTTCAGAAGTTTTTGAACGAAGGGGTGCGTTTTCTCTATCGAGGATGAAGAGAGGCGGAAACTGCGGGCTTTGGCTTCGCTCTTAATTTGGGAGGAAACGATGTCGAAGAGCGCCTTGTTGTCATACAACTCGTTGGAGCGCACATCCACCGTGAACGTGCATTCGTCGGGAATCACGTTGTGCTGGGTGCCGGCATGGATGACGGTGGTCGTCATTTTTACGGGGCCAAGCAGGGGAGAACTCTTCAATTGGGCTGGCAGGCGGCGGATGGTCTCAATGTCTTCAATGGCCAGGTCAATGGCGTTGATGCCTTCGTTTCTGGCGGCGTGTCCGGCTTTGCCGTGAGCTGTGATGTCGAGCACCATCAATCCTTTTTCAGCGATGGCGGGTTGCATCCCTGTGGGTTCGCCGACAATGGCAACGTCAATGGGTGGCAACAGGGGCAGGACGCTCTCAATACCGCCTTTCCCGCTAACCTCTTCTTCGGCGGAAATCAGTAAAATAAGAGTGTAGGGCAGAGACTTTTTCTGACAATGGCAGAAGACCTCCAACAGGCTCACCAACGATGCTCCGTCGTCGTTGCTGCCCAGTCCGTACAGCTTGTCGCCCTCCAAAATGGCTTTGTGAGGATCCCGTGTCCATGCACTTACGGGGTGAACGGTGTCAATATGTGCGTTGAGCAATACTGTAGGACCCGAAGCCGCAGGAGAGGTGCTCCACAGATTGTTGCCCTGACGCTGTGTGGACAGTCCGCGTCCTTTCATGCAGGCCTCCAAAAGGTCGGCGGCAGCGGTTTCTTCACGCGAGTATCTGGGCGTTTCAATCAGCTTGGAGAGCAGTTCTATATGGTTCATTATTGTTTATTTTTTACACAAAAGTATGAAAAAGTTCGTTGTTCGTGCTTCAATGTTTTGCTCTTTTCTCCGAAAATCACCTTTTTTTTGTATATTTGCAGCAAAATAAAAGTTTTTAACCATGTTTTGCGCAAGTCCCTTGTCCACACTGATTCATGACCAGGCTAAAAAGTATGGCGAACGTACCGCGATGATGTATCGCGATTACGAGAAGAATGTTTGGAAGAAGATTTCTTGGAATGAATTTTCCAAAAGAGTCCGTTTGGCCAGCAATGCCATGCTGAAGTTAGGGGTGGGTGTCCAGGAAAACATGGCGGTGTTCAGCCAGAATATGCCGGAGTGTCTCATTACGGATTTTGCTGCGTATGGGATACGTGCCGTCACCATTCCGTTCTACGCCACTTCCAGCGAAATGCAGGTGAAGTATATGGTTTCCGATGCCTCCATCCGTTACATTTTTGTTGGCGAGCAGTATCAGTATGACACGGCCTTGCGCGTGCAGCAACTCGCTCCCCGTGTGGAGAAGCTGATTCTCATGACGAGTGATATTGAACGGGATGAACGCGATACAACGAGCATCACCTACGACGAGTTTTTGGCATTGGGCGAGGGGTTGCCGTTTGATGATGAGGTAAACAAACGCACCGCCGGACTAAAGGAAGACGATTTGGCTAATATCCTTTACACCAGCGGCACAACAGGGCTCTCCAAGGGTGTGATGCTGACCCATCGGATGTACAACGCCGCTTTTAAAGGCCACGAAGGAGCTCTTCCGCTCAGCGATAAGGATTTGGTGATGAACTTTCTGCCGTTCACTCATGTGTTCGAACGCGGCTGGACTTACCTCTGTCTGGTCTACGGCGCAACGCTTGCCGTGAATCTTAAGCCCACTGACGTGCTCAACAGTATGAAAGAGGTGCACCCCACCTGTATGTGTGCCGTGCCCAGATTTTGGGAGAAGGTTTACTCCGGTGTGAAAGAGAAAATTCGTAACTCCAGCGCCGTGCAGCGTCTTTTAATTCACGATGCACTCAAGGTGGGCAGAGAATACAATGTCACTTATCGTATGAACGGCAAGAAGCCGCCTTTGGCTTTGGAGCTGAAATACAGGTTTTACGAGCGCACCATTATCGCTTTGCTTCTTCAAAATTTGGGCTTGGAACGTGCTAATTTCTTCCCCACGGCCGGTGCGGCCATTCCTAAGGAGGTGGAGGAGTTTGTTCACGCTGCCGGCATCATGATGATTGCCGGTTACGGGCTGACAGAAAGCACTGCAACGGTTTCCTGCGACCGCTGGAACCAAAAAATATCGTTGGGCAGTGTCGGCCGTGTGCTGAACGGCGTGCAGGTGTCTTTCGGCGAAAACAACGAGGTGTTGCTCAAGGGCGACACCATCACCAAAGGTTACTATCGTAAGGCAGAAGTGACGGAGCGCAGCATTGACAAGGACGGTTGGTTCCACACGGGCGACGCCGGTTATATGAAGGACGGTGAACTCTATCTGACCGATCGCATCAAGGACCTGTTCAAGACGAGCAATGGTAAATATATCGCACCTCAGCTTCTGGAGAGTAAGCTCTCCGTGGATCGTTTTGTGGATCAGATTGTGATTATTGCCGATCGGCGAAAGTTTGTGTCGGCGTTGGTGATTCCCGAATACGATGTGCTGATGAAGGCCGCTAAGGAGCATGGCCGCACCTTCTCTTCGCGCGCGGAAATGTGTGCCGACCCCGACATCAACAAATTCATGATGTTCCGTCTCGACACCCTCCAGCAGGAGTTCGCCCACTACGAGCAGGTGAAGCGCATCACCCTTTTGCCCGAGCCATTCTCTTTGGAAAAGGGCGAGTTGACCAACACTTTGAAGGTGAAGCGTCCGGTGCTCAATGAGAATTATAAGGATATCATCGACAAGATGTATGAAGATTAGTTGATAACAAGGTAAGTTTAAGGTATAGTGATTACACAGGAACAGCAGAAAGAGGTGCGTGACAGAGTGGAAGCTCTGAACCGTTATCTCAATATTCCCGAGAAACGCATCCAGTTCGAGGAAGAGCAGTTACGCACCCAAGCGCCCGGATTTTGGGATGACCAGAAGAAGGCCGAGGCCCAAATGAAACTGGTCAAGGGCATAGAGAAGTGGATTAAAGACTTTGAGGCGGTATCGGCACAAGCCGACGAGTTGGAACTCGCCGTGGATTTTTTTAAGGAAGGACTGGTCACTGAGGCCGAAGTGGACGAAAACTACCACAAGGCCATATCTTCCATTGAGGCGTTGGAGTTGCGCAACATGCTCCGCCGCGAGGAAGACCAGATGGATGCCGTGCTCAAAATCAACTCCGGTGCCGGCGGCACGGAGGCTCAGGACTGGGCCCAGCAGCTCATGCGTATGTATATGCGTTGGGCTGAGGAGAATAAATACAAATGTCGTGTGGCCAACCTCTTGGAAGCCGATGATGCCGGCATCAAGTCGTGCACCCTGGAGATAGAGGGCGCTCAGGCCTATGGTTTTCTCAAGAGTGAGACGGGTGTGCACCGTCTGGTGCGTGTGTCGCCCTACAATGCGCAGGGCAAGCGCATGACGTCTTTCGCTTCCGTCTTTGTCACGCCGCTTGTGGACGACAGTATTGAGGTTAATATCGAGCAGGCCCGCATCTCCTGGGACACATTCCGCAGCAGCGGCGCCGGCGGTCAGAATGTCAATAAGGTGGAGAGCGGCGTGCGTTTGCGCTATCAGTATAAAGACCCTTATACCGGTGAGGAGGAAGAAATCCTTATCGAAAACACCGAAACGCGCGACCAGCCCAAGAACAAGGAGAACGCCCTGCGTTTGTTGCGCTCCATGCTCTACGACAAGGAACTCAAGCATCGTATGGCTGAGCAGGCCAAGGTGGAAGCCGGTAAGATGAAGATTGAGTGGGGCTCGCAGATTCGCAGCTATGTTTTCGATGACCGTCGTGTGAAGGATCACCGCACAGGATATCAGACCTCCGACGTCGGCGGTGTAATGGACGGTAAAATCGACGCTTTCATCAAAGCCTACCTCATGCAGTTTGGCGGAGAGTAGAAGTTATTCCGGTAAAATGGCTTACTTGGAGATAGAGCGCAAGTTTCTGGTGACGGGGGAGTACAAAAGCCTCGCCTATGATGTGACCCGGATACGTCAGGGCTACATTGCTTCGGGTAACGGCCGCACGGTGCGTGTGCGCATTCGCGGCGACAAGGGCTGGCTCACCATCAAGGGTCCGAGCGACCGGCGGGGGCTGGGGCGCTTCGAGTGGGAAAAAGAGATTTCCGTGCCCGAAGCCGAAGCGTTGCTCACCATTGCCGAGCCGGGCGTCATCTCCAAATCGCGATATCTGGTGCGCGCAGAGGACGGACATGTGTGGGAGGTGGATGAATTCTACGATGACAACGAAGGACTGACAATGGCCGAAATCGAGCTGCACAGCGAGGGGGAGACGTTCGTAATCCCTCCGTTTATCGGTCGGGAAGTGACGGGCGACCGGCGCTTCTACAACAGTCACATGAGGGAGTATCCTTTCAAGTTATGGAAGAACGACATCATTTCGGCAGCAGATTAGGCGTCATCCTGGCCTCCGCGGGCAGCGCAGTCGGTTTGGGTAACGTGTGGCGTTTCCCTATGGAGGCAGGTCGCCACGGCGGCGCAGCCTTCATCCTGGTCTATCTCGTATTCGTTCTGATTCTGGCTTTGCCGGTGATGTGCTCGGAGTTTGTCGTCGGTCGGGCCGGCAAGGCCAATGCCGCCGACAGTTTCAGGCGGCTCCTGCCGGGATCCCGCTGGTCGCTGGCGGGCTATATGGGCGTGTTGGCGGGATTCCTGATTTTCAGTTTCTATGTTGTCGTGGCGGCTTGGACGCTCTTTTACACCGTGGAGTGTCTGCATGGTGCGTTGCTGGCAGACCGTGATTTCTGCGCTTATTTCTCCGGCTTCTCTTCTTCCGCCTGGCATCCGCTGCTCTACGTCATCCTCTTTATGGCGGCCAACACCGCCATTGTGGCCAGCGGAGTGCATAGAGGCATAGAGCGTTTCTCCAAGTGGATGATGCCCCTGCTCTTTCTGATTATCGTGGTGCTGGCAGGTTTTGCGATGACGCTGCCCGGGGCGTCCCGGGGGCTGCATTTCCTGCTCACGCCCGACTTCTCCCGTCTGACGTTTGATGTGATTCTGTCGGCTATGGGGCAGGCTTTCTTTTCGCTTTCGGTGGGCATCGGCTGCCTGGCCACCTATGCGTCCTATTTCAAGCAGGATGTGCCCCTGATGCGCTCCTCGTTCATCATCTGCCTGTTGGATACCCTTGTGGCTGTTTTCAGCGGTCTGGTGATTTTTCCCGTGGTGTTCACTGTCGGAGGGCAGGCAGATGCCGGTCCGGGCTTGGTGTTCATCACTTTGCCCCGTGTCTTCAACGCCGTTTTCGGTGCTTCTCCCGTGGTCAACTACCTGTTTTCTTCGCTCTTCTATCTTCTGCTCCTGGTGGCGGCGCTGACCAGCGCCATTTCGCAGCATGAGATGGTGACGGCTTTGGTGCATGAGAAAACCCGTTTGTCGCGTCCGCAGGCCGCCATTGTCGTGGCGCTTTGTGCTATGGTGTGCGCCACGGCCTGTTCTCTCTCCTTCGGTCCATGGCGCAGTATCACGGTGTTGGGCATGGGCTTCTTCGACCTCTTCGACTTCGTCACCGCCAAGTTTATGATGCCTGTCGGCGGCCTGTGCTTTTGCCTGTTTGTCGGCTGGGCATTGCCGCGCAGTCTGGTCGCACGGGAGTTGTGTGGTGAGTGTCCTTCGCGCCGGGCGGTCCTGGCTATGTCGTGCATTCTGGCACTGATGCGCTATGTCGCTCCGCTGTGCCTTGTCGGGGTGTTTTTTTACGAACTGTGGAGCAGGTAGTCGAAGCGGAAAAGTTTAGAGGTTGGCGTTCTTAATGTGTTCTGCGCACTGCTCCATGAGCCATTTCGGCGTGGAGGTGGCGCCGCAGATGCCCACGCTCTCCTTGCCCTTAAACCAGCGGAGGTCGATTTCTTCGGGGCTGTCCACCATATAGCTGGCGGGATTGACGCGCCGGCATTCGGAGAACAGCACGCGGCCGTTGCTCGATTTGCGCCCGGACACAAACAGGATGACGTCGTGGCGCGCGGCAAACTTCTGGATGTGCGGCATGCGGTTGGCCACCTGGCGGCAGACGGTGTCGGCAAAGGTGAATGTGGCTTCGGGGGCGATGTGCTCTTTGATGTAGTCGACGATTTGAAGAAACTGCGCCAAAGGTTTGGTCGTCTGGCTGTAAAGAGAGATATTGCGCGAGAAATCCAAACGGGAGGCGTCTTCAATGTTTTCTATGACGATGGCGTTGCCCGCGGTTTGTCCCACAAGTCCCAAAACCTCAGCGTGTCCCGGCTTGCCGAAAATGACAATTTGTTTGCCGCTCCGCCCGCCGGACTCATATTCTGCCCGGATGCGCTGCTGCAGGTGGAGCACCACGGGGCAGGTGGCGTCAATGAGGCGGATGTTGTTTTTCCGGGCCTGAAGATAGGTGGAAGGCGGTTCGCCGTGGGCTCTCAGGAGCACTTGTGCGTCGTGGAGTCGGTCGAATTCATCGTGACCTATAGTGTGCAGCCCCATTTGTTCCAAACGACGGCATTCCTTGCCGTTGTGGACGATGTCGCCCAGGCAGTAGAGGGGTTCACCCCGATGCAGTTCTTCCTCGGCCTTATTGATGGCCCGGGTCACACCGTGGCAAAAGCCGCTGCCGTCGTCGATTTCAATGGTCATAGGGCTGGGCGAATCGATGGGTTCAGTCGCGGGAGGCTACGGCAAAGGCGCCTCTGAGCCAGGCCATCTGCTCCTCGCGTGTCATGTGGCTGTTGTCCAGTACGACGGCGTCGTCGGCTTTGCGCAGGGGGCTGATAGCGCGCGTGGAGTCGATGTGGTCGCGCTCACGCACATTCTTCAAAACTTCCTCATAGTTCACCTGAAGGCCTTTGCCGGTCAACTCGTCGTAGCGACGCTGTGCGCGCACCTCGGGGGCGGCCGTGACGAAGACTTTGAGTTCGGCGTTGGGGAACACCACCGTGCCGATGTCGCGCCCGTCGAGGATGACGCCTTTGGCTTCGCCCATCAGTCGCTGAAGGTCCACCATGGCTGAACGCACGAAGCCGAGCGTGGCGATGGGACTGACGTGAGCCGACACTTCCATCGTACGGATTTCGTCCTCCACGGATTCTCCGTTGAGGCAGGTCTCGAGGCGTCCCTTTTCCGTGTTATAGACAAACATGATGATGATGTTGCTGATGTCGGCTTCAAGGGCGGCCTCGTCAATGCTTCCGTCGGCTTTAATGTATCCCTGGCGCATGGCGTAGAGAGTCACAGCGCGATACATGGCGCCGGTGTCAATATAC
Source organism: uncultured Bacteroidales bacterium (assembly GCA_902791295.1). Classification (GTDB taxonomy): domain Bacteria; phylum Bacteroidota; class Bacteroidia; order Bacteroidales; family Bacteroidaceae; genus Physcousia. Next base: position 20,721 of record CADAVI010000016.1, on the reverse strand, counting down.
ACATAGTTAATCTCCTTGGCCAGTTGTTTGGCCATGGTGCTTTTGCCGCAGGAGGCGTGTCCGTCAAGGGCGATGGTGATTCTTTTCATATTGTAACAGAGTATTGGTCAGGGTTTGTTGAAGTTGTAGGCCAGCGACACGCAGATGGAATTGGTGCTGACGTGCTGCTTGGCCCATGTGACGCCCACTTTGAAGCGCTTGATGTCCAAACCTGCGCCGAGCGACAGGCCTGCGGCATGAGACGACCCGGCGGCTTTCAACTCGTAGCCCCGGCGGAAGTTGTAGCCCAGGGCAAGCCATATGTAGCGTGTCGGGAAGATATCGAGCCCCAGGGCGAAGTGGTTGATGAAAATGGTGAATCCTCCGACGTCTTCGCCGCCGGAATTGAAATAGTAGTCGCGAGCCCAATGGTTGATGTCGTACATGGTCACCGTGATGCGGGCGGGCAGGTGTCCCAAACCCTTGGAGAAACCGAGTTTGAGGCTGATGGGCAGGCGTTCGTGATCGTTGCCGAAAGCTTTCACTTGTGCGCCGAGATTGGTGACGGCGGCGGAGACGGAGAAGTCGTGGGCCTCGTCGTAGTAGTTGGCGGCGATATCCACGCAAAGGGCAACGGAAGTGAAGGTGCCGTATTTGGAGTAGAGGAACTTGCCCATGACGCCGCCCACCCAACGCTCTGCCAGGGCGTAACTGTAGCCGCCGGTCAGATTGAGGTCGAGCGCCGACATGGTGCCCAACACCTGCCCCCATTGGTCGGTCTCCTTCATGCTGCCGTAGGTGACGAATTGCGCACCCGCGCCCCAGCTGCCGCGCGTGCGATGTGCCTGGACGTAGGCGGCGCTGCCCGTGTGGGTGCCGCGCATGTAATTCATGTAATTGAGGTTGACTGTGTGCGACGTGGTGTTGGAAAGCGCGGTGGGGTTTGTGAAGATCATCGAGGCGTCGTCTTCTACGGTGGAAATGTTCTGCCCGCCGAGCGCAGTGGTGTGTGCCGATGAGGACAGACTGAGGAAATTAAACACGCTGCTGCTCTCCTGGGCACGGGCCGTAAAAAGGGGGAGAGTGAGCGTGATGAATGTCAAAAGCAGGTGTCTATGGCTCATCGGAGTGATTTTTCGGCTTCAAAGGTACTCTATTTTATTCCAATAACCCCTCTTTAGGACGAAAAATTGCTTTAAGATGAAAAAAAATATCACTATCAAGCCCAATGAATCAGAAAAAAGTTCTATATTTGCCCTCGTGGTTTGAAAAATAACGAAAAAAAAATATCATGGAAGCAGTTCAGATTAACGAAAACCTTAATTTGAGGGGTCAGAAGTCCACCGGTATTCTTATCGGCTACGTTTTGACCCTCGCCCTCATGTTCTGCGCCTTTGAGTACACGCAGCGCGACCCGGAAAAAGTGGTTGAAGAGGAGAAGATTTACGAGATGGCCTTTGAAGAGGACATGATTCCTATCACCCAGCAGCAGGAAGTGATGGCGCCTCCTCCAGCCGCCGCGCCCAAGGTGGCCGAAATCATCAACATCGTGGACAACGAGACGGAATTGCCCGATGAGGAAGTGGAGACCAGTGAGGAAGTGAACCAGGCTATTACCACCGTGGTGGGCACCGGTAGTCCTTCCGCCGCTGTGGCCACCGGTCCCGTGGGCCCCATTGTGGAGGCCGTGGATGACGACCGCATCTTTGATGTGGTAGAGGAAAATGCACAGTTCCCAGGCGGTGACGAGGCCTGCATGAAGTGGTTGCGCGATCATATCAAATATCCCAGCATCTGTCAGGAGCAGGGTGTTCAGGGTCGTGTCATCGTCAGCTTCGTAGTGAATCGAGACGGTTCCATCGTGGATGCCAAAGTGATGCGCTCACCCGACCAACACCTCTCCGACGAGGCTCTGCGTGTGGTTAACCAGATGCCGAAGTGGAAGCCCGCCCGTCAGGGTAACAAGACGGTGCGCTCGCGCTTCAACTTGCCCGTAATGTTCCGACTCGGCTAAGCAGAGCATGTTAACAGGTAATGAAATATTAGATAAGGTGAACCAGGCTCTGGTTCACCTTTCTTTTGATCGGGAGCCTGCCGGTCTGTACGATCCCGTCCGTTACGTCCTTTCGTTGGGCGGAAAACGAATCAGACCGGTTTTGATGCTGATGGCATACAACCTTTATAAAAAAGATATAGACGTCTGTATGCCTGCGGCTTTAGGGTTGGAGATCTATCACAATTTCACCCTGCTCCACGACGATTTGATGGACAGGGCTGACACGCGTAGGGGCAAGCCCTGCGTGCATAAGAAGTGGGACGGCAACACAGCCATCCTTTCCGGTGACACCATGCTGGTGTTGGCGTTTCAGATGATGCAGGAGTGTCCTGCCGAGGTGCTCCCGCAGGTGATGTCGCTCTTCACGGAGACGGCCCTTGAGATAGACGAGGGACAACAGATGGACATGGACTTCGAGAAACGCTCGGATGTCACGGAGGAGGAGTATATAGAGATGATTCGTCTGAAGACCAGCGTGCTGTTAGCCTGCGCCATGGCACTCGGAGCCATGCAGGCAGGAGCCGCTGACGAAGATGTGGAGCTTCTCCACTCTTTCGGCGAAAGGCTCGGGCTGGCTTTCCAGTTGCAGGACGATCTGCTGGACGTCTATGGTGATTTTGCGACTTTCGGTAAGCGCATCGGCGGCGATATCTTGGAAAACAAGAAAACCTTCCTGCTTATCACCGCGCTTCAGAATGCCAATCCTGAGCAGCGGGCCGAGTTGGAGCGGTGGATAAACACCAGTCCCGCTACCCCGGAGGAGCAGCAAGGGAAAATCGCCGCTGTGACGGAGATTTATGATGCCATTGGGGTAAAGTGGGCGACAACACACCGCATCAACGAGTTATTCCATCAGGCCCGTATGCTCTTGGAGCATTTGAAATTGCCTCTGGAGGCAAAGCAGCCGTTGTGGGAATTTGCCATGTCGCTCATGGAGCGTAAATCATGATTGATACACACGCTCATCTTTACGAGCCGGAATACGATGATGATCGTGAAGAGGTCCTCCAAAGGGCGCTCGACGCGGGCGTCACTCGTTTTTACCTGCCCAATATCAACGAGGACAGCATCCCCCGCATGATGGCGCTTGCGGGGCGCCACCCCGAGACCTGTTTTCCTATGATGGGTCTCCACCCGGAGGATGTCAGGGCGGATTGGGCGGAAGTGCTCGACCGCATGGAGCCGCAGCTTCGGGGTAAGGTGGCCGTCGGCGAGGTGGGGTTGGATTTCTATTGGGACGACACGTTCCGCCAGGAGCAAATTGAAGCCTTCCGCAGGCAGGCGGAATGGGCCTTTCGTTACGGTCTGCCTTTGGTCATACACCAACGTAAGGCGGAGAATGAAGTGCATGAGGTGCTGCGCAACTGTCACGGCGGTGATTTGTGCGGCGTGTTTCACTGTTTCTCCGGCAGCGTGGAGTCGGCGCGGCGTGTGATGGCCTATGAGGGTTTTTTCGTGGGCATTGGCGGTATCGTGACGTTCAAGAATGCCAGGTTGGGCGAGGTGCTGCGCTCGGCAGTCCCCCTGGAGCGTGTGGTCCTGGAGACGGATTGCCCGTTTCTGGCTCCTGTGCCTCATCGCGGGGAGCGCAACGAGAGCAGTTTTCTGACGTCCGTTTGCGGCAAATTGGCAGAGATATATAATCTGTCTTCCCGAGAGGTCGAAATAGTGACAGATAACAATGCAAGACGCCTTTTTGGTGCATAATACGCTCAGAATCGACCTGTAAAACGAAAAAACGGCATTTGTTCTGCAATTTTTTAGAAAGAAGTTGATGTTGATTAAGAAAAAAAAAGTATTTTTGTAGTCGCAAATGTGTGCGGAGGCACATGGAGAGATGCTCGAGTGGCTGAAGAGGCACGCCTGGAAAGCGTGTAAACGTCAAAAGCGTTTCGGGGGTTCGAATCCCCCTCTCTCCGCAAAGTATGGGCGGTGACGTCCAAAAATAAAGAACCGCAAAATACTAAGAAAAACCAATAATTAACCTAAAAATTTTACTAACAATGAAAAAATTATTCGCAATTGTTGCATTGGTTGCTGCGTGCTCTTTCGCAATGACCCAGAATGTGATGGCTCAGGAGGAGGAAGCAGCCGTAGAGGCTGTGGACAGCGCTGCTGTTGATTCCGCTGCTGTTGACACGGCTGCCGTAGAGGAGCCGGCTCCCCAGGAAGAGGCTCCCATCGTTGAGGAGGAGAGCGAGGGTATCCACAAGGCCTTGAAGACCAAGTTTATTGAGGGCGGTGCAGACTTTATGTCTCTCGTTGCCATTGCCCTGGTTTTGGGTCTGGCTTTCTGTATCGAGCGTGTGATCTACCTCTCTTTGGCTCAAATCAATACCCGCAAGTTCACTGCAGATTTGGCTGACCTCGTTGCTGCAGGTAAGGTGCAGGAGGCTATCAACCTCGCCGCCAACACCCGCGGTCCCGTGGCTCAGGTAAGCCGCAAGGCTTTGGAGTGCCTCAACTCTAAGGACCAGAACGACATCGCCACCATCGAGCGTACCATCAACATGGAGGCTGAGGTGCAGGGCTCTTATCTTGAGGAGAATTGCTCTTGGATTACCCTGTTCATAGCCATGGCTCCCTCTCTCGGATTCCTTGGCACTGTGATTGGTATGGTGATGGCCTTCGACCAGATTCAGAAGGCAGGTGATATCAGCCCGACCGTTGTTGCCGGAGGTATGAAGGTTGCCCTTATCACCACCATCTTCGGTATCGTTGTAGCCCTGATTCTGCAGATATTCTACAACTTCATCCTGGCTCGCGTTGAGGCCCTTACCGGTAACATGGAGGAGGCTGCTCAGGAGCTGCTCGTGATGTGTGTTAAGAGCGACAAGTGCCAGAAGTAAGATTGCTTCGGACTTGTTCTAAAAATAAGGATAAACCTTACAGAATAGGTAAAGAATCATGAAAACTCAATTAATATCAAAATACGTGATGCTGGGCGTCATTGCCGTTAGCGCCATCGTATTCCTCCTGTTCTTCTTCGTGGGATGGGACAATGAATATGTCGGCGACTTTGTGGCTCCCCAGTTCACCAGTCTGTTGCTGTTTCTCATGTACGCTTGCGTGCTGTTGACGGCCGGACTGACGGTATGGTCTGTAGTGAAGACCGCTCAAAGCAACAAGGGTGTGGATTCTGCCAGTTACACGGGTGTGCCCGGCGGCAAGATTGTCATGTTCACCTGCTGTATCACCATTGTAAGTCTCGTTATCGGTGCCGTGCTCGGTATCGGTGAGGAGGACTTCCGTGCTGCAGACGGCACAGTGACCACCGGCGGTTGGGTGACTGTTGTGGATATGTTCATCTGGAGCATGTACATCCTCACGCTGGTTGCCATTTGCGCCATTTGTGTCACCATGAGCGGTTATCTGACCAAGACAGCCACGAAGAAGTAAGAGAGCGTTCACAAAACATCGTTTAAGTCAAAAACCAAAAGAAAGACATGGCAAAGAAGAAAAAGAAAATGCCGGGCCTGAACACCAGTTCAACAGCCGACATCTCCTTCATGCTGCTGATCTTCTTCCTGGTGACCACGAGTATGGACACGGACACGGGTTTGGCCCGTCGTCTGCCCCAGCCGCCCGACAAGGACCAGGAGGATGCACAAATCGATGTCAAGGAACGCAACGTGATGAATGTACGTATCAATGCTGCAGGACAGTTGTGGTGTAAGGTGGGTAATATTAGTGAATATATCGCCTTGGAGCAACTCAAGCCTCTGGCCAAGGAGTTTATCGACAACCCCAACAACTCCAGCAAGCTGCCGGAGAAGTTCGGTAAGGAGATCGACCTCCTGGGCGCCAGTGCCGTCACCGAGAAGCATGTGATTTCCGTACAGACTGACCGTGGCACGCCATACGATGTCTATTTCCAGGTGCAGAATGAGCTGGTAGCAGCTTACAACGAACTGCGCGACGATTTGTCCAAGCGTAAGTTCGGACGTCTATACGCCAACCTTACTGACGAGCAGCAGGTCGCCGTTCGTACCTATTATCCTCAGAAGATATCTGAGGCTGAACCTAAAAATTATGGAGGAAACTGATTATGGGATTCAAGAAAAAAGCAAGCCGCGAAATGCCGGAGATGAACACCTCGTCTCTGCCTGACTTGATCTTCACCATTCTGTTCTTCTTCATGATTGTGACCACCATGCGTGAGGTAACGCTTAAGGTGAAGTTTACCACGCCTCAGGGTACGGAATTGGAGAAGCTCGGTAAGAAGAGCACGGTATCGTTTATCTACATCGGCCCCCCGACCGACGCCTTGCGCGCCCAGATGGGTTCCGGTACACGTATTCAGCTGAACGACCGTTATGCGGAAGCCCGCGAGGTGATGGACTTTGTCGCTCAGGAGCGTCAGGGCATGACCAACCAGGCCGAGCAGACGATTTCCATCAAAGCTGACGTCCGCACGCAGATGGGCTACATCACCGATGTGAAGGAAGTGCTCCGTAAGTCGTGGGCACTGCGCATCAACTATTCCGCTACCCACCGCAATTAGTGGGCGGGACAGTCGAGATTTCTTTTGGTAACCCGCTCGGGGTTCGAACCCGAGACCCCATCATTAAAAGTGATGTGCTCTACCAACTGAGCTAGCGAGTCAACCTCAAAATGCTAATTTTTTTCATTAGCGGGTGCAAAAGTACGAAATTTTTGAGAACTCTCCGCCCGTTGACCTGAATTATTTTTGCTTAAGGACGGATTTTCGTACATTTTTAGAGTATTGTGCAACCGGAGCAGGGCTTGAGCTGCTTGAAAAAGTCGTTGCCCTTGTCGTCCACCAGGATGAAAGCGGGGAAGTCTTCCACCTTGATCTTCCAGATGGCTTCCATACCGAGTTCGGGATATTCCACGCACTCGATGCTCTTGATGCTCGATTGTGAGAGCACTGCGGCCACACCGCCGATGGTGCCCAGATAGAAGCCGCCGTGCTTCTTGCAGGCATCGGTCACCTGTTGGGTGCGGTTGCCCTTGGCGATCATCACCAGAGAGGCTCCGTTGTCCATGAACTCGTCTACGTAGGGGTCCATGCGGTTGGCTGTGGTGGGACCCATCGAGCCGCAGGGATAGCCTTCCGGCGTCTTGGCCGGACCGGCGTAGAGCACGGGATAGTCCTTGAAGTATTGGGGCATGCCTTCGCCGGCATCCAGACGGGCCTTGAGTTTGGCGTGAGCGATGTCGCGAGCCACGATGATAGTACCTTTAAGATTTACGCGCGTAGAGACGGGATACTTGGTCAGTTCCTGACGTACGGCGTCAATGCCCTTGTCCAGGTCGATTTCGATGCCCTTGCCGCCTTCGCCGGGCTTGCGCAGAGATTCCGGAATCAGCTCCGTGGGGTTGGCGTCCATCTTCTCCAACCAGATGCCGTCGCGGTTAATCTTGGCCTTGATGTTGCGGTCGGCGGAGCAGGAGACGCCCATGCCGATGGGACAGGAGGCTCCGTGGCGGGGCAGACGAATCACGCGGATGTCATGAGCCAGATATTTGCCGCCGAACTGCGCACCGAGGCCAATCTTGTATGCCTCCTTGAGCAGTTTCTGCTCCAGGTCGGTGTCGCGGAAGGCTCGACCGGTTTCATCGCCCGTGGTGGGCAGGTCATCGTAGTATTTGATGGAGGCCAGCTTCACCGTGAGCAAGTTCTTCTCGGCTGATGTGCCGCCGATGACGAATGCAATGTGGTAGGGCGGGCAGGCTGCCGTGCCCAGATGCTTCATTTCTTCTACAAGGAAAGGCAGCAGTGTACCCTCGTTTTGGATGGTGGCTTTGGTCATGGGGTAGAAGTAGGTCTTATTGGCCGAGCCTCCGCCCTTGGCCACCATGACGAAGCGGTATTCCGCACCTTCCGTGGCTTCGATGTCAATCTGTGCAGGGAGGTTGCATTTGGTGTTCACCTCGTCATACATGTTGAGGGGGGCGTTCTGCGAATAGCGCAGATTATCCTCTGTGTAGGTGTTATAGACACCCTTGGAGAGAGCCTCCTCGTCCTCGAATCCGGTCCATATCTGCTGTCCCTTTTCGCCGTGGATGATGGCGGTGCCGGTGTCCTGACAGAAAGGCAGGATGCCTTTGGCGGCAGTCTCAGCGTTGCGCAGGAACTGCAGCGCTACATACTTGTCGTTCTCCGAGGCTTCGGGGTCGGAGAGAATCTTGGCCACCTGCAGGTTGTGCTCGCGGCGCAGCATGAACTCTACGTCGTGGAAGGCCTGTTGGGCCAGCAGTGTGAGGGCTTCGGGAGACACCTTGACAATCTCCTTGCCTTCAAAACTGCTGACGGTGACCCCTTCTTTGGACAACAGCCGGTATTCGGTCTTGTCCTCGCCCTTCTGGAACATGGGGGCGTACTTGAAAGGAACGTTAGCCATAGCTTATTATTATAATATTAAATGTAAAATGTTCAACGGTCAATGTTCAATGGTCAATAGAGGAAGTCGTTGTAAGGATACTTCTGCACGTGGAGCTGGCGCACCTTGTTGTAGAGCACCTGCTTGAGCGTGTCGAAGTTCTGCTTCTCCTTGGCGGAGATGAAGATGCAGTCGCCATAGGTGCGTGCCATCCAGGTGTGGATGAGGCGTGAGAGGGGGATGTTCTCCCGGGTTTCCGGTGTGAGGTCGCTCTCGTCTTTTTCCACCCAGTGGTAGGCGTCGGTTTTATTGAAGACAATCATGGAGGGCTTGTCGGCACACCCCAGATCAGCCAGCGTTTTCTCTACCACCTCGATCTGACTCTCGAAGTCGGGGTGCGAAATGTCCACGACGTGGAGCAACAAATCGGCTTCACGCACCTCGTCCAGCGTGGATTTGAACGATTCCACCAGGTCGTGGGGCAGTTTGCGGATGAAGCCCACTGTGTCGGAGAGCAGGAAGGGCAGGTTGTCGATGATGACCTTGCGTACGGTGGTGTCGAGGGTGGCGAAGAGCTTGTTCTCAGCGAATACCTCGCTCTTGGCCAGGAGGTTCATCAGTGTTGATTTGCCCACGTTGGTGTAGCCCACCAAAGCCACGCGTATCATGCGCCCGCGGCCTTGCCGCTGTGTGGTCTTCTGGCGGTCGATGTCGGCCAGGCGTTGCTTGAGCAGCGCCATGCGGTTGAGGATGATGCGGCGGTCCATCTCAAGTTGTGTCTCGCCCGGTCCGCGCAGTCCCACGCTGCCGCCTCTCTGGCGCTCCAGATGAGTCCACAGACGCTGCAGTCGTGGCAACATATAGCGGTATTGCGCCAACTCCACCTGTGTCTTGGCGTGGGCCGTCTGGGCCCTCATGGCGAAGATGTCGAGGATGAGGTTGGTGCGGTCGAGGATTTTCACTTTGAGTTCCTGCTCAATGTTGCGCAGCTGCTTGGCCGAGAGTTCGTCGTCGAAGATGACCATGTCCACGCTCCTCTCTGCTTCTTCCTCTTCTTCAATATAACGCCTGATTTCCTGTAGCTTGCCGATGCCCAAATAGGTCACGGAGGAGGGGCCGTTGAGCCGCTGCGTAAAGCGCTTGGCGGTGACGGCCCCGGCCGTTTCGGCCAGGAAGGCCAACTCGTCCAGGTATTCGTTGGTGTGTCGCTCGTCCTGTTGCGGGGTGATGATGCCCACCAGCACAGCGCGTTCCACACCCTCCTCGGTGGCCTCGCGGGAGACCACCTGGCTCATGCCGTCTTCAAAAGGTAAAGCGCTTCGGCTGGAGTTGTATCGTCGCATATGTTGTGATTTCTTGTGCAAAAATAGTGAAAAACTTCAAAAATTTCAAGTGTTCAGCGAAAAAAGTTGTCGTTATCCTCGTTCTTATCGCTAAAATGTCGTACTTTTGCGTCTGTAAATGTTGTACCTGGTACCTACTCCCGTCGGAAACATGGAGGATATCACTATGAGAGCCCTCCGTGTTTTGAAAGAGGCAGACCTCATTCTGGCGGAGGACACCCGAACGAGCGGTAACCTGCTGCGGCACTTCGACATTCGTCGGCCGATGCTTTCTTACCACAAGTTCAACGAGCATCACACGGTGGCCTCTGTCGTTGAGCGGCTCAAGGCGGGCGAGACCATAGCGGTGGTTTCGGATGCAGGTACTCCCGGAATCTCCGACCCCGGATTTTTGGTCACCCGTGAAGCCGTCAAGGCGGGCATTGAGGTGCAGACGCTGCCCGGAGCGACAGCCTTTGTCCCCGCGCTGGTCTCCAGCGGTTTGCCCTGCGACCGCTTCTGTTTCGAGGGCTTCCTGCCCCAGAAGAAGGGTCGCCAGACCAGACTCAATGCTCTGCGCGAGGAGACGCGCACCATGGTTTTCTACGAGAGTCCGCACCGTGTGGTGAAGGCGTTGGAGCAGTTTCAGGAGGTGTTCGGCCCGGAGCGTCAGTGCTCTGTGTGCCGCGAGATTTCCAAGGTGCATGAAGAGAGTGTAAGGGGCACCCTCAGTGAGGTGCTTAATCATTTTAAAGAGAACGAGCCCAAGGGCGAGTTCGTAATAGTAGTAGAAGGATTATGAAGAAGTTGCTTTTGATGGCAGGTTTGGTGCTTATGGCTTCCGCCTGCAGTAACCGTAAGGCCGGAGGGGATGCATTCCAGCAGCAGCGCGACTCTTTGCAAGCCGTTATCAACGCCAAAGACGGCGAGTTGAACGACCTGATGGGCACGTTCTACGAGGTTCAGGAAGGCATCAGCCGCATTAATCAGGCCGAGGGTCGTGTGGCTGTGGCTGACGGCAATGTGGAGGCGCCCGGCAACAAGGCCATCATCCGCGAGAACATGCAGTATATTGAGGAGACGATGCAGCGCCAACGCGAACTCATTGCCCAACTCAAACAGAAGTTGCAGTCGTCCAGCGTCAATGTGGAAAAACTGCAGAAGACTGTGGCTGCCCTTGAGCAACAGGTGAAGGAGCAGGCTGCACGTATTCAGGAACTCGAAGCCCAATTGGCCGAAAAGAATATCGTTATTGAGCATCAGACCGATTCCATCGCCTCGCTCAGCACCAATGTCAGCGAGCTCACGGCACAGAATCAGCAGCAGGCTGCCACCATGGCGGCTCAGGAGCAGGATCTCAACACCGCTTGGTTTGTCTTCGGCACCAAGTCCGAACTCACCGAGCAGAAGATTCTGCAGAAGGGTGAGGTGCTCCGCTCCGATGATTTTGCTACCGACTATTTCACCAAGGTGGACATCCGTCAGACGCAGAACATCAAGTTCTATTCCAAGAGCGCCAAGATGCTCACCACACATCCCGCCGGTTCCTACCGTCTGAGCAAGAACGATAACGGCGAATATGAGTTGCACATCCTTAACACCCGGAAGTTCTGGAGCGTGAGCCGCTTCCTCGTGGTGCAGGTAAAATAACGGTTTCAACGTAAAATAGGAGCGGAAACATGCTGCAGGGCGAGATTACTTTCGACAGAGTGGTGCGTTGGGCGCTGACGGTGCTCGGCTTCTTCATCGTATACACTTTGCTCGATACGCTCAGCGGTGTGCTGTGGCAGTTCTTCCTGGCTTGGGTGCTGGCTTATTTCACCTATCCTCTGGTCATCTTCCTGGAGCGTCGCTGTCATCTTCGCTGGCGTGTTGTGAGCATTTTGGTGGCCATATTGCTGGTACTTTCCGTGGTGACGCTTTTGGTGGTACTCACCGTGCCGCCCATGGTGCGCGAGGTGTCGCGTCTGACCGATGACGTGCTGCTTGTCGTGCAGAAATGGATAGGCGAGAACAATATCTACGAGCAGATTCAGGCTGTGGTGCAAAACGAGGAGATGCAGCGCAAGATGCTGAAGGTCCTGGAGCACGACGGCACGGTGGATGCATTTCGCTATATTGCCCTGCAGACATGGGAACTGCTGTCGCAGACGGCGCAGATTCTCATCGGCGTAGTCAATGTCTTCGTGGTGTTCCTCTACTTCTTCTTTATCCTCTTGGACTATGAGACCTTTTCTGAAGGTTGGCAGCGCCTCATTCCCAGGGATAACCGTCCGGCTGTCGTACAACTCTTGGCTGAGGTTCAGGACAGGATGAACCGCTATTTCCGCGGTCAGGGTCTGATAGCTCTGCTTGTAGGCATTGGTTTTGCCATCGGTTTCTCCATTGTTGGTCTGCCTATGGCTGTCGGTGTGGGCCTGTTTATCGGTCTGCTCAACATGGTGCCCTACCTCCAGATGATAGGCATTGTGCCCGTCACGGTGCTGGCGCTTCTGAAGGCTTCGGACACGGGAGAGAGTTTTTGGGTGATTATCGGTCTCTGCGCCGTGGTTTTTGTCATTGTGCAGACGCTTCAGGATATGGTGCTCACGCCGAAGATTATGGGCCGCGCCATGGGTATGAATCCTGCCGTCATCCTGCTCTCGCTCTCGGTGTGGGGTTGCCTGTTGGGTTTCATCGTGCCGTGCTTCTGCCCAGATGGTGGAATTGGTAGACACGAGGGACTTAAAATCCCTTGACCATTGCGGTCGTACGGGTTCGAGTCCCGTTCCGGGCACATTTTCCTTCAGACAATTCTTTTTTTCGCTTTCCTTACAGATTTAAACCGTGTAAATGATTAAATTTGCTTTTTGGGGGGCGAAAAAGTGAGAAAGATGTTGTTGGTTTAACGTGAGTTCGACGTGAACACTCAAGACACAGGTCTGTCTGCAACTTCGCAGCCAACCTATTGGGGGCGATTGCGGCCTACTGCTACTTCCCCAAGAAACCGTCTATACAAGTCGTCAGAGTATTTGATAATCAGCTTACTCTATTCTGAATAAATTTCGTCGAACTCACGTTAAAATAATTGTCGAAACGCTTGCTTTCCGCTTAAAAATGTTGTATCTTTGCATCTGCATTTGTTGATGTCCGGAGTGTTTCTATTTTGTCCCGTCAACAAATGCTTTTTCCTTTTCTGAGGGGGCGGGTTTTGCAGCGCCCGCTGCAAAATGTTCGCACGCCCGCTGCAAGATGTTCGCACGTTCGCTGCACGATGTTCGCACGCCCGGTGCAAACCCTGTTGAATCGGCTCACTGTTCCTGTTGGCTCGGCTGGATGTACCTGTCGGCCCGGCTCGTTGTACCCGCCGGCGTGCTACGCTGTTTTTGTCGGAACAATAATGTCAACAGTATCACCCCCAGTGTCAGGCATTCCGTAACGGGAACGGCGAGCCACATGCCCTGCGGCTGGATGAGTGCAGGCATCAGAATAAATGCCGGCACGAGGAATATCAAACCTCGGAGCAGCATAAACACCGTCGCGCGAAAGTTTTGTTCGATGGCCTGATAATATCCGATAATGGCGACATTCAGGGCAAAGAATATTGAAGAGACGGCAAATAACGGAAGTCCTGCCGTGGCAATTTCATAGGGTCTGGTGCCGGCATGCAGGAAAAGTCCGATCAGCGGTTTGGCCCCAAGCGTCAGGACTAATGTTGCCGCCATCCCGCAGATGGCTGATGTGCGCAAACTGAGCCTGAAGGCTTCGCGCACCCGCTTGCTGTTGCCGGCACCATAGTTGAAACTGATGATGGGTTGCGCCGACTGTGCAATGGCATTGTTAATCATGACCACGATAGGGTAGAGATAGCAGGCCACGCAAAAGGCGGCGACACCGTCTTCGCCCAAGGCGCGTATGAAGACGTAGTTGCCCGTGAGCAGAATCATCGACATGGCCAGTTCACCAAGCATGGAGGGGAAGCCGCTTCGGGCCATGTAACCGATGTTACGTGCTGTCAGATAGGCGCTGGTGAGGCTGAACTTCAATCTGCGAATATGCATCGTCTGCGTTCGGAAAGACATATACCAGACGACCATTCCTGCAGCTAAGGCACAACAGAGGGTTGACGCAAGGGCGCTGCCGGCAATACCCATTTGCATAGGAAAGACAAACAGCCAGTCCAGGAAGATGTTGAGAAGGGCGGGGATAATTTCCAACAAGGCAGCAAACTTCGGGGATCCGTCAAGACGAATGACGAAGGTGCCCACCAATTGGCAGATTATAAAGACACAGCCGGGAAGGATGAAGAGAAGATATTGCCGGGCCAATGGCATGAGGACGTCGCTGCACCCCATAAGTCGCAGGAAGGGCGTCTGAAAGATATAAATAAGGAAAGACAAGACGACCATCAGCAGTGCGGGCACCTCAAGGGCTTGGGTGATGTTGATGTCGGCGGCTTTGCAGTTGCCTTGTGACAGATGGATACTGGCCACAACAGACACTCCTGCTCCAAACATCAGCGCAATGCCCGTTGTCATCAGAAACAGCGGAGCAACAATATTGACGGCTGCCAGTGCATCGCTGCCCACACCCTGTCCCACGAAGATGCCGTCTGCAACCGTGAAAAGGGATGCAAACACCATGGACAGCAGCGTGGGATAGAAGAGGCGCTGAAACAGCGGGCCAATTCTCGACCGTCCGAAGTCTATGCTGTCTCTGCCTTTGTCTTTTATCTTTTTCGTCAAAGCGTATAATATTTGGTTAGAGAATAGGTTTTATTTTTGAGGTTGTTTTAAAACAGTGAATGATGACTCACCAGACTGAAGCCAGCGGAGGAAGGCATCGGCGTCTTCATCGTAGCTGCGGGCAGGAGCCAGCGGATTGCCGTCGGCATCGAGGAGAACATAGAAGGGCTGCGTCTGGGCACCGAAGCGTGTAGCCTGGAGAAAACTCCATCGGTCGCCGACGGTGTGCAGCGTGCGCTGCTTCCCGTTCTGCTCCACGCGGAGCGGTTCCGCCAATGCCGTCTTGTCGTCCACATAAAGGCGCACGAAGACGTAGTCCCGCTCCAGCACTTGACGGATGCGTTTGTCCTGAAACACGGTGGCTTCCATCTTGCGGCAGTTGACGCATCCGTAGCCGGTGAAATCGACGAAAACGCGCTTCCCCTCGCGCTTGGCCAGCGCCAGTCCCGCCTCGAAATCGTCGATGACGCGCCCCGTCTCCTCCAAGGGCGGTGTGAAAGCGCTGACGGCGTGCAGCGGAGCACCCCAAAGGCCGGGTGCCATATAACCGGCAAAGGCCAATGCGAGGGCGGCAATGCTGTAACGTAAGGGACGGGCGCCCTCCTGAGTGAAGAGCAGTTGCAGTGTGAGGGCCAGCGCCAACGCTATCCACAATGCAATGAAGAGCCAGCGGGGCAGGATGCCCCATCCGTAGGCCATATCGGCTACGGAGAGAAACTTCAGGGAGAATGCCAGTTCGACATAGCCCAGCGTCACCTTCACCGTGTGCATCCAGCTGCCGCTCTTGGGGGCGGCCTTCAGCCAGCCGGGGAAGAGGGCGAAGAGCGTGAATGGCAAAGCTAATGCCAGGGAGAAGCCCAACATGCCCACCACGGGGCCCGCAATGTCGGCAGTGACAACCTCCACAAGGAGGAAGCCGATGATGGGGCCGGTGCAGGAGAAGCTGACCAGCACCAGTGTGAAGGCCATCAGGAAGATGGAGAGAAAACCGGTGGTGCGGTTGGCCTTGCTGTCCACACTGCCGGCCCACGAGGAGGGCAGCGTGAGGTCGAAGCCGCCGATGAAGGAGACGCCGAAGAGCACCAGCATGAGGAAGAAAAGGATGTTGAAGAAGGCGTTGGTGGCCAGGTCGTTGAGTGCCGATGCGCCGAAAGCTGCCGTGACGGCCAGTCCGAGCGATACGTAGATGATGATAATGGCGGCTCCGTAGAGCAAGGCCGCCTGCACGCCTTTTCTGCCTCCGGCGCCGCGCTTGAGAAAGAAACTCACTGTGAGCGGAATCACCGGCCAGACGCACGGGGTGAACAAGGCTACCAGTCCGCCCGCAAAGCCCAAAAGGAAAAGCCACAGCAAGGGATGCCCTTCACTCTGTTGCTGAAGCGGGAGTGGTGTGATGGAGATGCTGTCGGCCATTGCCACTGGGGAGGGCGGTGACGGCAGGCTGTCTGGAGCGGTGAGGGCGTCGGTAGCATCGGGCTGCTGCGCCGGTTCTTCTGTCTGCTTTTTCGCGGTGAAATCGCCTTTGAACGAGAATTCTTCATCGGTGGGCGGCGTGCAACTGACGTTGTTGCAGGCGCCGTAGGTCAGATAGCCCGTGAGTTCGTAGGGGCCGCCTGTGAGCTCAACCGTCTGCAGGAAGACTGCATGCTGTTCGAAGAAGAAAACCTCGCTGCCGAACATTTCCTCATATTGCTTTTGCGCGGCGAAGGCCGGGCGCAGCGGACCTTTGAGGCGTGCGCCTTTGACGGTCTCCAAAGTGAGGGAAGCCTGCGTGGGGCCGTTCATGGCTTCGGTGCTGTAAAGGTGCCAGCCTTCGGCAATGTCGGCCTGAAAGGTGAGGGTGGCTTCTCCGCTCTCGGCGACGTCAATGGAAGAAGTGATGTTGACAGGTGCAACGAAGCCCTGTGCGCCGAGCGCTGTCCACAGCGAGGAGAAAAAAAGGAGGAGAAGATGGCGTCTCATATCGTCGGAATTTGTTTTGCAGGACAAAAGTAGGAAAAAACAACTGCTTTTGAGTCAAAATACGAAAAATTCACCAGGAGTTTGGCTAAAATGTCTGCCAGTCGTGTAAAATTTAGTAATTTTGCGCCCGCAAACACAATATCATCCATAAACACAGAGCGAGAAACAAGAGACAATGTGGGAGAAACCCTGGAAGTATAAAGAAGGCTTTGCCCTCTGCGGCGTGCTGATTGTCGCAGGACTGCTGTTGCAGTGGGTCTTGGGGCCTTTGGACTGGACTCTTTTGGGAAGGCCGTATAACTGGGTCCTTTTGGGGTTGCTGATATTCTGCACCGTGCTGGGCCATGCGCTCTCCGGGCGTTTCTATGTGTTTGAGTGGATGGCGAAGGCCACGGCTGCCGTGCCGACACTCCTGACGGCCAGTCTCCTGACGGTGGTGATGGGGCTCACGCGCCAAGTGGCCCCCCATAGCGAGCCGACCGATACCTTGGGTATCACCCGCATGCTGGGCTTCTGGCCCTTCGTGCTGGTCTACGGTTATGCTGTCTATCAGGTGGGGCTGGCCGTTATGACCACCGTGATGCGCTGGCGCATGGGAGCGTCGCTGTGGCGTGCGCTGCTCTTTGGCTGTTCGCACTTGGGTCTGTGGCTCGCTATGGTGTGCGGCACGCTGGGAAGCAGTGACATGATTCGGGTGAAGATGGTGGCGCAGGAAGGCGTGACGGATAACCAGGGCGTGGACGACCGCCATCGTCTGGTGGCCCTGCCCTTTTCGGTGAAATTGGAGGATTTCGGCATTGAGCAATATGCCCCCGACATGACGGTGGTGCATCGTCGTGACGGCATGCCGACGGATCAGTCGGGGTGGGAAATCACGGCGTTCGACACCTTGGATTGGGCCGTTCCCGCAATGAAGGACAGCGTCGTGTCCTTTGTGCCCGGGCGGACTTACGGCGCCACATCGGCGATGCTCGTGGGCGCCAGGAAAGACGGTAAAGGCGGCGTCGGCTGGATTTCCAGCGGTAACTTTATGTATCAGCCGCAGTCGCTCTTCCTGGACGGAGACTACGCCGTCGTCATGGAGGAGCCCCGCCCCAGGCGTTACTACAGTGCTGTGGAAGTACGCACCAAAGACGGTCGCACGTTGCGTGATACCGTGGAGGTGAATCATCCCCTGAAGGTGAACCGCTGGTGGATATACCAGCTGGCCTACGACGAAGCCAAGGGGCGCTGGAGCAGGATTTCCATCCTGGAGATGGTGCGCGATCCGTGGTTGCACTCCGTTTATGCCGGTTTTATCATGATGCTGCTGGGCGCCGTGTTGCTCCTCCTGCCCAAGAATAGGGTGGGTTTGTGGCGCAGCGGTCTGACTGTTTCGCTCATGGCCGTGGTGGCCTTCCTGTTTATCTATGTGACCCTGGTGAGTGTGGGTTATTTTGAGCGCAAGATGATGCCGGCGCTCCACAGTCCGTGGTTCGGTCCGCACATCGTGGTCTATATGGTGGGCTATTCCTGTCTGGCACTGGCCACTGTGGCCGCTTTGCTGCGCCGTCAGGCCGTAGCCGACCTGCTGGTGCGCCCCGGCTTGTCTTTCCTCACTTTTGGCATGCTCTTCGGCGCCTTTTGGGCCAAGGAGGCCTGGGGCACCTACTGGAGTTGGGATCCCAAGGAAACCTGGGCTGCTGCCACGTGGACGCTCTATGTGACCTATCTGCATCTGCGGGCATCGCGTCAGCAGTCGCGCGGAGCGGCAACGGCGTTGCTGATGATTGCCTTCATCTGTCTGCAGATGTGCTGGTGGGGTGTGAACTATCTGCCTTCGGCTCAGGCCACCAGCATCCACACCTACACTTCGTAAAGAAAACAAACCCTTTAAAACCATATTGCGATGGATTCATTCATGTTGCGGAGTTTTCTGCAAAAATACATCAGTGCTAGCGTCTTGCTGATTATTGCCACTGTCCTGGCGCTGATTGTGGCCAATACACCTGATTTGAAAGACCTCTATAAGAGTGTCTGGGAACTGCCGGTGGCTCTGAGCGTGGGCGGCTTTAACTTCTTTGCCCACAACGGTCATGCCATGACGCTGGGCGCCTTCATCAACGACTTCCTGATGGCGGTGTTTTTCCTCTCTGTGGGTCTTGAGATTAAACGTGAACTGCTGTGCGGCGAACTCTCTTCCGTGAAGAAAGCTCTCTTGCCCGTCATCGGTGCCTGCGGCGGTATGCTGGTACCGGTTATCGTCTTCTTCCTTGTGTGTGCGGGAAATCCCCTAATGGAGCGCGGCATGGCCATCCCGATGGCCACTGACATTGCCTTCTCGCTGGGCGTGCTGAGCGTGTTCTCCAAACGTGTGCCCATCGGGCTGAAGATTTTCCTGGCGGCACTGGCCGTGGCCGATGACTTGGGCGGCATCATCGTGATAGCCATAAAATATACGAGTCATCTCAATATGGACGCCGTGCTCGGGGCGGCGTTGTGTGTCATTGTGCTCGGTGTGGGCAACTGGCGGCAGGTGCGCAGCAAGATGTTCTACACTGTGATCGGTCTGGCTCTGTGGTATTTCGTGCTCAACACCGGCATTCACGCCACCATCGCCGGCGTCGTACTGGCTTTTTGTGTGCCGGCCAACCTGACGCAGAGCAGCACCTACTGGATTGAAAAGATACGCACCAACGTAGAGAAGTTCCCCCACATCCATGTGACCAAGGCGGACATCAACAAGCCCAATATGCTCAGTCCCGGCGATGTTGCCACACTGAAACGCATCGAGAGCGCTTCCGACCGTCTGATATCGCCCTTGCAGGATATGGAGGACACACTCAAGAATCCCATTGACTTTTTTATCATTCCGCTGTTCGCCTTTGCCAACGCCGGTGTGGATATGTCGGGCATGAGCGTGGAGAATCTCTTCTCCGGCGTGGGCCTGGGTGTGATGCTGGGCCTCCTGGTCGGCAAATTCTGCGGTGTGTTCTCATTTTCCTGGGTGGCTATCAAGCTGCATATCGTGGAGATGCCGGAGCGCGCCAATTGGTTGTCTTTTGCCTCTGTGGCCATGCTGTGCGGCATAGGCTTCACTGTATCGATGTTCATGGCCGGTCTCTCGTTCCCCATCGACCTGGAAGGGCAGGATCCCGCCCATATGCAGGAGCTGCTCAACGATGCCAAGTTGGGCATTCTTTGCGGCACGGTACTCAGCGCCCTTGTCGGCAGTCTGATGCTGCATCTCACGTTGCCTAAACACAATGCGGCATGAAGCAGCGTAACCTCCTTGCGGTAGCGGCGTTGGTGCTGGCGGTTCATACTGTGCACGGCCAGACGTCGATGGACCCTCCCGATTTGGGTGAGCCGACCCTGATTAACCCCGGCCACTTCGGTCCCAATGCCTTCCCCGTGCCCGACATGCTTGACGGCACCGTGAGTCGCGACCTTCGCATTGAGGCCTCCGTCTCTCACTATTGGGGGAAGCGCGGCGACAACGCTTCCGACCTGCTCCTGCAGCTCAACATCCCTCTGTTCACGCCGAGAGTGAATCTTAGTCTGTGGATGGCGCCGGTGGAGCGCTGGCATCAGTCGGACGAAAATCTCAGGGCCTGCCGTCTTGAGGAGAATGCCCGTCGCTACGACCACGTGCGCAACGGCGTGGCAACGGGCGACGTGTATGTCAGCGGCGACATTCATGTCATCACATCCAAGGGATGGCGCCCGGACTGGACAATACGCGCAGCGGTGAAAACAGCTTCCGGCAACGATCACTACCGCGGGCGCTACTACGATGCTCCGGGCTATTTCTTCGACACCTCCGTGGCAGAGACCTTCCGCCTGGGCAGCGGGTTGGGGTGGAACAACCGTCTGCGTGTGGCCCTTTCTACCGGTTTCCTGTGCTGGCAGTCCGGCAACGGACGTCAAAACGACGCCGTGATGTATGGCGTGATGGTGCAGTGGGAGAACAAATACTTTTCCCTCTCGGAGACGTTTGGCGGCTACAGCGGTTGGGAAGGAGAGGGCGACAAGCCCATGACGCTGAAGACGCAGCTCCGGTATCATTTGGGGCGTTTCGATGTACTCGGCGCGGCTCAGTTCGGCCTGCAGGACTGGAACTACCGCCAGTTGCGCATCGGCGTTGCTTACCACATCGACATTCTCAAGAAAAAGAAATAAGGAAAAAAGAAACCGGCCTTCTTATAAGGAGGTCGGTTTTTCTTTGTTGGGCTACCCGGACTCGAACCAGGAAAGGCAGGACCAGAATCTGCAGTGTTACCATTACACCATAGCCCAAACTTGACTTGCTCGGAGAACACTTTCTCTTCAAAAGCGGTGCAAAGGTAATG
>CADAVI010000015.1 GCA_902791295.1 uncultured Bacteroidales bacterium | reverse complement strand
CATCCAGGCCGGCGGCTACACCTCCATCCGTGCCGGACAGGCTCAGGACGCCAACGCCATCCTCATCTCCAAGGAGGCTGCCGACGAGGCTATGGACTGCGCCACCTGCATTGGCTGCGGCGCTTGCGTAGCGGCTTGTAAGAACGGCTCCGCCATGCTCTTCGTCAGCTCCAAGGTGTCCCAGTTGGCTCTGCTGCCTCAGGGACAGGTGGAGGCTGCCAAGCGCGCCAAGGCTATGGTGGCCAAGATGGATGAGCTGGGCTTCGGCAACTGCACCAACACGCGTGCCTGCGAGGCCGTCTGCCCCAAGTGTGAGACCATCAGCAACATTGCCCGCCTCAACCGCGAGTTCATCTGCGCCAAGCTGGCCGACTAAGACTTCAACTCCCTCCTCCCGCTGCGGGGGAGGGCACAGACAATGAAAGTAACACTGTTAGGCACTGGCACCAGTTGCGGCACCCCCGTGATTGGGTGCCAGTGTCCCGTTTGTAAGAGCACCGATCCGCGCGACCGCCACCTGCGCTGCTGCGCCCTGATTCAGACGGAGACGACCAATCTCCTGGTGGACTGCGGGCCGGACATCCGTCAGCAGCTGGTGTCTGTCGATTTTCACGGCGACTGGCCTGCGGAGAAGAGCAACTGGCCCAGAGCCGACCTGGGGCGTATCGACGGTGTGCTCATCACCCATGAGCACTATGACCACGTGGGCGGCATCGACGACCTGCGTCCCCTGAGCTATGCGCATGAGATTCCGCTCTACGCCAACGCCTATTCCTGCCGCCACCTTAGGGAGCGCATTCCCTACTGCTTTGCCGACAATCCCTATCCCGGAGTGCCCCGCCTGAAGTTGGTGGAGACGGCGCCGGGCGATAGTTTCACCGTGGGTGATATTCCCGTCACGGCGCTGGAGGTGATGCACGGCAAGTTGCCCATTTTGGCCTTCCGCATCGGCGACTTGGGCTATGTCACCGACATGAAGACGGCCACCGAGGAGCAGCTCAGCGTCCTGCGCGGCGTCAAGTTGCTCGTCATCAACGGCCTCCG
Source organism: uncultured Bacteroidales bacterium (assembly GCA_902791295.1). Taxonomy (GTDB): domain Bacteria; phylum Bacteroidota; class Bacteroidia; order Bacteroidales; family Bacteroidaceae; genus Physcousia. The sequence continues at coordinate 25,971 of CADAVI010000015.1, read as the reverse complement.
CCATCGCCCCCACCACAGCCATCAGACCATTGAGCAGGCATCGCGTGTGGCCCGTTGGATTGGCGACCAGCCGACGTATCTCATCCACATGTGTCACGACATCGGCCTCTACGACTACGAGGAGTCGTGGCTTCCGGAGGGCATTCATCTGGCCTACGATGGCCTCTCTTTCGAGATATGACATTCCCATGATAGCAACACAGCACGACAATCAGGAGGAGATGTTCCCCGTTGTGGACGAGCAGGGCAACATTACAGGAGCGGCCACGCGCGGTGAGTGTCACAGCGGATCAATGCTGCTGCATCCGGTGGTGCATCTCCATGTGTTTAACGCCAAAGGCGAGCTCTACCTGCAGAAACGTCCCGAGTGGAAGGACATCCAGCCCGGGCGCTGGGACACCGCTGTCGGCGGCCACATCGACCTGGGGGAGAACGTGGAGATAGCCCTTCGCCGCGAGACGCTCGAGGAGTTGGGTATCGACATCGGAGATGCCTCCGTGGAGCGCCTCAACACCTACGTCTTCACCAGCGAGCGCGAGCGTGAACTCGTCTATGCCCACCGTCTGACGTGGGATGCCGCCCTCTCGCCGAGCGCCGAGACCGACGGTGGCCGTTTCTTCTCGCGCGAGGAGATTCTCGGACAGATGGGCAAGGGCTTCTTTACGCCCAATTTTGAAAGTGAATATCAGCGTCTGTTCTCTCAGGAGAAGGACGCCCAAACACCAGAGTTATGATCTACAGATATTGCGGCGCCAGCGGGGTGCAGCTCCCCGTGCTTTCCTTCGGACTGTGGCACAATTTCGGCAGCGTGGACGACTTTTCCGTGGCCGAAGCGATGCTGCTCAAGGCCTTCGACAGCGGCATCTGCCACTTTGATTTGGCCAACAACTACGGCCCCGTGCCGGGCAGTGCGGAGGAGAATTTCGGCCGCATCCTCAAGCGCCATCTCTCGGCACACCGCGACGAACTCTTCATTTCTTCCAAGGCCGGTCACGACATGTGGCCCGGCGTCTATGGCACGGGTTCTTCGCGCAAGAGCATCATCGCCTCCTGCGACCAGAGTCTGCGGCGCATGGGGCTGGACTATGTCGATGTCTTCTACAGCCACCGCTATGACGGCGTCACGCCCGTTGAGGAGACCATGCAGGCCCTCGTGGACCTGGTGCGCAGCGGCAAGGCGCTCTATGTCGGCATCTCCAAATATCCGCTGGAGCTGCAGCAGCGCTGCTACGACTATCTGCGCGAGCACGACACGCCCTGTCTGGTGAGTCAGTATCGCGCCTCGATGTTCAACACGCTCGCACGCCCCAACCTCGATTTGGCCGCCCGTGAGGGCAGCGGCTTCATCTGTTTCTCGCCCCTGGCACAGGGACTGCTCACGGGCAAGTATCTCAATGGCATCCCCGAAGGCAGCCGTGCGGCGAAAGACAGCGGTTTTCTGCAGCGAACGCAGGTCACGCCGGAGCGCGTACAGGCCTCGCGCGAACTCGCGCTCATTGCCGGGGAGCGCGGACAGAGTCTGGCTCAGATGGCCATTCAGTGGCTGCTCTCCGACGAGCGCGTCACCAGCGTCATTCTCGGCACCTCGTCCGTTGCCCAGTTGGAGGACAACCTGCGCAGCATCGAGGGTCCGGATTTCTCTGCCGACCAGCTGCGGCGCATCGAGGCCGTCATCAGCCGTGAGGGTCTCACGCTATAACCCTTTTCTATATATTTACGCGCACATGAGAGTCGGCATCTTCAGCGGTTCGTTCAATCCCGTCCACAGGGGCCACATCGCCCTGGCCGAGTGGTTTGCCCGTGAGGGCGTGGTGGATGCCGTCTGGATGGTGCGCAGCCCGCTCAATCCGCTCAAGGCTGCAGAGGCTTCGCTTCTGGCCTCCGACGACGATCGTCTGGCGATGCTTCGATTGGCTGTCGAGGGTCACGCACTTCTCTCCGTCTCCACCGTCGAGGACGACATGCCGCGCCCGAGCTACTCCATCCTGACGCTGCGGCGTCTGCGTGAAGAGTGGCCGGAGCATGATTTCTCGCTCATCATCGGCTCGGACAACTGGCAGCGCTTCCGTCGCTGGCGCAGCTGGGAGGACATCCTGCGCGAGTTCCGTGTGGTGGTCTATCCGCGCGAAGGCTGTCCGGTGGAGGAGGGGCCGACGGATTTTCCGGAGGCCAAAGAGGTGGTCATTGCCGCGGGGGCACCGACCTACGAGATTTCCAGCACCGCCATTCGCAACGCTCTGCCTGAGGCGCCCGATGAGGCGGCTCGGATGCTCTCGCCCCGCGTGCTGGAGTATATCCTTCGTCACGGGCTCTACGGTGCCTCACAGCAGGTCGATTAGCGGCCAGTCGGCCTCACACCAGGGCAAATCCTTCATTTCTTCTTTGGTGCACCAGCGGGCGTCTGCGTGCTCCTTCATGGTGAATTCGCGCGAAGCGGCGGTGCACCGGTAGGCCGTCAGCGTGATGGAGAAGTCGGGATACGTGTGGTGCACTTCGCCGATGAAGCCGCCCACCTCCACTTCGTAGTCCATTTCCTCCCGCAGTTCGCGTTTCAGCGCCTGTTCGGGCGTCTCGCCCTCTTCTATCTTGCCGCCGGGAAACTCCCAATGGAGCGAGGTGTAGGCGTAGCGTGTGCGGGGCTTCTGCATGCAGAGTATGCGCCCTTCGCTGACGACGACGGCGCACACCACGCGGTAGTGGGGCAGGGTGCGGCTCTTGTCGCCGTTGCCGATAAACTCCGTCCAGGGGCAGACGGTCTTCTCGTCCAAGTCCTCCTGATCGCCTTTTCGTGTCCAGTATTGTCCCATGTCTGCGGTTCAGAGTTTCAGTCTCACGCCGCCGAAGACGGTGGCGCGCGGCATGTAGTAGCCCTCGTATGTCTGATAGCTCTGTGCCAGCAGGTTTTCGCCTTTGACGAAGACGGTGAGCAGGCGTCCGGCGAGGCCTTTGGCTTTGTCGAGGGCGATGTTGTAGTGGGCGTCCAGGTTGACGAGGGTGTACTGCTCCTGCGGCGCATCCTCTCCGGGAGCCAGATAAAGCCCGTTGATGTGCTGCACGCTCAGGAGGGCGCCCCATCGGGGATGGGTGTAGGCGCCGGAGACGAAGAGTTTGTGGCCGGGTGCGCCTTCCACGGGGTTGCTCTGGTGGAGATAGGCGTAGTTGGCCGTCAGTTTCCAGCGGGGCGTGAAGCGGTAGTTGCCGAACACTTCGATGCCGCAGTTGCGGAAGTCGCCCGTATTCATGTTGCGGGGCCGTCCGCCGACGCGCACGGTGGTGATGAGGTTGTCGCCGTCGATGAAGAAGACGTTGGCGCCCACGGTGCCCTTGTCCGTGAGGCGCTGCGTGTACGACAGTTCGTAGTGCATCATCTTCTCCGGCTCCAGCTCTGTGTTGGAGGGCGGGAACATATACATCTCGCGCAGAGTGGGGGCGCGGAAGCCTTTCGAGACGGAGGCTTTGATGTCGGCGCTCTTTGTCACGTGGAAGGCCAGTCCGCCCTGCGGGATGCACTGTGCGCCGACGACGCTGTGCCAGTCGTAGCGTGCTCCGGCATCGAGGGTGAGCCACGAGGCCACGTGCTGGCGCAGGTCGAGATAGACGCCCACTTCGTCCTGCTTCTGCCACGTGGCGGGCTTGCCGTCGTCGCCCTTGGTGAGATAGCTGCGTGCGCCGTTGACCTTGTCTTCGTTCCAGGCCGAGCCGCCGAAGTGCTGCCAGTCGAGTCCGAGCGTCACGAGGCCGCCCGTCCACAGTTGTACGGTCTCGTAGGCGGTGAGGCCGCCGATGAAGTCCTTCTGCTCGTACCAGTTCTTTCGGGGTGCTGTCGCTGCGGTGTGTCCGTCGTCGATGTGGTGGTAGCCCCAGTCATAGTAGCCGCGCACGACGCCGTTCCACCTCTTGTAGCGGTTTTCCAGCGAGACGGAGGCCAGTCCGCGTGTGACGTTGGCTTCACAGTCGATGAGGGGTGCCGTTTCGGGGCCGGGATTCTCGGCGTCGAAGTGGGTCAGGTTCACGTCGCCCTTCACCTTCCAGTTCTCGCAGATGTCGTAGCCCAGCTTCACGAAGCCGCCGTATTGGCGGAACAGGGCGTTGTCTCTGTGGCCCGATGTGCTCTGATACTGCAGCCCGGCATTGCCCGAGAATCGGCCTTTGCGCCACAGCTGCGAAGCTTCTGCGGCGAAGGTGTTGTGGGAGCCGCCCTGCAGTTGCACGTCGCGCATGACGGTGTCGCGCTCTGCCTGTCGGGTGACGATGTTGAGCACGCCGCCCATGGCACCCGAGCCGTAGAGCATCGAGGCGGGGCCCTGAATCACCTCCACGCGCTCCGCCATCATCGTCTGATAGGCGTCGGCAATGGGGTGCCCCATGAGTCCGGCGTATTGCGGCTGTCCGTCGATGAGCACCATCAGTTGTGCTCCGCCGCCCACGCCGCGTATCTTCATGGCTCCTGCGGCTCCGGTGGACACGCTGTAGCCCATCACGCCGCGCGAGGTGAGGAAGAGGCCGGGCGTCTGTTCCATCACGGTGGGGAGCACCGAGGGTCGGTATTGCTCCGTGAGTGTCTCGCGGTCGATGGAGGTCACGGTGTAGGGCAGGTGGCGGCTTTCGACCGCCTTTCGCGTGCCGGTCACCACGAGGGTTTGGAGTGAGTCGGCTTCCTGTGCGCCGGCTGTCAGTGCGTTTGTCATCATGGCGCCTATGGCGACCATTTTCAGCATTTTTGTGTTCATTTTCGTAAGAAAAATGTTGTCGCGTGTTGATTCCGGGCACAAAGATACGAAATCTAATTGATATTTTTAAAAATATAAGTTAGTTTTTGGATTTTGTCGGTTAGGTGGAGTTGATACGACATCAGATATTGAAACTAACTTAGTAAATTTGCAATCAACTTTGTGAAGTCTGCAATATCGCCCTCTATGTTGGCTTTCTCCAATGCTTGCATATAAGCGTCTCGTCTTTCAAGAGGAATTATTGTCCATGAATACCCACCCGTGGAAAGCATCGTGTTCATGATGAAGCGGCTCATTCTTCCATTTCCGTCATTATAGGGGTGGATGAAACTAAACATGAAATGTCCAAGAATGGCTCTGACGGCCGGATGCTCTTCTTCTCGTAGTAAACGAAAATACTCTGGCATAGCGTCACGAACAGCTTCATAGTTCATTGGTGTATGGCGTGAGCCTCGGATATAGACAGGGCGGTTGCGGTAGCCGACAATGGCGGACGGTTTGTAAAGTCCTGCGGCTACCATTGGTTGCCACATTTCGAAATACCAATTCCCGTGATCATCATCAATAGCAGTTCCGGCATCTGTACCCTCTATAATTTTAGTGATAGTGGCCTTTACCGCTTGGAATGCCTGATAGTAACCTCTGGCCACCAGCGCATTATGAGCATCTTTGTCTTCTTCCTTTGTATTCCAGTTGCCACTTTTCACTTTCTCTATCAACTCGTCAGATACTTTGTAGCCTTCGATGGAAAGAGAATGATAAGCATCCTCCGTATATTTGTCATCCAATTGTTTGAGCAGTTCGGCGATGTTAGTAGGAACACTGGCGGGGGGTGGGAAATTGTCGATAACCGTCTGACGCATTTTCTCCCACATCAGCGTAAGTCTTGCTACGTATGGAGAAACGTTTTCTGCTACTGTTGCCATATAGGTCTTTTGTTCTGTTACACGTTATTTGTTTCCGTGGAGTTACACGTCTTTTCTTGATGCGCTGTTACACGTCTTTTATTGCCGTGCAATTACACGTTATTTTGTGCAAAGGTACATAATCCCAATGAAAAAAAAGCAGAAATATGAAAATGGAAAAAAGTTTATTTTATGCAGGGCATTATACAGAAAAATGCTCACGCAAATATACAGCATTTATTGTATATTGGCATTGTGATACCGCTATTATATTCTTATATAGTACGGCATTTTAGTGAAACAACAATATAAAAAAAACGAAAAAATCTCCGTTATCTTTCTTTTTTCATACCTTTGCAGCGAAAGCGAAAATAAACGAAAAAGAATGGAAGTCATAAAGAGTTTCACCATCGACCATACGCAACTGAAGCCCGGCATCTATGTGTCGCGCGAGGACAAAGGTTTCACCACTTTCGATCTGCGCATCACCGAACCCAACAAAGAACCTGCCGTGGCACCCGCTGCGATGCACAGCTTGGAGCACCTGATGGCCACATGGTTTCGCAACAGCCGGGCGAAAGACGATGTGGTATATGTAGGCCCGATGGGCTGCCTCACCGGCATGTATGTCATCATGACGGGCACCTATAGTGTGGAGGACATGAGGCAACTCACCATCGAGTGTCTCGAATGGATTCTCACGCAGGACAGGGTGCCCGCCACAGAGCCCCAGACCTGCGGCAACTACCTGCTCCACGACCTGCCCATGTGCCATTGGGAGAGCCGGCGCTATCTGAACCGTCTCCGTAACGACTTCCACAGCGAATACAAGAAGCTGCAGATTACGCTCGGAGACGGACGCGTGTTTGCCGACGCCTGACCGCCAGTTCAGAAGAGACTCTCCGCGTTGAAGGTCTTTCGGGAGCCGCTGTCAATGGCGATGATTTTTCTGCACCCGATCCGGCATCTCGTCTTTCATGAAGAAGACGAATGCCGAACCGAGTACGGTGCCCAAGAGGGGCAAGAGCAGGCCGACAGCGACGGAAGTCATTCAGCCGGAGTCCATTTGCAGCGCACGGGGGAGACGATGGCGCCTTCTTTCTTCAGCTCGGCGAATGCCTTGTCCACTTCCTTGCGGTCGGCACCGAGTGCCTTGGTCACGTCGCCTGCGGAGACGGGTTTTCCGGCCTCGCGCATGGCTTTTAATACTTGTTCTTTCATTTTCTGTTATTCTTTCGTTTGTACGTTTGGGAATAGGGGGAGTTTAGAATAGATGGCGAATCAAATTTGGGTGAACAGCCAATTCTGAGCTTTTACAAACGCAAAATTACGTTTTTTTTTTGACATATTTGAAGATTATCCGACACAAAATTTGTCTGAAACGATACATTGTTGATTTATATTTGTATCTTTGCCACCGGATATAACATATGATAAGAAAAGCAGAGAAAAAAGACATTGCGGGACTGACGGCCCTGCTCTACCAGGTGGACGCCGTGCACCATGCCATCCGGCCGGACCTCTTCAAGGGCAACACGCCGAAATACAGTGAGGAGGAACTCGAAGCCATCATCGATGATGCGAACTGCCCCGTTTTCGTCTATGATGACGGAGGTGTGTTGGGCCACGCTTTTTGTCAGATTCAATGTGTGGAGAACCACCGCCTCATGCAGGACATCAAGACGCTCTACATCGACGACATCTGCGTGGATGAAGCGGCGCGCGGCCGTCACATCGGACGTGCGCTCTACGAATACGTGCGCGACTACGCCAAGAGCATCGGTTGTCACAACATCACCCTCAACGTCTGGGAGGGCAACGATGCCGCCTGCGCCTTCTACAGGAGCATGGGGATGAAGGTGCAGAAGACGGGGATGGAGACCGTCCTCGACTGACGCACACACGGGACCCCTTTTTTTCTAATTGTAACAGGATTGTAACATCAGCGTAACAGGAGTGTCATAAAAGCCCGCTACATTTGCACTGAACTAAAATCAGATGCAAATGGAAACGATACTGAACATATTCTCGCTTGTCGGCTCCCTGGCCCTGTTCCTGTATGGCATGAAGACGATGTCGGAAGGCCTTGAGAAGGTGGCCGGCGACCGTCTGCGCAGCATTTTGGCGGCAATGACCAAAAACCGTGTGATGGGTGTGCTGACCGGCATCCTCATTACGGCACTCATCCAGTCGTCGAGCGCCACCACGGTGATGGTGGTCAGCTTCGTAAATGCCGGACTGATGACGCTCGGCCAGTCCATCGGCGTCATCATGGGTGCGAACATTGGCACGACGGTGACGGCCTGGATTATCTCTGCCGTGGGCTTCAAAGTCAACATTGCTGCCTTTGCCATCCCCCTGCTGGCTGTCGGCATGCCCCTCATCTTCAGCGGGAAGAGCAACCGCAAGAGCATCGGTGAGTTTGTCTTCGGATTCTCGTTTCTGTTCATGGGCCTGGCCTTTCTTCAGGAGGCGGCCACTGCCATGAACATCGGCGACATCGTGGCCGGTATGCTGGCTCATGTGCCGCAGGACTCTTTCTTCACCATCATCCTGTTTGTCTTTGTGGGCGCCCTGGTGACGATGATTGTCCAAGCCTCCGCCGCCACGATGGCCATCACGCTGATGCTCTTCGGCATGGACATTCCCGGCTTCGGTTTCGAGCAGGCCGCCGCGCTGGCCATGGGTCAGAACATCGGCACCACCATCACCGCCGTCATGGCCTCGCTCACCGCCAACACACAGGCGCGCCGCGCCGCCCTGGCCCACATGTTCTTTAATGTCTTCGGCGTGGTGCTCTTCCTCATCATATTCTATCCGGCCTGCAACGCCGTCAGCTGGTTTGTGGACAACGTCATGGGCGGCGGCAACAACCTCTTTAAGCTTTCGGCCTTCCACACCGCCTTCAACGTGATTAACACGCTGCTGCTCATCGGCTTCGTGCGGCAGATAGAGATGCTGGTGTGCAAAGTGCTGCCGTTGCAGGCCCAGGATGAAGAATATCGTCTCAAATTCATTAGCGGCGGCCTGCTCTCGACAGCGGAGCTCAGCATCATGGAAGCCCAGAAGGAAATTCACCATTTTGCCGAGCGCTGCCAGCGAATGTTCGGATTTGTGCCCCAATTGATGCAGACGCAGGACGAAGTGGAGTTTAACAAGATTTTCTCCCGCATCGGGAAGTATGAGAACATCACCGACTCAATGGAGGTGGAGATTGCGGATTATCTGAACAAGGTGAGCGAAGGCCGTCTGTCAGACGCCTCCAAGACCCAGATACAGAAGATGCTGCGCCAGATTACGGAACTGGAGTCCATCGGCGACTCCGTCTATAACCTCGGGCGCACGCTCAACCGCCACCGCCTGCACTGTCAGGATGCGTTCACGCCCGAGCAGACGCAGCACATGGAGACCATGCTGCAACTTGTGGACGGCGCCCTGGCCGAAATGATGCACCACATAGACCTGGCCAATCCGGAGACGAAAATCACCACATCCATCAACATTGAGAACGAAATCAACAATTACCGCAAGCAGCTGCGCAGCCAGAACCTGCAAGATGTGAATGCCGGCCTCTACAGCTACCAGCTCGGTGTCTTCTACACGGATTTCGTTTCGGAGTGCGAACGCTTGGGCGACTATGTGATGAACGTGGTGCAGGCCCGTTAAAACCTCGCGAGGGTGAACCTCACGGTGAGCCCGCCACTGGGAGTGGAGAGCGCCGCCACCTGTCCGCCATGGACGGCGACGGCGTTTTTCACAATGGCCAGGCCGAGCCCCGTGCCTCCCAGTTTGCGGCTGCGCCCCTTGTCGATGCGATAGAAGCGCTCAAACAGGTGCCCCAAGTGTTGTGGCGCCACGCCGCAGCCGTTGTCGCTGACGGTGAACTCGTAGAAATGGCGTCCGTCGTCCTCTGCCTCCCGGCAGGCGATGTCGATGCGCGACGCCCCGACGGCGTAGGCTATGGCATTATCGACAAGATTGCGAAAGATGCTGTAGAGAAGACTCTGATCTCCCCATACCTCCACGCGCGGCGCCAGGTGGAGCGACGGGGTAATTCCTTTGTTGTGCAGCTGCAGGGCGGTGTCGTCGATGACACTCCGGACGACCTGCACGACGTTGACCTGGCGAAAATCCTGCTGTCTGCGCTCACGCCGGTCGTCCATCTCGTCCAGCCTGGTCAGCGCACTCATGTCGAGCAGCAGTTTGCTCATGCGCTCGCTTTGGGCGTAGCAGCGCTCCAGGAAGTGCCTTCTCTTTTCCTCCGGCATGTCGGGATTGTCGAGGATGCTCTCCAGATAGCCGTGGATGCTGGCCGCCGGCGTCTTCAGTTCGTGGGCGGCATTCTGCGTGAGCTGACGCTTGATGCGCACCTTGTCCTCCTCCGAATGGCGCAGCCTCCAATAGAGTGTGGTGATGGTGTGGCTGATGTCGCCCAGCTCATCGTCGGGCAGACGGCACTCCCGTTCCGTGTCGGGCTCCTCCCCCCTCTCGGCCCTAACGGCAAATTCGCGCAGGTAGCCGATGTGGCGGCTGATGCGACGGGTGATGAGGAAGAGCACGATGCCGAGCAGGAGGGTCAGCACCGCGGCAAAATATATATAGGTGTTGTCGGCCTGCAGCGAGCGTGTCAGTTCTGCCGAATAGGGGACAGCGGTGCGCACAATGACGTCGCCGAAGCGCGTGGCGGAGTAGAAATAGGTCTCGTGGGTGGATTGCGACAGTCGCTTGATGTCATAGCCGTTGCCGCTGTGCAGGGCTTGCTGAATCTCCGTTCGCAGGAGGTGGTTGCCCAGCGAATCGACATCGGCGTTGCGGCTATCGAGGACCACCCGCCCCGTGCGGTCAATCACTGACACACGCAGCCCCTCCACGCTGTGGTGCGCCACGTAGTCGCGAAACAGGCGGGGAGAGGTGAGGCTGTCCTCGCCCAGCGCCTGCGCCATCTCGTAGTTATACATCTGCAGTCTGGAGTGCAGGATGTCTATCTTGTACTCCTTTTCGCGTCCGTACTGGTACATGCTGAAGCAGACGGCAAAGAGCACAAACACGCCGCCGATGCTGAGCAGCAGATTGCGCTGGAACGACCTACGCCTCAAAGCAGTAGCCATAGCCCACACGTGTCTTTATCCGGTCTCCGTAGCGTCCTATCTTCTTACGCAGACGGGTGATGTTGACGTCCACTGTGCGGTCGAGCACGCGGACATCCTGAGGCCAGCAGCGCTTCAGGAGGTCTTCGCGGGAATACACTCTGCCGGGGTGCTGCAGGAAGAACGACAGCAACTCAAACTCCAGCTTGGTACACATCAGCTCCCGCCCGTCCACCGTGACGCTCTTGGCATGCTCATCGACCACGATGCCTTCGCAGCTGATGCGGCCGTCGGAATCCGTTGCCGTCGGTGCGCTCTGAGACTGCGCCGCGCGTCTGATGACCGCCTTCACTCTGGCCTTTACCTCCTTCATGCCCAACGGCTTGGCAATGTAGTCATCGGCGCCGATATTCAGCCCCTTCACCAGATTGTCTTCGCCCTCCAGCGCCGTGATGAAGATGATGGGAATCCCCGCCGTGGCGGGATTGGACTTCATGTTCCGGGCCATCTGGAATCCCGATGTCTCGCCCATCATCACGTCCAGCAGCACGAGCGAATACTCCTGCAGCGGCAACGCCATTGCCTCTTCGGCAGAATTGGCCGTCGTCACCTCATAGCCCTCCGTCTCGAGGTTGTATTGCAGTATCTCGCAGAGGTCCTGCTCGTCGTCAACAACCAGTATCTTCATGCATCGTCTTGTGTTTTCGGTGGACAGACCGAGGCTCTTTCCCTCCTACTCCTCCATCAGTTTGCGGTAGCGGGCGCGCTTGGGCTCTTCCAGCCCGAGGCGCTTGGCCTTGTTGCTCTCGTAGTCGCTGTAGTTGCCCTCGAAGTAGAATACATTGCCCTCGCCCTCGAAGGCCAGGATGTGCGTGCAGATGCGGTCGAGGAACCAACGGTCGTGGCTTATCACCACGGCGCAGCCGGCAAAGGCCTCCAGGCCCTCCTCCAGAGCGCGCAGCGTGTTCACGTCGATGTCGTTGGTGGGCTCGTCGAGCAGCAGCACGTTGCCCTCCTGCTTCAGCGCGACGGCCAGATGGAGGCGGTTGCGTTCGCCGCCGGAGAGCACGCCGCACTTCTTCTCCTGATCCGCGCCGCTGAAGTTGAAGCGCGAGAGGTAGGCCCTCACGTTGATGTCCTTGCCGCCCATGCGGATGGTCTCGTTGCCCTGCGACACCACCTCATAGACCGACTTGGCCGGGTCGATGTCGCTGTGCTGCTGGTCCACATAGCTCAGCTTCACTGTCTCGCCCACGGAGAAGGCGCCGCTGTCGGGCTGCTCCAACCCCATGATGAGGCGGAAGAGCGTTGTCTTGCCCGCACCGTTGGGACCTATCACGCCCACGATGCCGTTGGGCGGCAGCATGAAGTTGAGGTCGGTGAAGAGTGTTTTTTCGGGGAACGACTTCGCCACGTGCTCCGCCTCTATCACCTTGTTGCCCAGACGCGGTCCGTTGGGGATAAAGATTTCCAGGCGCTCCTCCTTCTGCTTCTGCTCCTCGTTGAGCATCGCCTCGTAGGAGTTCAGACGCGCCTTGCCCTTCGCCTGACGTGCCTTCGGGGCCATACGCACCCATTCGAGCTCGCGCTCCAGCGTCTTGCGGCGCTTCGAGGCCGACTTTTCCTCCTGGGCCAGGCGCTGGCTCTTCTGCTCCAGCCAGCTGGAGTAGTTGCCCTTCCAAGGGATGCCTTCGCCGCGATCCAGCTCGAGAATCCACTCGGCCACATCGTCGAGGAAGTAGCGGTCGTGCGTGACGGCAATCACGGTGCCCTCGTATTGCTGCAGGTGTTGCTCCAGCCAGTCGATGGACTCGGCGTCGAGGTGGTTCGTCGGCTCGTCGAGCAGCAGCACGTCGGGCTTCTGTAGCAACAGTTTGCAGAGCGCCACACGACGGCGTTCGCCGCCGGAGAGGTTTTTGACGCTCCTGTCGCCCGGCGGACAACCCAGCGCCGCCATTGCGCGGTCGAGCTTGGAGTCCATATTCCAGGCGTCGGTGGCGTCGATGATGTCCTGCAGCTCGGCCTGACGGGCCATCAGCTGATCCATCTTGTCGGCGTCCTCGTAGTATTCGGGCAGACCGAATTTGGCGTTGATGTCGTCGTATTCGGCCAATGCGTCATAGACATGCTGCACGCCCTCCATCACGTTTTCCTTTACCGTCTTCTCCTCGTTGAGCGGGGGATCCTGCGGCAGATAGCCCACGGAGTATCCGGGGCTCCACACCACGTTGCCCTGATACTGCTGGTCGAGACCGGCGATAATCTTCATCAGCGTGGACTTGCCGGCGCCGTTGAGGCCGATGATGCCTATCTTGGCGCCGTAGAAGAAGCTGAGATAGATGTTCTTGAGCACCTGTTTCTGGTTCTGCTGGATGGTCTTGCTCACTCCCACCATCGAGAAGATAATCTTCTTGTCGTCCACTGTAGCCATAGATATGTCGTTTTTGTTTTCTTCCGCTGCAAATGTACAAAAAAAAATCCGTAACGGCGGTGCCGCCGCTACGGAAATAGGGGTTAACAATGCCGAAATCTCAAAACTTGTAGTCTACGCCGAGTCCGACCACGTGGTTGGTGCGGGAGTAGGTCTCCATCACGGGAATGCCGCCGTAGCGGATGGGCTGCTCACGCGTGTAGTCGCTGTAGATGGAGCAGAAGTATCCGGCGTTGATGCGCAGATGAGACGTCACGTTGAAGGCGGCTCCGGTGCCGACGGAGTAGCTGTCGCAGGCAAACGAGGTGTTGGCCTGATAACCGTCGGAGAGACCGTAGTCGGTACGCTGAGCTCCGGCCGACACGGTGAAAATTTTATTGATATCCCATTCCAGGCCGACCAGAATTTCGTGTGTGTCGTGTGAGAGCAATTCCTGGCGGTTGTCCTGCATCTTGGCGTTCTTGTCGTTGAACCAGTGATACTCCAGTGTGCCGCGGAACTTGCGGGGGATAAACTCGTAGCCCACAGCTACAGAGAGCAGTCCCGGCATGTCGTAGCGCGTTTTCTCACCGTCGAGATAGTGGGCCACCTTTCCCGCCGTTTCTGCACCCACTTTGGCAGCCAGAGCGGCCATGGTGGCATCGTTGCCGATGACGCGGCTCAGGGCGTTGACATCGGTGGTCTGCCCCTGCAGGCCCACGCTGAGCGTGTTGGTCTCATTGGGGATGTTGAGTTTGCTGCGAAACTCGTAACGGGCGCTCACAAGCAGGCGCTTGTACCTGTAGTTGAGGCTCAGGATGGGGGCCACGCCGGCGCCGTTCTGGTCGGCGTCAATCTGCAGATTGACCAGTTCGACGCCTGCCAAAGCGTGACGGGTGACAACGTGCCCGCGGTTGTAGCCGTTGTAGATGTTGACACGCAGGCCTGCTGCGGCTGACCAGTGTTCGTTGAACTTGTAGGTGAAGCTGGCCTGAATGCCGTAGATATATTGCTTGCCCGTCATGAAAGCATCCATCGTGTAGTCGCCGGGGCGGAGTCCGCCCTGATACATCATGCCGCGCACGGGCACCTCAAACATGGGAATGCCCTCGTCGTAGGTCACGTGGCCGCCGCTGCCTACGATGCCGCCCATCAGTGAGAGGGCCCAGTTCTTGTGCTTGTAGGCCACAAAGAGTGCGGGCACAAAAGGATTAGCGTCGGCCTTGCCCTCGTAGAGCTTGTCGGAGAGGCCGAGCGCAGTGGCGTAGGGCTGGGACACGTTGGCCTCCACATTGCGCCACTGGAAAGGCTTCTGCACATTGAACGACAGTTGCCAGCCTTCATGTCCCCAGGCCAGTCCGGCGGGGTTGCTGTAGGCGGCGTCAATCTCCGTAGAAGCACCGCGCGCCATCATACGATCGAAGGCGATGTGGTAGTTGGTGTTGGTCATCAAACCGCCGGCCACGGCTGCAGATGCCGGGAGCATCATGCTGGCCAGAGCGGCAAGGCGGCAAAAAAAACTCATCTTTTTCATAATTGATGAATGTTACAAATACAAAAAACGAACTGTTTACCAAATTCCGCTGCAAAAGTATGGCGAAATGGAAGAATAAGCATTATCCCAAAAGTCTTTTTTATTGCCATATTGTAAGATTTTCGTAGTTTTGTGGTGAAAATCCGTCAAAATTAATGCTCAACGACACCATCACGCAGGAGCTTTTCCGCAATACGGAAAGTTGGAAAGGCCATGGGGAGATATTCCTCAGAGACCCCTTTTGGATGATACGCGCTTTCAACATTCGCGGGCGTGAGTTCCTTTTCCCTACTCAGCCCTATCTCCTCCAGGAGCGTCGCGTGGTGTGGGTGAAGAAGGGTTGGGCTGTCTATGTCTTCAACTTGGTAGAGCATCGTTTCGAAGCGGGTAACTTAGTGGTATTCTACGGTGACACGTTGGTTGAGAAGAAGAGCAGTTCCGCCGACTTTGAGTTTGATGCCTTCCGCTACGACAGCCTTTTGGACAATCCGCCCTTGCCCCGACAGGAGTGCGCAGAAGAGGGGGAGACGGAGTCGCCCAGCTTCATTCGTCTGGCGATGGATGAGACCTGCACCAATGTGGTGTCACTGCATTTTGCGCTTTTGTGGGACCTCGTGCGGCTGGAGCCCTTCCCTCGCGAGAATGCCGCCCTGATAGTGCGTTCGCTGTTGCTTTGTGCGGCGCAGTGCTACGGACAGGTGTCGGCCCCGCAGCCCCTTACCCGGCAACAGGAGACGCTGCAGCGCTTCGTTGCGCTGGTGAGTCGGTTCGCCGTGAGCGAGCGCAATATCCCCTTCTATGCCGACAAGCTCTGCATCGCGCCCCACTATCTCAGCACACTCATCAAGCAGATGAGCGGTCGCACCGTGATGGACTGGATTAATCAGACGGCGGTGAAAGCCGTGAAGGTGTGGCTGGCCTACAGCGACGAGACGGCGGCGCAAATCGCCGAGCGTCTGCATTTCCCCAATCCGGCTTCGCTCACAAAGTTCTTTAAACGGGCCACAGGGAAGACACCCGGACAGTATCGGGCCGAGCGCAAGAGTGCAACTTCCGGGGACGACCGATTAAACAAAAACAAATTAAAATCTATAATGCTATGACAAAGAGAGTGTTTTTCGCAGCCCTTGTGTGTTGTCTGTGTCTGCCCCTCGGGGCGTTTGAGCCCAATTGGGAGAGTCTGCGCACCTACGAGGTGCCGGAGTGGTTTCGTGACGTCAAGTTCGGCATCTGGGCCCATTGGGGACCCCAGTGCGTGGAGGGTTCGGGCGACTGGATGGCGCGCGGACTCTATGAGGAGGGTTCACGCCAGGCCGATTTCCACCGTAGCCACTACGGTCATCCGTCCGAGGTGGGTTTTAAGGATATCCTGCCTTTGTGGAAAGCCGAAAACTGGGATCCGGACGGCCTTGTGAAGTTTTATAAGGAAGAGGTAGGGGCGCAGTATTTCTTCGCCCTGGGCAACCACCACGACAACTTCGACCTTTGGGATTCGCAGTATCAGGAGTGGAACTCCGTCAACATAGGCCCCAAGAAGGACATTCTGGAGGGGTGGGCCAAGGCGGCAAAAAAGTACGGACTTCCCTTCGGCATCAGTTTCCATGCCGACCACGCCTGGACCTGGTATGAACCCTCGCGCGGTTTCGACATGAAGGGGGATAAAATCGGCGTGAAATACGACGGATGGCTCACGAAGGCCGACGGCTACGTGAAGAACGCCGACGGCACGGACAAGTGGTGGCGCGGGCTCGATCCGCAGCGCCTCTACCGTCAGGAGCACGACTTCAGCGACCGCACCTGGCGCAACAACACGGGACGCATCTGGGGCTGGGAAAACTGTTCGCAGCCTTCGGAGGAGTTCATCCGCGAGTTCAAGATGCGCACGATGGATGCCATCCGCCGCTACAAGCCCGACCTGCTCTACTTCGATGCCACCGTGCTGCCTTTTTACCCCATCAGCAACGTGGGTCTGGAAATTACCTCCGAGTTCTACAACGAGGGCGAAAAGGTGGTCTTCGGCAAGATTCTCAGCGAAGAGCAGAAGGAGGCCCTGGTGTGGGATGTGGAGCGCGGTGCGCCCAACAGCATCGTCGAGCGTCCGTGGCAGTGCTGCAACTGTCTGGGTAACTGGCACTACAACACAGACTTCTACGAGAACAACCGCTACAAGAGTGCCCACACCGTGGCCAAACTGCTGATGGACATCGTGTCCAAAAACGGCAACATGCTCCTCTCGGTGCCTCTGCGTGCCGACGGCACGCCCGATGAGAAGGAGCTGGCCATCCTTCGTGAGTTCGGCGCCTGGATGAAGGTGCACAAGGAGGCTATTGTGGGCACGCGTCCCTGGTGCAAATTCGGCGAGGGCCCGATAGCGGGACAGGATATCAAGATTAACGATCAGGGCTTCAACGACGGCAACTACATCAAGGCCGGCAGCGAAGAGGTGCGCTTCACCACGAAGGGCGACGTGCTCTACGCCGCCTTCCTGGCCTGGCCCGATGGCTCGCGCGAGGTCTGCATCCGCTCTTTGGCCAAGGGCAGCGTGTGGCGTGCGCGTCCCGTCAGGAGCGTGGAACTGTTGGGCTTCGGCCGCGTGCAGTTCACACAAACTGCCCGCGGGTTGCGTGTAGTGCTCCCCAAGGACAACACCAACGCGCTGATGCCTGTCCTGAAAATCAAATAGAGAAGGAGATTTAAACTTTGCGGGCTACCCAAGGAGCCACGATGCTCATGAGCACGAGGCCCGGCAGTCCCGTGACGAGGTCTTGGAAAGCGTAAGCCGCTCCCGTGAAAGGCCATTCGGTCAGAGCGGAGAGCAGCCATGCCAAGCTGACGGACAGTGCGGCAGTGGGAATGCTGTTGCCCAATCGGCGGGAGATGAAGGCGGCACCGAGTGCAAGCATTGTGCCCTTGAGCAACATATCAGGCAGCATGACGGCAGCGGGCGCCCCGAAGATGAGCCATCCCAAAAGCGGCGAAAGCAGTGCAGCCGACAGCCCGACGGTCAGTCCGCAGGACAACACACCGATGAGGGTGAACCAGTAGATGGGTAGAAAGGCAACGCCGCCTCCCGGAATGAGATGAAACAGATGAGGCAAAGCGATATTGCCGGCGATGAACAGCAGAGTGCGAAGCCCCGTCAGGCTTGCGCTCAAGGTGTGCGCTTGATTCATGTTGCTTCCTTATTATAAATAATTACGGTTGATATTTGATGCTGCGGTGTATTTTATTTGGTGAAGCTGACGTCATACACGTTGGGTCCGATCCAGGCGGGCACCAGGTCGGCGGTGCGATACCACTTGGGCACGCCGGGCATTCCGTCATAGAGCAGGCGGCCGTTCACCTTGAAGTGTTTGAAGCGGAGGCCCCGGATGCTGCGCTCCCTGTCGTAGCCGCTGCAGAGTGACAGGTAGGGCGCATTGCCGTTGTAGCGCACATGGCTTACGGTGATGTCTTCAATGCCGCGTCCGGGGGCGGTGCAGTATTTCTCGTTCCACGACACCTTGAAGTGGAAGAGGGCACCGCATGCGATGTTTTCGATGCGTATGTTGTCAAAGACGATGCGCCGCACCAAGTTGTTGTCGCCGGCGTTGACGGCCAGGCAGCCCTGATAGTCCACCTGCGGCTCCCATTGGCCGAGGATGTCGATATGTTCGTAGCGCACGTCGGTGATGGAGTCACATTCCGCAGAGGCAGACCCCTTGCCGTGCAGACCCACGAAGATGGGATGAGCCACATCCGGCCAGAGCACGGCGTTGTGCATCGTGATGTGCGAGGCACTGCCTTCAAAGCCTTTACGCGTGGCATAGACGGTGGTGCAGTCGTCCGAGGTGCGGCAGAAGACACGCTCGTAGTGCACATGGCTGGAGGCGAACACGTTGAGGCCATCACCCCAAGCGGGGTGGGAGATGCACTGCACTCCCTGTACCCTCACCGAGTCACTGCCGCCGATGGGGCAGGTGTTCACTGTGAGCCCTTCTATATAGATTCGCTTTGAGCGGTGTACGTGGCAACCCTCGTAACCTTTGCGAGGGCGGGCGATGCCTCTGCCGAGGATGCTGACGTCGTGAGCATCTTCGATGCACAGTGTGCCGTCGAGCCAGGCGCCCGGCGCCATATAGAGCGTGGTGGAGGAGGGCAGGGTGATGTCTCCCGTGTAGTATCCGGGCGCCATGTAGCGAAAGTCTCGTCCCAGACGGCGGGCTTCGGCTTCGGCCTCTTCGCGGCTCACGGAGGGCCGTGAGGTGAAGAGCAGAAGGTTTTCGCGGATGTCGCCGTCAAATTCCACAGAGATGTCCTCCGGCTGGAAGAGCATGAACTGCAGCGTGGAGTCGTTGGTGACGTTGGCTATCACGCCGCGGAAGTCGGGGCGGATGCGCGCGCTGCGGAATTTGCGTTTTTTGGTGACAACACGCACGAAGACGTCGCCCCTGAAGTCAAAGCGCCCGAAGGAGAGCGTACTGACGGCGTGGCGACCGTCAACCGTCGGGGCATTGACTTTGGCAGCGTAGGTGGCTACGGGAGTCCACTCTTCTGTGCCGCGCGGGCGTATCATCACCTCGTAGTCGTCCTTGAGCGGCGCTCCCTCAGGCGTCGGCGCAGAGATTACTTCATGCAGGCGTTCGGGCTCCTTCATGGGGCGGATGCCTTTGTCAAGAGCCTTGATGGCCTTTTTGGCCCACGGCATTTTGAGGTGGCGGCGTCCGACGTAGTGGCGATAAGGCTGACGGTAGATGTCCCAAAGCTTACCGCGTCCCATGGCACCGGGCTCGGTCCACTCCGAGTAGAGTCCGGTGCAGTCCTTCCACGTCTCGAAGGGCACGTCTTCCCCGAGGTTGTAGCGTGCGGTGTATTCGATGCCTTTGAGCAGACGGTTGTCCAGCGCGCCCCACAGGTCGTCACCCTGTTGCCAGGCCATTTCGCAGAGGTCGCACAGGGCTTCCAGTCCCAGTTGCACATGCCCCTGGTCGCGTCCCGTCTCCTGACATTGTCCCGTGGGGCCCACATAGTTGGGCAGTGAGCCGTTGTCATCGCCCCGGAGGTAATAGTCCACGGCGGCGCGATAGAGTGCGCTGTCTTCCTTGACGATGGCGCAGGCCATGCGCAGGCGGTTGACGATGGCGCCCCAGTTGCCGTTGGCATAGGGGGAGTCCTGTTCGAAGCGCTCCATCATGGGCACCAGAGCCCTGTCAATCATCTCCGTCCACTGCCGGCGTGTCGCGTCATCGGCAGAGGGCTTGATGCGCTGCATGGCCAGCATGAGGTCGTAGCATTGTATGGCGCAGAGCGGCGCGTCGTGTCCGTCGAGGCGTTGCAGGGTGGCGGCGTAGGCATTGCAGATGCGAAGTGCCGTGGCGGTGTCGCCGCGCTCTGCGGCTTCGCGCGCCGCCTTCATGTCGCGCTCACTGCCCGCCTTGGTGTGGCGAAATGCGCCGTCGCGGGCAATCACCCCGTAGGGGCCTTCCATCCGGTAAGGGGTGTCCGGAGTGTTCTCTTTGCTCCACGAGAGTGCGGAGGAGAGCAGCAGAGTCAGTGCAAGGAGTGTTCTTCTCATGGGATGAAGACTTTTTCTCCGTTTACGATATAGAGACCGCTCTTCGCGGGCTTCTTCACTCTCCGGCCGGACAGGTCATACCATTGACCATTGACCGTTGACCATTGACCATTGACCATTTTCTCTAACCCTGACCCCTGAACCTCTTTTATGCCCGTCGCCTCCTCTATGGTGACGATTTCGAAGGGAAAGTCTGTCAGCTCTGTCCCGGGGCCGATTTGCAGCGCCCCGCTTTCCGTCATCTGCCAGAACTTCATGCTCGTCTGAGCGTTGAGCGCGGCGTAGTTGTAAGGCGCCAGGAAGGTGATGTTGTGGTTGTTGCGGCGCGTGATAAGCTTTCCGTTGGCGGAAATGTAACTCTTCCCGTCGCTGGCCAGTATGGCGTAGATGCTGCCGCTGGTGGTGAAGGTCCACTGTTGCGAGGCGTCAAGCGTGCCGCCGTTCATCTTTCGGGGCTCGAAGGTGAGGGGGGTGCCCGAGGTGAGCAGTCGTCCGCTCTCGCGGTGGCGTATGGCGTAGGTGCCGGAGAGTTCGCGTGCGGTTTCGTGCACCGTGACGGAGAAGGGGTATTCCCTGGTCTCGCCCTTCACGGTGTAGCGTAGCGTGTGCTCCTGTGTGGCGTCGATGGCGGGCATCGTGTAGGTAAGTCCCTCCGTGCCGTCTTCCCACACGGCCGTGCCGCCGCTCAGCGCCTGGGGCACGTAGAGCGTGAAGGTCACGTCGCTGCCGAAACCCACGGTGACGGAGGCGGTGTCTTCCAGCGTGGTGCCGTCCACGGTGATTCGCTGCTGACTCTCAAGCACGTCGAGGTGAAACTTGACGGTGGTGCGCTGGCCGCCCTGGCTGACGACTTCACATTGCACGTCGCGTGGGGTCTTCACCGAGCTCAGCGTGATGCTGTAGGCCGTCGAACCCGTGCTCCACTTGCAGTTGCCGTAGCCTTGCGCGTCCGTCACGGAGAGCGTCACGTTCTTGCCGTAGTCCACGGTGGCGCCGGCTGTGTCGCTCGTCACGCCGTCCACGGTGATGTGGGGCTGAACGTTGGCGGGGCGGCAGTCGCCCTGCACGGCGATGGAGAAGCACTGCTCGCTCTTGACGTTGTTCGCGTTGGTGTAGGTCACGCGGTAGATTTGCGAGCGGTTGGCTGTCACGCTGATGCTGCGTGTGGTCTCTCCTGTGCTCCAAATCCAGTTGCCGGTGTCGCTCTCTCCTGAGGGCAGGTTGGCCGTCAGGGTGACGACGGTGCCGGCGGGCAGGGCGCGCGAAGTCTCCGCTGTGGTCTGATAGGTGTTCACCAGGCCGCCGGCGTCATTCTGCTTATAGCTCTTGCCATTGTAGGCGATTTCCGGGGAGAGCTCCGTGGGGCGCTCCTCTTCGGTGGCCATGTGGTCGCGGTAGTTCATCAGCACGCTGTAGCCCAGATGGTCGTAGCCGCCGCTGGTGGCGCCCATGCCTCCGCCGTCAATGCCCACCTGCTCGGCACACATTTCGGAGAAGGGCATGCTGACGCCTTTCACGCCTTCGTAGTGTCCTATCACGGTGCCCCAATAGGGGCGCAGCTGTGCTCCGAGGGCGGGCCCGGTCATGAGCCAAGAGCGCGAGTCCGTCCAGTAGTAGCCGTTGCTGGCGTAGTGGTAGTTGGTCCAGGGCAGGTTTTCGACGCTCTGACACTGTGCGGCCACATATTCTATGCCGGCGGCGATGCGGTGGTCCATCCATGAGAAGAGGTCGTCGCCCTGGTTCCATCCCTGATGGGCGATGTCCACGGCGAGGCCCAGCGCCATGGCGGCGTGTCCGGTGTCGCGTCCGCTCTCATTGGTCTGGCCCACTTTGCCGTAGGCCCCCGTCTCGCCGTCCCACGCTGTGGTGGTCACGACGAGATTGCCCCAAAACTCCGTGAGGCCGTCGTTGAGTATGGGCACTGAGGTGCGCGGGTCCTTGAAAGTGCCCACCTGGTCGTATTTGATGAACGAGAGGCCCTGGTTGTAGATGAACACATCGTCGCAGAGCACACCGATGGAGATGACGCAGAGCGCATTGCACAGGCCCCAGTTGCTCCAGTAGTGTCCGGGGGCCTGCCACCATTTGCCGGTGTTCTCCCACGTACCGTTGCGGTTGCGCAGGAATCCTATTGCGCCGGGATACCACACGTCGAGCATCCAGCGGCAAAATTCCTCGAAGTCTTCCCGGGCCCATCCGTCGTAGTCGCGCATGAGTTCAGCAGCCTGGGCGAACTCATAGCCGTAGAGGCCGCGGGCCAGACACTGGTCGGAATTGCCGCTGATGTATTTGGTGGTGCGGGCCCACGACATCAGCACGTCCACGGCGTGCTTGGCGCAGACCTTGTTGCCGTCGATTTTCCAGCGCAGGGCGTTTTGATAGGCGATGGCGGCGCCGCGTGCGGCGTTGATGTAGTTCTCGCCCGAACCGCCGCCGCGCACGATGGTCTCGGAGGGGAAGGTGGCTGCCGAACTTTGGGCGTAGGCGGCAGTGCGCAGCACCTTGACAGCTTCTGTCACCGTCTCGTCGCCGGCGGCCAGAAGGGCCTTGATGCGGTCGAAGTCGGCCTGTGTGTGGAGTCCGCCCGGATGACGGAATCCGCGATTGGTGTCATAGCTCTCCTGTGCTCCTGCCGTAACCGCGGCAATGACACACGCCAAAATAAATATCACCCGTTTCATGTTATCTCATTCACTCTTCATTCTTCACTCAAAACTGCCATCCCCGGAACTTCCTTCCGCTGCCCGCGAGCTCCGCGCCGATGAAGAAACCCACGCCGGTAGGCTGGTTGTAGGCTACGTTCTGTGCCGTCACCGAGGCGCGATAGACGGGGTCGTGCAGGAAGGTGTGGAAGCGGTAGGGCGTCGGCATCGGTGTGATGTAGATGCGCAGCGCACTGTTGTCTGCGGTGCGCGTCACCACTTCTTCGCGCCAGTCGCCCACGATGTCGCAGCAGAGCGAGGGGTTCGACTTCGTGCCGTTGTTGAACTGGCAGCCCTCCATCTTCAGCAGCGTCTCGCAGCGCACGCCGGAATTGGGGTTGAGGGTGAGCTCCAGTTTGGCGTCGGGGTCGGCTTCGCCTTCGGTGGCCTGTGCCTTCCCCGGCCGGTGGTATTTGCTCACCGTCTCGTGGTCGAGCAGTTCGCGGCAGAGGTCGCCGTCCCACCAGAGGGCGAAGTTGATGCTGACGCGCGTCACGGAATCCAACAGGTTGCCTTTGTAGTCGCGTATGCCTTTGGTGTTTGAGGCCCACATCTCCCATCCCGGGTTCTCGGGATCGATGTCGGCGGCCAGTCCGCGCCCCACGTCATCGTTGTGGGGCAGCATCCAGAGAATCTGCCCAGTCTGGGCGTCGCGGAACTCGCTGTAGTATTTGTCTTCATGCACGTCCCACAGATAGAGGTGCTCTGAGAGGGGCAGCATGGGACAGAGGTGCATGGCGTCGCCGTGACCCAGGCGGGTGTTGTAGTAGCCTGTGCCGTTGTCGTCCACGCACATCGAGCCGTAGGTGATTTCGTCGCGTCCGTCGCCGTCGATGTCGGCCACGCGCAGGTTGTGGTTGCCCTGTCCGGCATATTCGGCCCACTCGGGCTGTGCGGTGTCAAACACCCAACGCTGCTTCAGCTTCTTGCCGTCCCAGTCCCAGGCGGCCAGCACGGTGCGCGTGTAGTAGCCGCGGCACATCACCACCGAGGGGTGCACGCCGTCCAGATAGGCCACGCAGGCCAGATAGCGCTCCGAGCGGTTGGCGTAGTTGTCGCCCCAGGCTCTGAGCTCGCCCTGAGCGGGCACGTAGTCCACGGTGGCGAGGGCTTTGCCCGTCCGGCCTTCAAACACGGTGAGGTATTCCGGACCGCCCTTGATGAAGCCGCCGCGCCGTCCCTTCTGGTCCTGACGGAAGCGCTCCGAGGGGTAGCGGTTGGCGTTGTAGTGTGTCTCGCTGTTGTCGCCCATCCCCACGCGGTGGTCTGCCTTGGCGTCGCCGATCACTTTGCCCGTGCCGTCCACGGTGCCGTCGCCGGTCTTCACCACCAGTTCGGCCCGTCCGTCGCCGTCGAGGTCGTAGGCCATCATCTGGGTGTAGTGGGCGCCGCTGCGTATGTTGCGGCCCAAGGCGATGCGCCAGAGGCGGTTCTGCCCGTTCTTACCCTTCTTGCCGTCCAGGCGGTAGGCGTCGATATAGGTCTGGTTGGTCACGCCGCTCTGCGAGTTGTCGCGCGAGTTGGAGGGGTCCCATTTCAAGATGAGCTCCATCTCGCCGTCGCCGTCGAGGTCGGCCATCGTGGCGTCGTTGGCGTTATACTGCACGGGTTTGCCGTCGTAGCCCTCTTCCGTCTCGGGTTGGTCGAGGGGGATGGAGAGATAGCCTATGGGCGCTCCGGGGGCCACTGTCCAGCTGCCCTGCGCCTTGCCTCCAGCGGGGCGCACGCTGTAGGTGGCGGCTTCATTCACGGGGTTTTCGTCCACGAAGGTGGTGGACTCGTGTGCGCTGCGCCGGCCGATGACTTCGCCGTTGCGCAGGATTTCAAATTCGACGCCTTCAGGGTCGCTCTCGAGGTAGCGCCACGAGACGAGCACGTGGCCCACGTCGCTGCGCACGGCCACGACGCCGCGCCCCAGCTTCTCGCGCTGCATCTTGTCGAGACGGTAGGCGGTCTGTGCTGTTGCCGTGAGACCTATGATGCCGAGCATTGTGGTGATAAAGAGGTGTTTCATGGTGAGAAAAATTATGTTTTTCGCCTGCAAAGTTACGAAATAAAGGTTAAAGGTTAGAGGTTAGAGGTTAGAGAATTTGGCTTAACTCTTCATTTTTCATTTTAAACAAAAAAAAGAGCTGCCAAATAACTCTGGCAACCCTCATGTTATCTTTTCTGTCTTTATGTTTAGCGGATGAAGAGTAGTTCGCGATACTTGGGCAGGGGCCACAGGCGGTCGTCCACAATCAACTCGAGCTTGTCGATCTGACGGCGGATGCTGTCCAGCATCGGAGCCACGGTGTCGTGGTAGGCCACAGCCTTGGCGCGTTCGGCGGTGCGCAGGGCAATCTCCTCGATGAGCTTGAGGTTGCGGGCACTGAGCTTTTCGGCTTTGTCCTTGGGGAAGACGTCGCGCATGTTCTCCACGTTGTTGAGCAGCTGACTCTGATAGTGGGTAGCCACGGGGATGATGTGGTTCATGGAGAGGTCGCCGAGTACACGGGCCTCAATCTGGATCTTTTTGGTGTAGGTCTCCCACTTCACCTCGTTGCGGGCCTCCAACTCCTTGTGGCTCATCACGCCGAGGCTCTCAAACATGCGGACGCTTTCTTCGTCCAGATAGCGGTCGAATATGACGGGACACGAGGTTTCGGTGTCGAGCCCGCGGCGGGCGGCCTCTGCCTTCCACTCGTCGCTGTAGCCGTTGCCGTCGAAGCGGATGGGCTTGCAGGTCTTGATGTCCTCGCGCAGCACGTCGATGATGGCATGGTAAGTGGCGTTGTGACCGGTGCCCGACAACTGCTTTTCGAGGTCGGGAATGCGGGCGTCCACACGCTGCTTGAAGTCGGCCAAAGCTTCGGCCACGGCGCTGTTGAGTGCAGTCATAGCCGAGGCGCAGTTTGCCTCAGAGCCCACGGCGCGAAACTCGAAGCGGTTACCCGTGAAGGCAAAGGGTGAGGTGCGGTTGCGGTCGGTGTTGTCAATCAGCAGTTCGGGAATCTCGGGGATGTCGAGCTTCATGCCCTGCTTGCCGTCCATGGTGAAGAGGTTGTCG
>CADAVI010000014.1 GCA_902791295.1 uncultured Bacteroidales bacterium | reverse complement strand
CTCGACGTCGAGACGGAAGACTTTTTCGCTGAACTGAATTTTCTTAACAATCTTGTTCATGAGTGAAATATGCTTTTTACCTTTGTTTGTTGTTCGATGAATCAGTCAATCATGTCGCATCCCATGTAAGGCACCAAGGCAGCGGGCACGCGGATGCCGTTGTCGGTCTGGTTGTTCTCCAGGATGGCGGCCACAATGCGGGGCAGAGCCAGGGCAGAGCCGTTGAGCGTATGGCACAATTCGGTCTTTTTCTCAGCGTTGCGGAAGCGGCATTTGAGACGGTTGGCCTGGTAGGTGTCGAAGTTGGACACGGAGCTGACTTCCAGCCAGCGCTTCTGAGCCTCGCTGAAGACCTCAAAGTCGTAGCAGATGGCGGAGGTGAAACTCTGGTCACCGCCGCACAGACGCAGAATGCGATAGGGCAGTTCCAACTTCTGCAGCAGGCCCTCTACATGAGCCAGCATCTCGCGGTGGCTCTCTGCGGAATGCTCGGGGGTGTCGATGCGCACGATTTCAATCTTGGAGAACTCATGCAGGCGGTTCAGGCCGCGCACGTCCTTGCCGTAGGAGCCGGCTTCGCGGCGGAAACACTGGGTGTAGGCACAGTTTTTAATGGGGAGGTCCTTCTCGTCGAGGATGACGTCACGGTAGATGTTGGTGACGGGCACCTCGGCCGTGGGGATGAGGTAGAGGTCGTCCACCTCGCAGTGGTACATCTGTCCCTCCTTGTCGGGCAACTGACCTGTGCCGTAGCCGGAAGCGGCGTTAACCACCGTGGGGGGCATAATCTCCTCGTAGCCGGCCTTGCGGGCTTCGTCGAGGAAGAAATTGATGAGGGCGCGTTGAAGACGGGCTCCCTTGCCGCGATACACGGGGAAGCCGGCGCCGCTGATTTTCACGCCGAGGTCGAAGTCGATGAGGTTGTATTTCTTGGCCAGTTCCCAGTGGGGCAGTTTGGCCGTCTCCACCACGGGGTTGGCCGTCCAGTTGCCCACGGTGTCCTGACCGATGACGCACTCCTTGAGGTTGGACTTCACCACCCAGTTGTCTTCTGCAGCACTGCCTTCGGGTACTTCGTCATAGGGGATGTTGGGAATCTGGCACAGCTTCTGTGTGAGTTGCAGCTCGGCCTCTTCCATCTTGGCTTTGAGCGCCTCGCCGGCCTGCTTGAGCGCAGCCACCTGTGCTTTTATTCCCTCGGCTTCGTCCTTTTTGCCCTGCTTCATCAGACCGCCGATCTCTGCAGCCAGCTTTTTAGCCTCGGAAAGGTTGCGGTCGAGCGCCGTTTGCGCCTCGCGGCGCGTTTTATCAATTGTCATCACTTCGTCTATGGCCTCGCGGGCGCCGGTGAAGCGTTTCTTTTCCAGACCGCGGATTACGCGCTCTGTTTGTTCGTTAATCAGTTTGAGTGTAAGCATCTGGTTGTTGACTTTTTTTAGTATTTTTGCCTGTTTTCCGGCATCTGGTGCAGGAATTTGGTCTTAAAACAGGCGCAAAGGTACGGAAAAAAAGTCAATCAGAAGGTCTCGTGGCGTTTTTTTTCTGTCTTAAGACAGACAAATTGCGCTGTAAGGGCACATTTTGCAGGGTGATTTTGGATTTTTGGAGAACGGGACGCTGTCATCGAAGATTTCTTCCACGAGTTCCAGAAGACGTTCACGGTAGTCGTCAAGCAGTGTGCCGTCCTTCACGTTATTCAAGGGTTGACGGTTGAGTGTGAGTGTGGGGTCGTAGTCATCGCCGGCGGCTTTGGCGGGGTAAAGCAGGATTGGTTTGACGGGCACCTGGGGGGATGTGTTTTGGGGGTCTTCTTGGATAAAGGCCATTGCGTAGAGCAGCGTTTGCAGATAGTAGCCGGCATGGTCGCCACGCTGGAAAATCTTGTCGAGCGTGACGGCCGTGTCCTGGTGGCCGCCGGTCTTGTAATCCACGATGCGCACGGTGCCGTCGTTCATCCGGTCGAGACGGTCGACGAAGCCGCCGGTACGGATGGCAATCGGGCCATGTTTTGTGTTGACATTCAGCATGAAATAGTAGGGCTCCTCCATCTTCAGGATGGTGAATGGCGCCTGACGTCTGTCGTAGCGCAGCAGGTTGAGCAGGAAGCGTTCCACAACCGTGCGCAGGATAATGTTCTCGCCCTGAAATTCCTTTACGTCGGCCACATCCCTGAAGGCCCGGTCAATGTAGCCCTGAATACGGCGCCCGTTATCGGCCAGGAGCAAACTTATCTGGTCGGCGGATATGGTGTTGCAACCTCCGCTGCGGTCAATAAGCTCTGCGTACATCTTTTGAGCGGCTTCGTGGAAGATGTTGCCCATGAGGCGGGCGTCGATGCCGTCCTCAACGTCTTCTTCTTCCTTGATTCCGGCCACGTGGTTGAAAAAGAAACTGAGCGGACAGCGCAGATACTCATTCAGAGCGGAAGGGGAGAGGAGCGGGGTGTGGCCGTTTTCGTCCGGCGTGAGGTAGCGGGCCTTCAGCCGCGTCATCACCTCCGTGTCCTTGTTTATTTGCGGCGGAGTGCGCGTGATTGTTTCCTGCCCGGATTCCAGCCTTAAAGTGCGGATGGGGCGGTCGGTCTCGGCCTGCAGCTGGCGCAGGAAGCGGCTCATTTCGTTGCGCCGTACGCCGGCGGTGGAGTCGTTGTAGACAAAAGTGACGTGTTCTGCCCTTTGGATGAGGCGGTAGAAGTAGTAGGCAAAAGTGGCCATTCGATGGCGTATGGTCGTCAGACCGAAGCCGGTACGCAGGGTGTAAGGGATGATGCTGGCATCGCAGCCGTCTTTCGGCAGGAATCCTTCTCCTGTGCTGAGCATGAGGATGTTGCGGAAGTCCAGACAACGTGTCTCCAACACACCCATCACCTGCAGTCCCGTTGCAGGCTCTCCGTGGAAGGGGATGCTGACGCGTCCGAGTGCCCGCCGGATCAGTCGTCTGAGCGTGAGGTCCTTAAGCACAAGAGGATGCTCTCCGTCCGTCACCATGTTGAGGAATTTTTGTATTACCAGATGCGCCTGGAAGAGGGTCTCGCGGTGCAGTGCTTCCAGGGGGCGTCCTTTTACGGTTTCGGAGAGGGCTTCCTCCGTGAGGATGCGGTCTATGTATTCCAGGAGGGCCTTGTGGTCGCCCTCGGGCAGCATTTCCTTCCAAAGTGTTTCGTTGAGCGCCTGTATGTAAGGATGGGCGGCAACGGTGCGTAACATCCTGCTGCGAAAGCGCTTGCGCTTGCGGTCAATGCCTTCGGTCTGGAGGTCGAGCAATGCCGTGATGAGGCTGTAGGCCGGCGTGCCCGTCATGTTGTAGCCCATGGTGATGTTGACACTTTCCGGTCCGTCCTTGTCCGGGATGCTGTGGAGCACGGTCTCAAGCATGTTTTCGTCGCAGAGCACGATGGCCGTTCGGTTTTCCTGTTCGCGTGTCAGGTTTTTGGTGAGCCAGTCGGGGATGCAGCGCGTTTGGATGCTGTCGGTCGGAGCGCTGATGAAGGTGAAGCCCGGATGATGCCTCAGATTGTCAAACTCCTTGCTGTCCAGTTGGTTGGGAAAACGCTCGAGGTTCTTGCGGATGAAGTCGCCCGCCTCGAAGCGACTGCTGAGATAAAGCAGGTCGTAGTCCCAATAGAAGAGTGCCTGTCCGCGTTTTTGCAGCGTGGACATCAGACGCTCTTCCACCTCGTTGAGCATATTGAAGCCCACGAAGGCATACGTTGTGTTTTGGGGCAGGCGGTCTGTGAGATGGGGACTTTCTGCCACTTCGCGCATGAGAGCCCCCTTGTAGGGCGCCACGTTGGCAGGCATACTTTTTTTCAAGTTGCGGTAGAGCTGCGGCATTCTGTCCCACAGGAGACGGAACGCCGTCTTGATGCGGGTCAGATGGTCGGGCTCAAATTCGGCGAAGAAGTGTTGCAGGGCTTCTCTCTGACTGTCGCTGAGAAAATCTGTCTCGGTCAATTCGTTGAAATCCTTGGCGTTGAGGAAAAGCTTATCGGCGTCCACCAAATGTTTGTCGATGTCCTCAAAATCCGAGAGCAGGATTTCGCCCCAACCCCAGAAACGGTCGATGGTTTCTTCCCCGCGTCGCTCTTCGGGCAGCAGTTCCTGATAGAGGCGGTAGAGTGTGGTGACGGCGGTGACGGGGTCGGCTACCGTTTTGCCCGAAAGGTGCATGAAGAGTTCGTCGATGCTGATGTAGCGGGGCGCCCAGACGGGCTCGTCGGAAACGGCTGAAATTTCCTGTGAGAGAAACAGGCCGGCGCGTTTGCCCGGAAAGACCACCGTCACGCGGGAGAGATCCGCGCCCCGGTGTTCTTTCAGGTTTTCTGCCACAAGTCGGAGAAATGTCTTCATACCCGTCGTATTTTATTGCTGTCCACGAACCAAAGCCAGCCCTCAACGGCACATTGGGGGTACATTTTCTGTATCAGTTCCTTATATTCTCTCACCTGATCGGGGTAGGAGGAGTGCCAGTGACCGAATTTGTAGTCGATGATGGTGATGGTGTCGCCCCGGCGCACCACACGGTCCGGTCGGCGTTTGCGTCCGTTGTCGATGCGCGGCAGCAGGATGCTGCATTCGTTCCACACCTCGTTGGCGGGATCGAACCACGAGCGGCAATGCTCCTCCTGCATGATTTCGCTGAGGTATTGGCGCAGTTTCCGCTCTTCTGCTCCGGGGCTGAAGAGGCCGCGCTGCACCGCCTCTGCCAAAACTCTCCCGGTGTCGTTGAGGTCGTGCACCTGTGAGAATATATAATGGTAGAGTTTGCCTGTGTCGATTTTGTTCTGCTCCTCAGAGGTGAACCGTTCGCTTTCGTTGGATTGTACGAAGTGGAGTCGTGCCTCGTAGTTGCAGGTGCTGACGGGATATCCCTCCGGCGTGGGGTTCATGCGGCTCTCGCCGCTGCGGGCGCCTTTGCTGACGGGCTTTGTCACCTTCTCGCCCGCTTCGTACACGCCTTGGCGTTCGCCGCCGAAGACAACGTCCGTGATGAGCTCCGCAACGTCGTAGTTAGCCGGTGCGTTTTTCCCCGTCTTTGTCCACACCATCAGGTTGCAGGTGGGGCGGGTGAAAGCCACGTAGAGTTCGTTGAGGGCGTCCACGCGCTTCTGCAGGTGTTCTTCTTCGTATTGCCTGTCGTAGAAGCTGTTGGCCATGCGCTTCTCCAGATTCACGGGCATGGCGCCCAAACGGTTGTAGAGACTGCCGCCTTCATTCGTCTCGCACCAGAGGTTGGTCTCCTTGTCGCGCTCAATGTCCCAGGCGCAGAACGGCATGAACACGCTGTGGTATTCCAGGCCTTTAGCTTTGTGTATGGTGAGGATACGCACACCGGTGACTTTTCCCGATGGAATCGCCGTATTTTGATAATTGTCCTCCCATGAGGACAGAAAACTCCTGAGGCTGCAGTCCTCGCTTTGCAGATGGGCGCGTACGATGTCGAGGAAGGAGTGCCAATAGGCGTCTTCGTGGCGGATGCGCTCCAGTCTCAACCTTTTATATAAGGTCTCGATGAGTTCGTAGAGCGGCATCGCAGAGAGCACTTCCCGCTCGTCGGTGAGGAAGGCCGGCAGCAGATCCCGAACGGGGAGCAGATATAACGAGGCCGGTGTTCCGCGGTTGAAGTCTTCTTCCAAATCGGGTGTCTCTTTGTAAAGCCGGATGAAACTGCGGCAGGGGATGGCATCATCGCCTCCGCCGTCAAGCAGGATGCGCAGGGCATCGACAATCAGCCGCACGGCGGTGCTGCTTTTGAGCAGGAAGGCTTCGTCGCTCACGATTTGCAGTTCATCGGGAGCGTTGGCGGCGAAATAGTCCACCGTATCGGTGATGTCGCTCTTCGTGCGGCAGAGTATGGCCATCTCTTCATAAGGCAGTCCGGCCTCATGAAGCTGCAGCATCTCCTCCATCATCCCGTGCAGAGCGTTTTCCGTCGCCTCTTCGTCGCAGGAGAGGGTGAGGCGGACGTATCCGAGCCCCAGTTTCTTCTTGGAAATTTCCTGACAGACATCGCTGTATATTTCTTCCAGTCGGAACGAGGCTTCTGGATTCAGACTGTCGAGCTGACGGGCGGCTTTGGTGAAGAAATCGTTGTTGAAACGGATGACGTCTTCGCCGCTGCGCCAGTTCGTCTTGAGCGGTTCCTCGTGCGGGTTCCATTGCGCCAGTTCTTCCTTGAGTCCGTGGAGCAGACTCCAGGCGCCGCCTCTCCAGCGGTAGATGCTCTGCTTGATGTCGCCCACGATGAGATTGCTGCCGCCGACGGCTTGGTTCTCGAAGAGCAGAGTCTTGAAAATCTTCCATTGCAGCGTGCTGGTGTCCTGAAACTCATCAATCATCACATTGTGCAGTTTTGCACCGATTTTATCGAAATAAAACGGGGCGTCCGTGCCTTCGAGCAATGAGGCCAGAAGAAGCGGCGTGCGTGCCAGATCGAAGCGTTCGTTTTCGTGGTTGATTTCCTTGACTTCTCTGTCGATTCGGTCCAAAAGGCTCAGCGGGCTGATGTTTTTTTGAATAAGACGGATGGTGCCTATTTCGCGCTGAATCCCGATGAGATGGGGCATTTTTGAGAATATGACGTCGTGCAGACGCTCCAGCATTGCTACCGCCTCGCGGTTTTCTCTGTGTGCCTTGAGCAGGATGGCGGCGGGGTCGAGGCGGAATTTTTCCCAGGTTTTGCTTTCCGGTGTTTCTCCTTCGCTGAGTTTTCTGAGTTCGCCCCGCAGGGTGTTGATGCTTCTGCCGCAGGCTTCGTCGAGGAACGGGTCGGAGCAGGCTTCCTCCATTGCGAGCGTTTCCCTCGCGCGTTCCTTTTCCAGTTCTTCACGTCGATCGCGCAGCTCTTTGCGGAACAGGCCGATGCTCCTGCTGTCGGCCAGTATCTCCTTTTCTTCCGGAGTCTTTTCCTGAAATTCCCGGTCGTAGATGCAGTGTGAAAAATTCTTTATATCTTCGGCAATCTTCCATCGCTCCCCGCTGTCGAGCCTGTCGCGCAGAAATCCCATCACGTTTTCGCGTGTGTCCTTTTCGCTTTCCAGGTTGTCAATGATGCGGTCCACAGCGCGGCCGGTCACTTCAGAGTCGCTCAGCTCCACCTGAAGGTTGGCGCTCAGTCCGAGTTCGCGGGCCATATTCTTGAGGATGCTTTGAAAAAAACTGTCGATGGTCTCCACCCGGAAGCGGGAATAGTCGTGCAGAATGTCGGAGAGCGCTCTGCGGCATCCGTCGCGTACGGCTTCGTCGCCCATCGGCGTGCCGGCGGCTGTGAGTCTTTCTTTGACGGCATGCAGCATATCTTCGCCGTCGGGGGTGCTGTGGCCGATGGCGTAGAGGGAGGCGAGGATGCGCTCCTTCATCTCGCCTGTGGCTTTGTTGGTGAATGTCACGGCCAGTGTGGACTGGTATTCGGCATCGGCCTGCGGCTGCACCATGAGGCGCAGGTATTCGGCCGTCAGCGTGAAGGTCTTTCCGCTGCCGGCAGAGGCTCTGTAGATGTTCAGTGAGGACCGCTTCATATCAATTTCTGTGCAAAGATAGTATTATTTTGCCGCTTATTCAAAAATGAATGCAAAAAATTTGTCTGTTCGCCGGAATTCGTGTACCTTTGCACGAAAATTTTGACGCTATGGCAGGATATTTGGTTGACGATGCGCGCAAAGTGACCACACATCGCCTTATTGAGATGAAACAGCAGGGCAAGAAAATAGCCATGCTGACGGCTTATGACTATACGATGGCTCGCATCGTGGACGGTGCAGGCATGGATATCATTCTCGTGGGCGACTCAGCCTCCAACGTGATGGCCGGTTCGTTCACCACGTTGCCCGTGACGCTCGATCAGATGATTTACCACGCAAAGGCTGTGGTGCGAGGCACTCAGCGTGCGCTCGTCGTTTGCGACATGCCTTTCGGTTCGTATCAGGTGAACCCCACGGAAGGTGTCACCAACGCCATCCGTATCATGAAGGAGACCCACTGCGACGCCCTCAAGCTGGAGGGTGGGGTGGAGATTATCGACACCGTGCGCAAGATTCTCGACGCCGGCATTCCCGTGTGCGGTCATCTCGGGCTGACGCCCCAGAGCATCAACAAATTCGGTACTTATGCCGTGAGGGCTCGCGAGGAAGCTGAGGCAGAAAAGCTCATTTCTGACGCTCATGCTTTGGAGGAGGCGGGTTGTTTTGCTATTGTATTGGAAAAGATTCCCGCCGCTTTGACGCAGCGTGTCTGCAAGGAGTTGCGCATCCCCGTGATTGGTATCGGCGGCGGTCCTGCCGACGGCCAGGTGCTGGTGATTCACGACATGTTGGGGATGAATCAGGGCTTCTCGCCCAAATTCCTGCGCCGCTACGCAGATCTCTATACTGTGATGACCGACGCCATCGGTCGCTACATCACCGATGTGAAGAGTTGCGACTTTCCTTCCGCCGACGAGAGCTATTAATTTTTTCAGACTGTCGTCAGACTGTTCGCGGCTGAATTCTCTAACTAGGCCGTAAATATTCTCTAACTAGGCCGTAATTTTTCCCTCACGAGGCTGCAAGTGTTTCCCCGTGAGGTTGCAAGTGTTCTCTCACGAGGCAGTAAGTGTTCCCCCGTGGGGGCGGAAAAACAGGAGCGGTGCGGAGACGGACTGAGGACTTGGCGGAGACAGAACGCCGGAAAGAAGGAAGATGAGTGGCAAATTGGTGTCTTTTGGGGCTGTTTCTTGACCATAAATGTGTTTTTTAGCAGTTTTTTGCAAAAAAAATGTTGTCGGATGTCGTCTGGAATGCTAAAAAGTGTTACCTTTATGCCGTTTTAGGGCTATAAATAGCCATAATTGTGTGTGGAAACTAACGAAAGAAACTAAAAATACTAAAAAAACAACATGAAAAACAGTAACGTAAAACATCGACTGTCCCGCCTCTTGGGTGGAATGTGCGGTGCTGCACTCATGTTCGGGTTGTCGGCCTGCTCCGATGACCTGGTAGTCGGCACCCCCGAGTGGCTGGGAACAAGCATTTACGAAGAGCTTGAGTCGCGTGGCGATTATTCTGTTACCCTGGCGCTGATCAACAGCACGCCGGTGGCTGCGGACAACTATCGCGAAATGCTCTCCAAGACGGGTTCCAAGACCCTGTTTGTCGCAGACGATGCCGCCTGGCAGCGTTTCTTCGACAAGAACAAGCAGCTTCCGGCCACCAATCCCTGGAGCACCATCACCAGCACGGAGTCTTTCAACGCCAGCGGTAACGAACTGAAGGTTCGCCGTCTGCTCAAGGGCATGATGCTCAACAATGCTTATGTGCTCGACCTGCTGGGCAATCTGGCCAGCGACGCTTCCGCCACCAACGTGGAGGATGCCGCCGACGCCTGCATGCGTCGCAACTCTTCCATCAGCAACCTAGACCTGCGCGGCGAGGTTTTGCAGGCCGACTATCCTGCAGAGAAGGTGCCCAACGCTTCCGGCGTGGAGGACATCGACTGGTGGGAAGAGGTGCGTGAGAAGGCTTCCATCGTCACGATGCCCGCCGTGCTCAACGGCGCCAACAACACGAAGCCCGCTTCCGCTTCCTATCTCTACACCACCAACGGTACGGCCGACCTGCCCACGATGGTGCACTTCTCTCCCTCGTTTGCTGTAAGCAAGGGCTTCAGCGGTGAGGATGTGCGCATCCTTTCCGGCGGTGTGGCCAACAGCACTTCGCAGACCGTTGTCAACGGTGTGGCCATCGACCCCGACAATGCCAACATCACCTGTCAAAACGGCTACATCCACAAGATGGTGGAGGTGCCTTATCCCGTTTCCAACATGATGG
This sequence comes from uncultured Bacteroidales bacterium, assembly GCA_902791295.1. Classification (GTDB taxonomy): domain Bacteria; phylum Bacteroidota; class Bacteroidia; order Bacteroidales; family Bacteroidaceae; genus Physcousia. Next base: position 41,158 of record CADAVI010000014.1, on the reverse strand, counting down.
AGAAGTTGAGTTACGAACCCAATTACTCCATTTTTTATAAGCAGTTGCAGCGTTTCAGCTATCCTTATTATAACGAGGTGCAGACCAAGAACCTCGGCTCGTTGAATGATGTGTACACCATCCGCTACATCAACTCCGGCGACTACGCCAACCATTGCGCCCTCACTCAGGACTACAGCGGCGACAAGGTGGCTACGGCCTATCTGCCCTACGACCCCGCATGGAACCACTATTACCTTTATAATACAGACGGGTCGTACACCTATCAGATGGACGCCGCTCTGATGCTCGTGCCCAACGACGAGCAGATGCGGAGCTTCCTCACCAACGAGGGTAAGGACCTCACCGACAAGTATGCTGCCGGCCAGACGCCCAGTTGGGACCTCTATCCCGATGCCATCGTGGCCGAGCTGATGCAGAACTGTATGCTGCCCAACTTCCTGAGCTATCTGCCCACCAAGGTGTCCAAGATTAAGGATACGTCGCAGTCGCTCATCGGAGGTCTCGACACCGACAAGATCGGTGACTGCTTCGTCTGCGGCAACGGCGTGATTTACGGCCTGACGATGAACATCGTGCCTCCGACCTATAAGGACGTGACTTCCACCATGTTGCTTAACAAGGAGAAGGACCTGGACGAGACCCGCGACGAGGGCTTCTCCGTCTTCTACAACTTCATCCAGAAGGATAAGAACATCCCCGGCGCTTCTGCCGGTTATGCTTCTTACCTGAGCAGTTTCGACGGCACAAAGTATGTGCTCTTCTGCCCCTACGACAAAGCCATGAGAAAGGTGATTGACCCCTCCAGTTTTTCGCGTACCGGCGGTGAGACCGGTGAGACCGGCCCCGTGCTCTTCCGCTTCGACTTCGACTCCGAAGGCAAGAATCTGCCTTGGGTGGAGCCTTTCCGCTACACTTTGGACAACACCACCGGTCAGGTGACTCCCGGTGCCAAGTTCGACCGTATGTCTAGTTACGAAGCCTTTGCACCCACCACCAACTACAGCACCTGGTATAGCGGCATTTCCTATAAGATGCTCCGCTACATCATCGAGAACAGCGTGTGCCCCGTGTATAACCTGCCTGCCAACGCTAATCCTTTGGAGCCCTCTTATACCTATTATAAGACTAAGGCCGGTTCGGCCATCAAGGTGGACTGGAGCGCCGGCGCCGCAATCACTTCGGCCAGATATGCCGGCGGTTATCAGGCCCAGTACGGCCAGAGCGTCCAGAGCCCGGCCGCTTCCTTGAAGGCCAACGGTGCCGCTCTGCCCGTCAGCGAGGTGCTGTTGCCTGCCGTGCAGTCGCCCTATCAGGTGCTGAGAGATAAATTCCCCGACTTCTTCAAGTATCTCGATTCCGGCAGTTCTGCTTCTTCGTATCTCACGCAGAACGACGGTAACGCCAGTCACAAAGTGCTCGATCCCAACGACTTCGCAATCAAATTGTTGCGTCCTTACAACTACACCATCTACGTGCCCACCAAGACGGCCATCGACAATCAGGTCAACAACTACTACGTGCCCCGCCGTGCGTGGCTCGACGATATTGGCGAAGCGGACGATGTCAAACTGCGTTCGAAGTTTCCCGGCATCACTGATGAGGATTTGGAGGAGCTGAAGGCCGTTCGCGCCAAGCTCGACACCGCCCTCAACCGCTATTTGGCTTATCACATTCAGGACTACGGTGTGTTCCTCGGTCAACGCGACACCACGGGTGTGTTTGAGACCGGTTTGGTCAACACGACCACCAACCTCTTCTACGGTCTCCATGTTGAGGAGCATCCCTCCGGCATTGAGGTTTATCCCAAGGGCTATTCCAGCCGGGCTGTGCGTGTGAATCCCGACAAATGTAACATTCAGGCCACCCAGAACTTCTATATTGAAGCCAAAAACAACAACAACGAGTTGAAGTTGGGCCAGATATATTCTTCGGCCTATGTTGTGATACATCAGATAGCGGGCGACGAGGACCTTTACATGCCTGCCGAAATCAACCCCTGGAACAAGAGTCAGTATGACAAGCTTAAGGCCATCTTTGACCGCTACGGTGTCACAATGACTGAACCTGTTCAGAATTAATGGAGACTATGAAAACACTTAAATATACCTTATTGACAGGTCTGCTTTTGGTCTCTGTGATGGCCAGTGCGCAGATCAAGCGCATTTCAGGTACGGTCAGCGATGACTTCGACGTGCTGCCCGGCGTGAATGTGCAGGAAGTGGATGCCTCGGGACGTACCGTGAGCGCCACAGTGACTGACATGAACGGTAACTTCGTTCTGGCCATCAAGAGCCAGAAGAACAAGCTGAAAGTGTCTTACGTGGGTTTCAAACCTCAGATCCTTCCCATCAACAAGACGGTCTTCAAGATTATGATGGCCGACAACACCACCACCCTGAAGGACGTGGAGGTGAAGGCCAAGAAGATGATGAAGACCTCCGGTCTGGCCATCCCCGAGCGAGAAGTCAGCTTCGCAGCTCAGGGCATCAGCTCCAAGGAGTTTGAAGGCTTGGGCATCACCAGTGTCGATGAAGCCCTGCAGGGTCGTATCGCCGGTTTGGACATCGTCGGTGTGAGCGGTGACCTGGGTTCCGGTTCGCAGATGCGTCTGCGCGGTGCCTCGTCCATCTCCGACAACGTGAGCGGTCAGCCGCTGATTGTTGTCAACGGCAACGTGCTCACCGACGCCGATATGTCGAACTTCGACCCCAACAACGCCACCGATGAGGACTACGCTGCCCTCCTGAAAGTGAACACGCAGGATATTGAGGACATCAAGGTGCTCAAGGACGGTGCCGCCGCTGCCGTATGGGGCAGCCAGGGCGGTAACGGTGTCATCGAGATTACCACGAAGCGCGGTAGCCGCGGTGCCGCCAAGGTGAGCTATTCGTTCACCGGCGTTGTCACCCGTCAGCCCTCAGGCTTCAAGTTGCTCAACGGCGACCAGTACACCATGATGCTGAAGGAGGCTTACTTTAATCCTCACCAGATTGACGAGGCTTCCCACATCAAGGAAATCGATTATCCCGACCACGCCGAGTTCCCCGAGAGTTATATGTTCAACAACAACACCGACTGGGTGGATGCTGTCAAGCAGGTGGGTTTCCGCCAGCAGCACTACATTGCCGTGAGCGGCGGTGACGAGAAGACCACCTTCCGCCTGTCGGGCGGCTTCGAGAACGAAAGCGGCACCATCGTCAAGCAGGGCATGCAGCGTTTCTCCACGCGTATGGCTCTTGACTACTACGTCAACGACCGCATCACGCTGATTAGTAACTTCGACATGACCTACACCAAGAAGACCAACATCTACGGCGGTATTCTCGGTGCTGCCCAGAAGAAGATGCCCAACATGGCCATTTACCGCGAAAATGTGGACGGCGTGCCCACCGACGACTACTACTATGCCATCCAGGCAGGTCAGGGTGTTTCCATTGCCGGCTACGACAACACGACGGCCATGAGTGAGGTGCTCAAGGATCAGCGCGGCATGGACAACATCATCGCCAAGCAGCATCTGGCCAACTATGTGACCAGCAACTACAAGATTACGCCCGAGTTGATATTGAGGTACAAGTTGCTCGGCACCAACGCCGACAAGCACCAGTTGAACTATGAGGGCAAGGCCTACATGAACATCAGCAACGACTATGCTGACGAGGACATTCCCCGCGAACTCACCACGGCCAACTTCCTGGATACGCACTCTGCCTACAGCACCAGCGCCAAGAGTTTCTCGTTCAACACGAAGCACAGCTTCACTTTCACGCCTCACTTCGAGAATGAAGACCACTATCTGACGGCTCTGGGCCGTTTCGAGCTCAACACCGGTAACAACAGCACGCAGGCCACCCACGCCAACCGTCTGGCCTCCGGCATCACCAACCCCTCTTCCGGTTCCCGCCTGTCCAGCCTGTCGAGCACCTTCGGCGAGTGGCGCAGCATCTTCTGGCTGTTCTCCACTCACTACTCCTGGAAGAGCCGCTACATGGTGGACTTCACCATCCGCATTGACGGTACGACCCGTTTCGGTGAAAACAACCGCTGGGGTTACTTCCCCGCCATCTCCGGCCGTTGGAACGTCATCGACGAGCCTTTCATGAAGACCGTGCGTGAGAAAGCCCGTATGAATATGCTCGCCATCCGCGGCGGCTGGGCCCTCAACGGTAATGCGCCCAACAGGGACTATCTCTATCTGAACACCTATTCTCAGGGTTCTTCCTATCTGGGCACCACCAGTTTCTCGCCCAACGGCGTGAAATTGACCACCCTGAAGTGGGAGGAACGTGTGAAGTGGAACGTCGGCATGAACCTCGGCTTCTTTGACGATATGCTTACTTTCGACCTCAACGTATATCAGGAGAAGACCAACGGCATGTTGCTGCAGAAGGGTATTGCCTCTTCCAACGGTTACGGCGTGCTCAGCACACACAACATCGGCGATATGAAAAACACCGGTTGGGAGTTCTATATCAACGGTAACCGCCTGTTCAAGAAGGGCAAGTTCTATATGGACGCCTACATCAACTTCGCCAACAACCGCTCCACCATCACCGCTTTGGACAACGCCACTCTGGAGGCCCGCAACATCGACCTCAACAAGAGCAACCCCAACGGCAGCATCATCGAGCGCGTGCAGGTGGACAATCCCTTCGGCTCAATCTACGGCTTCCGCTACAAGGGTGTCTATCAGTACACCTACGCAGCCGCTCAGGCCCTCAAGACCGCAGAGCGCGAATTGGAAAAGAATGCAGACAAGTATGCAGCCGACCCTGCCGCGAAGGACGCCTACCTCAAGGGTGTGCTTCCCTCGAAGCTCTATGAGGCCGGTGTGACCTCACTGGCCGAAGCTGTCAGCCGCGGCTACACCTTCCCCGTGGCCACTAACGCCAACGGCGACGTGATGTATGAAGCCGACGGCCGCACGCCCAAGCGCATGCGTGCCTTCTATGATAAGGCCACCAACAACACCGGCGCCTACAAGTTTGAAGGCGGTGACGCCATCTACGAAGATATGAACCACGACGGTAACATCGACGAGCTTGATGTGGAGCATTTGGGCAGCTCACTGCCTCTGCTCACCGGCGGTTTCGGTTTCACCCTGCACTACGACAGGTGGAAGCTGATGGCCAACTTTAACTATCGTGTGGATGTTGACGTGATTAACCTCGACCGTATGCACATGGAGGCTATGACCACCAACAACAACCAGAGCGAGGCCGTCAACTACCGATGGCGTAAGAACGGTGACGTGACGAGCATTCCCCGTGCTCTGAACGGCAACAACAACTTCAACACCATGATCAGCGACCGCTTCGTGGAGGACGCCAGCTTCGTGCGTCTCAATTACCTGCAGCTGGCCTACAGCTTCGATGCCAAGAAGCTGAAGAAGTACGGTCTGAATGCGCTGAGCTTCTACATCAGCGCCAACAACCTCTTCTGTCTGACCAAGTACACGGGTATCGACCCCGAGTTCGGTACGCGTCAGTCGGGTATCGCTGTCACCGAGGGTCAGACGCCCCGTGCCAAGAGTTATACACTGGGTGTCACCGTAGGATTCTAAACTTGAAAGGAGAAACAAGACATGAAAAACTTAAGCAATGCATATAAAGTAGCGGTTCTTGCTGTGGTTTCCGCCTTGACTCTGTCAAGTTGTGGCGACTATCTGGAGATAGAACCGAGAAACATCATCACGGAGGATAACTTCTGGGATGAGAAAGCTGACGTGGAGCAGATGGTTTACGGCTGCTACGTCAGGATGATGCAGGACGACTTCATGCGCCGCTGCATCGTGTGGGGCGAGGCCCGCTCGGAGAATGTTGTCAACGGCTCTGCCGACGGTTCGGACAACACTAACGGCAAGATGGACAAGAGTCTCTACGACGTGATGCGCAACGGCATCCGTACGGAGAATGCCTACACCACGTGGCTGCCCTTCTACAACGTGATTAACCGATGCAATATCCTCGTTGAGAAAGCCCCTTATGTGGCTTCCATCGACCCGAACTTCTCCGACACGGAGGCTCAGGCTTTCGTGGCTGAGGTGTCCGGTCTGCGTGCCCTGTGCTACTTCTACCTGGTGCGCGCCTTCAACAACGTGCCCTTCTATTTCGACCCCGTGGAGTCGGAGGATAACGTGAAGAACCTGCCTCCCACGCCGCGCAACGAGGTGATTGACGCTCTGATTGCCGACCTGCAGAGCAAGGTGGGCAATGCCTACAAGGCTCTTCCCGGCTTCAAGACGCCCGGCGCCAGCAAGTACAACTCCAACCGCATGACCCAGTACGGCATCTATGCCCTGCTTTGCGACCTCTGCCTCTGGCGCGGCCGCTACGACGAGGTCTGCACCTACGCCGACATCATCTTCAAAGCCAAGTTGGCCGAGTATGATGAACTGGAGTACAGTTCTGAGAAGTATTCCCGCATCTACGGCGGTGTGCCCAAGCTCTTCATGCACCCCGATGACAAGAATGCGCCGAGCATGACCTCCAAGGAGACACAGAAGAAGATAGAGGGTTATCCTCTCTATACCTACTTCTCCACGCCCCAGGGTCTTTTGGGTACGCTCAACAGCTACTACTACAATGCGTCTGCCGACCAGGGTAACGGTTTTGAGGGTCTTTTTGAGCTCAACTTCTCCAACACGCCCGATGACAACGGCACCGGCGTGAGCAACAGCGCCGTGGGTTTCTTCTACGGTAACTGGTTTACAAGAGATAATATCAGCAACAGCGGTCACGGCATTCTCTTTGCCGAGTCCACCATGAGCAATGAGGCTGATCAGACACAGCCCGAGCCTTCCGGCGAGCCGAAGAATAAGTTCTTCCTGACGCGCTACGATGTGCGCTACTACTCTTCGTTTGAGCGCCAGAGCGGCAGTAGCGGTGCCAGCGGCGGTGCCAACTACATCCGCAAGTTCAATGCCGGCACGGCCCAGCTCGCGCGTAACAACAGTTCCAACGCCACGGCGCCTTACACAACGTTGTTCACTACCAAGTACGCCCGCGAAGGCAATTGGGTGTTCTATCGTTTGACCGATGTGATGCTGATGAAGGCTGAGGCGCTGCTGATGCAGGGCAGGAATGAGGAGGCTTTCAACCTGATTTGGGTGGTGGCCCGTCGCAGCGAAATCGGCGATGACGCCAAGACGCTGATCGAGACCAAGAAGGCCGGTACTTACAGCCTGGACAAGTCGAAGTATATCAACAACAACACGTACATGAAGAAGCTTCTTCTGGGCGAGCGCCAGCGTGAATTCCTCTTCGAAGGCAAGCGTTGGTTTGACCTGCAGCGTTTCGCTCTTCGTGACGGTGACTATGAAACGTTGCGCAATGCCGTGCGTCCGAAGTATGCGTCCGGCGGCAGTTCGAGCGACCTCTTCCCCAACGAGAATTCTCTCTTCTTCCCCTACAACAAGCGTGAGTTGAAGATTGTGAACGCCGACGGAGTGGTGATTCCGCAGAATCCTTACTACCTGACCGGTGAGGAAGATGACGATTAATGTGCCAATAACCCAAAAAGAGTATAATACGATGAAAATCTTGAAATATATATGGGCTCTTGCCATTCCGGCAACTATGCTCTTCACCACTGCCGCGTTGGACTCGTGCAGTGACGACATCCCCGAAGATGCCCTGGGCATCAAGAAGGGCATCATGATGGCCACGTTCCTCAACGAGAATCCTCAGTTCTCCGACTTCTACGCCATCATTAAGAAAGCACGTTCGGGCGACCTCTCTTCCAGCGCCCGCTTCGAAGAGGTGCTCTCGTCATGGGGTCGCTACACCTGTTTTGCCCCGACCAACATCGCCGTGCAGAAATATCTGAGCAGCAAGGGACTCAGCAGTGTGGATCAGCTCTCGCCCGAGGCCTGCGACACGATTGTGCGCTTCCACCTCATTGCCGACAACGTATATTATACGTCTGACATCTACAATATGTCCGGCAACCAGCTGAAGACCAGTAATCTGCTGAAGTCCTATCTCACTTATCAGACCGAGATGGTGCGCGATGCCGCCGGCAACGTGGTGGCTTCCACCCTGAAGTTGAATGCCATTGCCACCATCAATTATCTCAACTGCAACGACACGGTCGAGAACGGCGTGGTGCATGAGATTGACGCCCTGCTCGAGGCGCCCAACACGAGCGCCGATCGCCTGGTCAACGACAAGAGCTTCAAACTCTTCTACCAGGCCTTTGAAGCCTGCGGCCTGCTCGACACACTGAAGTACGATAAAGACCGCACTTGGGATGAGAAGTACGATTCCTACAAGCCCATGAGTATCTACTCCGGTGGACAGTGGGACTACTGTCTGGTGCCCGACGCCAAGCTTTACGGCTTCACGGTGTTCATGGTGTCTGACGGTGACTTGGCAAGTAAGGGCCTCACAGACATATCGGCACTTTACCGTCATGCCTGCGCCCTTTACGGAAATAATGGCTATCCAGATGATTATGAGCAAACTACGGAAGAGCAGCGTAAAAAGAAAGACTTTCCGCTCTACCAGATGATGGCCTACCACATCCTGCCCTTCAAGGCCAACTACAACAAGTTGACCACCATCACTACTATTGAGACCACAGACGAGAATATTGGCGTGAACCCGACGGAATGGTACCGTACAGTCAACGCCAACGCCCTGCTTAAGGTGGAGCACATCACTCTGCAGCGTGACATCAATGACCTTGGCCTGGGCATCTCCACCAGCGATGCCGTCAAGAAGAAGTATCTCTACCTGAACCATTTCTCTGACAGCACTTCATTCAAATCCGGACGTCATCCCAGCATTAAGGGTGTGAAAGTGTATCGCCCCGACGATCCCGAAGACCTGATTGAAAACAACGAGGGCACCAACTGCTTCCTCTTCCGTATAGCAGACCTGGTGGACTTCAGTGAGGCAACGCAGGAGTCGCATGTGTTCAACACCCGTATGCGTATGGATATGTACACGATGTTCCCCGTGCTGCTGACCAACCAGATCCGAAGTGATGTGACCAACGAGGGTATGGCCATGTCCAACAGCAAGGATGCCGCTTGTAAGAACTACTGGTTCCCCGCCGGCTATATCGACGGCCTGGAGGTGAACAGCGATGCCATCTTCCTGTATCAGGGACCGCAGAACACCTATTGGAGCTACGAAGGTGATGAGTTCAACATCACTTCGAAGGCCGGTAACTACGACGTGACGATGGAGATTCCTCCCGTGCCCTCGGGCAATTATCAGATTCGTCTCGGATTTGCCAACATGCCCACCCGCGGTATCTGTCAGTTCTACTTCGATGGCAAGCCCGTAGGTCTGCCTTTCGATATGCGTTCGGACAACTTCGACGAGCGTACCCAGTGGACTGATATCTGGACGGGCACGGGCGACTACGTGACCCCGACCACCGAAGAGGCTTTGGCAGCCAAGAAGGCTATGCACAACCTCGGCTGGTATCACGGTCCGGCAAGTGTGTTCAGCATTTCCGGTGAAGGCCACGAAGACGGCGATCCGACCGTGACCAAGAACTATTTCTCGAGGAATGCACGCACGGTGCGTTATGTCCTTGGTGGCGAGCCGGTCAATATTGAGAACAACGGCAAACCGCACACTATCCGAATCAAGAGTGTGCTGGCGGCCACCGGTACAGTGGTCATGCTCGACTATTTGGAGTTTGTGCCCAAGTCCGTCTGGGGTGTTGAAGACGCTGACGGCGGCGAGGATGATCTCTAACCTTTATCTATTGAAAAACAAATATCAAAGATATGAAAAAGAACAGATATTTCCAACTTTTGGGCGGCCTGCTCTTCAGCACAGGGATGTTGCTGTGCACCGGCTGTACGGATGATTGGAATGAACATTACGATCAGGAGGCCATCGACCTCTCTGCGTATCCCACGCTTCTGGAGCGCCTGAAAGACACCAATGATCCGGATGTGAAAGCGGGACGCTTCGCTCAGTTTGTTCGTGTGCTTGAAGCGACGGGCTATGATCAGCGTTTGGCCACTCCGGCTCTGTACACGGTGTTTGCTCCGATGGACATGACGGCCGAGAAAGCCGACGAGTGGATTGCCCGCTACAATCAGGAGAAGTCCACCAAGCAGGATGCCTACAACACGGCAGTGACGCAGTTTGTGCAGAACCACATCAGTCTCTACGGACACAATTTTGTGAAGAAAGCCGACGATGCCACCACCGACACTGTGGGTATGCTCAACGGCAAATACATGCGTGTGCACAACAACTCTGGCTCCGATGAATGGACTGTGGGTCCCAACGTTCTCTCTATAGAGGATGCCAAGCAGGGTATCATCACGGAGAAGCAGCTCTGCAACAACGGTTATCTGTATAAGGTTAGCATTGCCGACGGCGCACTGCCCTGTTATCTGAATGTCAAGGAAACCACCGACACTGTGTCTGTCATCTCCAGGTACATGACCTATAAGAGCAAATACGACGATTATGACCTTGATGAGGATAAGAGTGTGCCGGGTGACATTATTGATGGTAACCAGGAGTACATCGACAGCGTGGTCAACTATGAGAATACGGAGTTGGCCAGCCGCTACGAGGCCTATTTCCATCGTGAAGACTCCTCTTATCTTTTCGTCGTGCCGGCTGATGCTCTCTGGGACAAACTCCATGCAGAGTATTCCAAGTATTTCAACTATCAGGCTGGCGGCGAGGATGATGATGCACAGAAAGAGGCTGACGCCCTGAAGGAGACTTGGACTTCACGCGCCATCATGAGCGGCCGAGTGTTCAACCTCAACAGCGCAAACAATGCTACTTTCAGCAAGGAGGAACCCGACTCGCTCTGCTCTACAGAGTATGTGAAGTATCAGCAACGTCCTTACGGTCACTATGCCGCCCGCTACAACGGAAAGGATATCAGTGCCGATGTGGACTATCGCACCTATGTGTTCAGAAAACCGAATGCAACTGATGGTATCCTCAGCAACCTGAAGCGCATCGACTGCTCCAACGGTTTCATCTATGTGGACGACCGTGACGAGGACTATCTGGTGAAGAACAATATCTACAAGACCTGGTTTACTTCCAACTCTTATTCCACCCGGCAGGTGGGCACTTCTCCCAAGTCCTACGAGACCAGCGGCAGCAGTGTGATTGAGGGTGCCGACCGTTTCACCTCCAACATCCGTTCGGTGAAGTCTGCTGTTCCCTGGATTGTCTGCAGAAAGAAAGTCTGTGGCGCGGGTACCGGCGAAGGATTCAGAAAGGATAAGATTTACGACGTGAGAGTGAGTGACAGCGGTGACTCCACCGTTTACTACCTGGATACGCTTGGCACGAAGATTTATCATGTGGACGGCAACGTTTACAGAGAAGTCACAGCCAAGAATCCCACGGAGAAGGTGATGGTGGACGGTGCCACCACCAATCCCACAACGCACGTCTATTTTGACTATTCTTTGGGCACCGACATTATGTCCAATGTGTACTACAACGCTTATGTGGTCACTGTGCCTTCCGATGTGCAGAACGGTGCCGTGACCCGAGCACAGGGTTTGGCTTTCAAGGTGATTGAAAATTATGATCGGGATGAGATTGGAGAGAACGGCAAATATGTGCCCTACAACAAATCTGCCAAAAACTCCTATTACCCCCAGCGTGCCGACTTCGATCAGATTTACGTGGGTGACGGTGTAGAGTCAGCAACTCTCAAGTGTAAACTGCCCAAGGACGGCTTCGTGATGACTTCCGATACCATACAGGTATGGAAAGACGGCCAACTGCAGTATGTGGCGGTTCGCGCAGCAAGAAGAAAGGATAAAGAGGAGAACCGTCCGACGTTCCAATATTTCTTCCCCTATGAGGACGGAAGTGAGGAATATGGTCAGGCCTCGGACGATTCCTACGTGCCGAGCAGCAGGCTTGACAACAAGGTGTATGTACCCAAGACTCAGGACGTGGACGTCATTCAGGTGATGAGGGCTAAGTCAACGGAGTATGCCACCATACACGAGGACAACGCCAGTGCACCTTGGGTGCTGCGTGTTTATAATGCCTTGAATGACTGTAGTGCTTCTTTAGAGATGGAAGCCTATGATCATGATAATATTTATGAAACTGAGGGCGTCAACCTCATCAACAAGGATTTGTTCAGCCCTCTCAACAGCAGCATGCGCATCGCACGTATCATCGTGAAGCCCTTCAAGACCAAAGAAGCGGCTGAGCACTATACGATTGCCAATCTGATGGAGGAATACCATATCGCGACCACATTCCAAAAGAAATAAGATCTATGAAAAAGATGAAAAACATCAATATATTCCTTGTGACGCTGCTTCTGTCGGCTCCTCTCTCTGTCATGGCGCAGTCGGAGGATGGAGATGCAGCAGAGGCTCAGGACAGCACCGCAGTCGTGAAGCGTGTGCGTAAAGCGAAGAAGCAGGAGGCAACCCGCGAAATCAAAGGTCGCGTGTTGGCCTACCAGGGGCACACGCCTTTGGCCGGTGCGATGGTGCAGAGCGTAGCCGGTATCGGTTACTCTACACTGACGGACGAAGACGGCACATTCACCATGAAGGTGCCCGTCTATGGCAGTGTTGTGACGGTCACCATCCCCGGATACAACACTATCCGCGTGGGTTTGAACGAGAGCGGTGATTTGGGCGACATTATCCTGCAAAGCGATGCAGCCAAGTCACTCTATACGGAGGATGACAACATCAAGAACAAGGTGTCAGCCTCCAGCATGGAGTTCACCTCTGCTGTTAACCCCATGGATGAAGTCGGCAACCAGTTGCAGGGCTTCCTCAATAGCCGTTCCAGAAGCGGTGTGCCCGGCATCAGCAGCTACATCGAACTGAACGGTGTGACTTCGCTGAATGCCAACACCCAGCCGCTGATTGTGCTGGACGGTGTGCCCATCGACATGCAGTATGGCAGAACCTATCTGCACGACGGTTTCTACAACGACGTGCTGACCAACATCAATCCCAACGATGTGGAAGACGTCAAGGTGATTACCAACGGTACGTCGCTCTACGGTGCCAAGGGCAGCAACGGTGTGATTGAAATCACTACACGCCGCAACAAGACCATGGCTACCCGTATCGAGGCTTCCGCCAATGTCGGTGTGGAGTTGATACCCTTGACCTATAGCGTGATGGATGCTTCGCAGTTCAAGAACTATGCCGCTGCCATGATTGGCACGATGGGCACGAGAACCAAGAACTTCCGTTTCCTTCAGCCTTATATGAAGAACGGCAAGGCCAATGCCAACTTCAACAAGTATCAGAGCGACACCGATTGGGGCGACGAAGTCTATCGCAACGCTGTGACGCAGCGCTACGCCCTGAGCGTGAGCGGTGGCGGTGATGTGGCCAACTATATGCTCTCCGTGGGTTACACGCGTGCCAACAGCACCCTGAAGGAGAATAACCTAAACCGTCTGAACATCCGATTCAACACCGATGTGAAACTGCACAAGATTATAACTGTGCGTTTCGATGCCGCTTACACCAACCAGACACGTGAGTTGATGGATCAGGGCACGCCCGCCAGTTATCAGGACAGGCCTGTGACATCGCTCAACTTCCTGGCCAGTGCGAAGACTCCGATGCTGAGTCCCTACGGTTTTGTGGCTGATGCTAACGGCGGCTATATCAACCCCAAACACCTCAATGTGGATGACGAGGATTATATGTTTGACATTTCTTCCATGCAGTCATACAAGGCCAACTGGCAGTTGGCTAATCCTTCTGCCATCCTCGAGTATGGATACGGTGAGCACAAGAACTACTTCGACAACGGCTTCTTGACTCTGAATGTCACCCCGAAGGTGGACATCAGCAAGAACCTGTTTGTCAGCAGCATGTTCAGCTTCCACCTGATTAACACCAATGAAAAGTATTATGTGCCGATGAACGGCGTGCCCAGCTATTATGTGAACTCCGTACACCAAAGCATGGACAACGAAATCCGTTCGCTCTTCGGTAAGCAGAACAACCTGATGAGCGACACCAAGATAGATTGGCACGACAACTTCAACGGTCACGGCATCCACGTGATGGGCGGCTTCCGCTTCCTCAAACAGGAGTATAAGTACAACGCCAATCTGGCCTACAACACCGGCAGTGACAAGACGCCTACCCCTAACAGCGGTATCGGTAAGACCTCTGTCGGCGGCGACGAAAACCGTACTTCGCTCAACTGGTATGCACAGGCAGAGTATAACTATGCCAACCGCTACTACCTCACCGGTGAGATGAGCATGGAGACCAATTCCGAGTTCGGCCGCGCCACCAAGAGCGGTTTCCAAATGGCAGGTGTGAGCTGGGGTCTCTTCCCGAGCCTCCAGGCCGGCTGGGTGATGAGCAATGAAAAGTGGTTCAATGTGGCCGGTATCAACTACCTGAAGTTGACCTTGGGCTACAGCCTCACAGGTAATGATGACCTGCCTTTCTCTGCACGCAAGACTTTCTACAGTCCTTATCTGATTAACTCCACTGCTGCTTCTTTGGCTTTGGGTAATATCGGCAACGACGAGCTCCAGTGGGAGACCACCCGCCGTCTGAACGCCGGCCTGCAACTTAATGCCGTGGATAACCGCTTGGGCTTCAGCTTCAACTACTTCAAGGGTTGGACCAGCAACCTGTTGATGCAGCAGTCGCTCGGCTTTGCCAGCGGTATGGGCGTCGTATGGAGAAATGCCGGCAGCCTGGAGAACCAGGGCTTCAACGTAGGTCTCACCGGCCACCTCTACAGCTCCACCGATTGGAACTGGACGGCCGGTCTGACGGTAGGCCACTATGTGAACAAGGTGACGGAAATCGGCAACGACCTGGGCTATATTGATACTCAGGTTTACGGTGGCACCGTACGTTCGCAGGAAGGCTACGACGCCAACAGTTTCTACGGCTACAAGACTGTAGCTAACGCGAACGGCAACATCGTTTATGCTACATCTGAAGAAGCTAAGGCTTCCGGGCTCTACATCCAGGACGAAACAGGCAAAAAGACCTACTTCCAGGCCGGTGACGTGCGCTACGCCGATCTTAACAGCGACGGCAAGATTGATGAGAACGACAGGACGTTCATCGGTTGCGCCACGCCCGACATCTTCGGAAGTTTCAACACAGCCTTGTCGTGGAAGGGCTTGAAACTTGATGTAAACTTCAAGTACAGCCTCGGCGGCGATATTTACAACTACGCACGTCAACAGTTGGAAAGCGGCAGCCGATTCCAGAACCAGACCACGGCCATGCTCCGTCGCTGGAGTTATGAGGGTCATCGCACCGATATGCCCAGAGTGGCCTACGGTGACCCCATGGGCAACAGTGCCTTCAGCGACCGTTGGATTGAAGACGGCAGTTACCTTAAGCTCAAGAACGTGACCATCAGTTACAAGCTGCCCATTAACAGCGTGGCCATTCAGGGTATCACGGTATGGGCTCAGGCCTGCAATCTGTTCACCATCACCAAGTATCTGGGCACCGACCCCGAATTCTCCGCCAGTAACGCAGCACTCTTCCAGGGCGTGGACAAGGGCCTGCTTTCTGCCGGGCGCAGTTTCAATGTCGGCGTAAAAATCAATCTCTAAATCAATACAGTCATGAAACTGAAAAACTATATTGTAGCTTTGGCGTTGGGCCTCTTCGGTATGGGCCTCGCCACAAGTTGTGACGATATGCTTGACTATGAGGATGGTGCCAGCACCGCTGTGGGTAAACTTGACAACCCCAGCGATACGGCCACCTATGTGTTGGGTATTATCTCCAAGATGCAGGCATTGGGCGTGCGCACCAACATTCTCGGTGAGGTGCGCGGCGACCTGGTGGAAGTGATGAGCAATGCCACCACGGACATGAAGAACATCGCCAATTTTGATTTCTCCGACAGGACGGCACTCAACAACAACCGTTTCAACCAGCCCAGTGACTACTATGCCGTGATTAACAACTGTAACACCTTCCTTCACTATGTGGACACTCAGAAGGAGACCACGCAGCCGAACGGTCTGGATGCAAACGGCAACATCAAGTACAGGAAACTTTTCGCGAGAGAGTACGCCGTGGTGAAGTTCATCCGTGCATGGACATACCTCCAGTTGGCCATCAACTACGGTGAGAACATTCCGTTCCAGACGGAGCCCGTACTCACCATCAACGAGGCTATGGAGAACCCCAACCGCAAGAACATGGTTGAGATTATCGACTGGCTGCTCAACAACGACAATCTCGTGGAGTGCCGCGACATCATCGACGAGCAGGGTTATCCGCACTGGTCGCAGGGAGCAGGCTCATTTATTGCGAGCTGTCACTACATGAACATGTTCTTCCCCGGCGATGTGGTGCTCGGTGACCTGTATTTGTGGCGTGCCGTGCTCAACAAGAGCAAGGACGATGCCTTGAGCGCTGCAAGATACTACTATCACTACTTGGCCAACCGCAACAGGGAGGCCGGCTATATGGTGTACACCGGCCGAGACAATGTGAGCTGGATGTTTGATAATGGCGCTTATGACGCCGTCTACCAAACCTATGATCCCAGCGGAATCTCTATGTCAACCAGCAGAACCGGGGGCTTTATCGGCTCACAGGGCTCTTACGACTTCGAGAACGAGGTGGTGAGCGTGCTCCTGATGGACACTGCCAGCTCAGAGGGTAATTACAACATGCTGAATAAGTATTACACCTCCAACTACGACGGTGCTTTTGAGGCAGCCTGCATCAAGCCCAGTAACCGACTCAAGGAGTTGACCGATACCACGACCTACTGCGGCGGTTACAACACCGAGAGCGATGCGACCATCTTCTCCAGAGACAAAGACGGTAACGAGAAGATTGTCTTTTCAGAGGCCTACCGAACACGTCATATGATGGGTGACCTTCGTTACGCTGAGTACATGAGTGAGGGAGCCCAAATCTACGACGAGGACGAGGGTCAGGTGTCCACCATCCGTAACTCGAAGCATACGGACAGCAATGCCAAACATGTGACCGTATATCGCTTGACGGAAGTATTCCTGAAGTTGGCCGAGGCCATGAACTATGCCGGCTATCCCCATTATGCCGACGCCATCCTCGCTTTCGGTGTGAACGACGAGACCATGGACGCCTGGATTCTGCCCAACTCTCCGGCAGATGCCGAGAGCCTGCTGAAGGAGTTCTCTTGGAACAAACAGTATTATGTGACACCCATTGAGCTCTCTGCCGACACCATGCGTATTCTGACGGATGACCAAATGGCCACCAAGTACAGAAACAATTCTGATGCCCGCGGTTACAACATCGGCATCCACTCCCGCGGTGGCGGCAGCAATCAGTGGAACGAGCGCTACTACCAGCTCTCCAATCTTGAGAGTATCACTCCGGCGCCTCCTGCACCTACCGGCACCGACGGCAAAGTACACAAGTTTAGGCCCAGCCCAGTGTCTGAGCCCACGAAGCCCGTGAAGCCTTCCCCCGGTATTGATCCTTCCACCATCACAGAGAGTCTCTATCCGTTCAATCCCGCTCATCCCGATGATCCGAACACTACCAATGTGGAGGAGACGACGGACGTTACTATTGATAACATCTATCCGGCGGACGAGTGTCAGGCTTTGTGGTTGGCTTATTACAAGAAAGTGTGGCGTACCGGAAGAACAGCACAGAACAGACAAAGACAAAAGTGGACCAATTTGTCCAGAAATCCGTATCTGAAGCGTGTGGAGCCTAAGTCCAGTGCAACGTACTATCCTTTCAATCCTTTGCATGATCCCGCAACGACGACTGAAGAGAACTACAACGACACGACGGATGTCCTGAATATTGATAATGTGTTCACCGAGGCAGAGGTTAAGGCTAAGTGGCTTCAATACTACCAGAACTGCCCCAATGTGACCGATGCACAGGCTGAACTTGACGCCAAGTGGGAGAAACTTCAGACGTATCCTTACGCCAAGACGGCCACGTTGATAGCTACTTATAACGGTGAGTGGGTTAGGTATCAGGCAGCATTGGATGCGTATGACAATTTGTTGGAGAAATATGAACAGTATTTGTCAGATCTTGAAGCTTATGAGAAATATCGTGAGTATCTCATCACTGACTACAAGAACTGGAAACACGACACCCGCGCCAAGTGTTTGGAGCAGGACCAGCAGATGGTGGCCAAGATGGTGCTCGATGAGCAGGCCCTTGAATTTGCCTACGAGGGCAAGCGTTTCTACGACCTGATGCGCTACGCCTTCTGGAAGGGCAACGGCTTCGCTTCACCCGACACGAAGACCATGGTGGACGCCATCGGCACGCGTAACAACTATAACTACCACTCGGACAAGTACAACCGAACCGTCACAAGAGGTTCCGGAGTGGTCGGAGATCTCAGTAACTACAAGAACTGGTTCCTGCGATTCTGGCCTTCGGACGAGGTGGGTATCGGTCCTAAGGAATAAATTTCAACACAATCAAAGGAGTTGGTCGAGGCAAATTTCAACACAATCAAAGGAGTTGGTCGAGGCCAACTCCTTTTTACGGATTTAAGAATGAGCAAAAAATTCGCAGAGCACAGTAAGTTAGACCTTTCTCAAACAGGAAAGGAAGTCTTGAAGCAATGGGATGAAGAGGACGTCTTCCATAAATCCTTCACCGAAAGGGAAGGCTGCCCTTCATTTATCTTCTTTGAGGGGCCTCCATCGGCTAACGGACATCCCGGCATCCATCATGTGTTGGCACGCAGTCTCAAAGACACCTTCTGTCGTTTCAAGACGATGAAGGGCTACCAGGTGGGCCGCAAGGCAGGATGGGACACGCACGGACTCCCGGTGGAGCTCGGTGTGGAGAAGGAATTGGGTATCACCAAAGAGGATATTGGTAAGACCATTTCCATTGAAGAATATAACGACAAATGTCGCAAAAATGTGATGATGTTCACCTCGGAGTGGACCGACCTCTCCCATAAGATGGGTTATTGGGTGGACATGGAGCATCCCTACATCACTTATGATAATAAGTACATTGAGTCGTTGTGGTGGCTGCTAAAGCAACTCTACGAAAAGAATCTGCTCTATAAGGGCTACACCATTCAGCCTTATTCCCCGGCCGCCGGAACCGGACTTTCCAGCCACGAGCTGAATCAACCGGGTTGCTACCGCGATGTGAAAGATACGACTGTGACGGCGCAGTTTGCTGTAACGTCGAAACTGAGCGGACTGACGGATAAGTGTAGCGGACTGCCGGTTTACATCCTGGCCTGGACGACAACACCGTGGACTCTTCCTTCCAATACGGCATTGTGTGTCGGCCCGAAGATTGACTATGTGGCCGTGAAGGGTAAGAACCCTTATAGCGAGGAGTTTGCCGTTTACGTTGTGGCAGAGGCTCGGCTCTCGTCATATTTCCAACCAGGAGAGGGCGAGACGCTTGAGATTCTTTGGAAAGGTAAGGGCTCAGATTTGGTAGGTCTTCGTTATCGTCAGCTGATGCCTTGGATCAAGCCCTCCGAATTAGTTGACGGAAAGTGTGTGGACAAGAGCGCAGAGGCTTTCCGCGTGATTCCCGGCGACTACGTGACGACCGAAGACGGTACGGGCATCGTGCACATCGCCCCGACCTTCGGTGCGGATGACGCCAAGGTGGCCAAGGATGCCGGCATTCCGAGCCTGTTCGTTATGGACAAAGCCGGAGACACCCGGCCGATGGTGGACTTTCAGGGAAAATATTTCCTGCCTCAGGATATGAATGAGGAGTTCTACAACACCTTGGTGGACAAGGATGCTTACGCCGTGCATCAGGGTGCTTATGTAAAGAACGCCTACGATCCTAAATACAACCAGGGCGGCCGCTACGATGAGAAAGCCGCTCAGAAGGACATGGACCTGAACGTCATCCTCTGTATCGAGATGAAGGATGAGGGGACAGCCTTTAAGATAGAGAAGCATGTGCACAACTATCCACATTGTTGGCGCACGGACAAGCCGGTGCTTTACTATCCGTTGGATTCATGGTTCATTCGCTCTACGGCTGCCAAGGAGCGTATGATAGAACTCAACAGGACGATTCTCTGGAAACCGGAAGCAACCGGCACGGGACGTTTCGGTAAGTGGCTGGAAAATCTGAACGACTGGAATCTCTCGCGTTCCCGCTACTGGGGCACACCGTTGCCCATCTGGCGCAACAGGGAGACTCGTGAAGAAATTTGCATCGGCAGTGTGGAGGAACTTTATAATGAAATAGAGAAAGCCGTTAAGACCGGTGTGATGAGCTCCAATCCTCTTAAGGAGAAAGGCTTTGTGCCCGGGGATATGTCGCAGGAGAACTATGATTGCATCGATCTTCACCGCCCATATGTGGATGAAATCAAACTGGTAGGGGAGAGCGGCAGTGTGTTGACACGCGAGCTCGACTTGATTGACGTCTGGTTTGACTCCGGCGCCATGCCTTATGCCCAGATTCATTATCCGTTTGAAAACAAGGAGTTGCTTGACAGTGGTCGTTGTTTTCCCGCCGACTTTATTGCAGAAGGCGTGGATCAGACCCGCGGCTGGTTCTTCACGCTGCATGCCATCGCCACGATGGTGTTTGACTCTGTGGCCTACAAGGCCGTCATCTCCAACGGATTGGTGTTGGACAAGAACGGCATGAAGATGTCCAAACGCCTGGGTAACGCAGTGGATCCCTTTGCCGCCATTGAAAAATATGGTGCGGACGCCGTGCGTTGGTATATGATCACCAATTCCCAGCCTTGGGATAATCTTAAGTTTGACGAGGCCGGTGTGCAGGAAATTAGCCGCACGTTCTTTGGTAAGCTTTATCAGACCTACTCCTTCCTTGCCATGTATGCAAACGTGGATGGCTGGACCGGAGCTGAACAGCCTGTAGGTCGCGATAAGCTCTGCGAGATGGATCGTTGGCTGTTGTCGTCGTTGAATTCTTTGGTTAGGGAGGTCAATAAGTGTCTTGAAAGCTATGAGCCTACGAAAGCCGGCCGTCTGATTCAGTCGTTCGTTATCGACGACTTGTCCAACTGGTTCGTGCGTCTGTCCAAGAGGCGTTTCTGGGGCGGCGAGATGACCGACGACAAGCAGGCTGCCTACCAGACGCTTTATGCTGCGTTGGATACTGTCAGCCGTCTGATGGCTCCGATAGCGCCTTACTATGCCGATCGCCTCTATCGCGATTTGCATCAGGCTGCTGCGGATGACGTGAAGAGTGTTCACCTGGCTTCTTTCCCTCAGTGTGATGAATCCGCCATCGACGAGGAGCTGGAGGCACGCATGAAGATGACGCAGCAGATTACGTCCATGATTCACGCATTGCGTAAGAAGGAGCAAATTGCAGTGAAACAGCCTCTCAAGCGCATTGCTATCCCGGCTCTGTCTCCTGAGGAAAAAGCTCGTATTGAAGCTATGAAGCAGTTGATTCTCGATGAGGTCAACGTGAAGGAGATAGAGTTCGTGGAGGGTAGCGGCATGCTCACGAAGAAAGTGAAGTGCAATTTCCGCGTCATGGGCCGCAAGTTCGGTTCCCGTATGAAGGCTGTAGCAGCTGCTGTCGACGCACTTTCTCAGGATCAGATTGCCACGTTGGAGCAGGGAAGTATCTCTCTGCAGCTTTCCGACGGTACGGAGGCTGTGGTGGAGGCGGCCGATGTGGATATCTTCAGTGAGGATATTCCCGGTTGGACGGTGGCCAATGAAGGCGCGCTCACAGTTGCTCTTGATCTGGAAATTGACGAAGCACTCCGACTTGAGGGCGTAGCCCGCGAGCTGATTCGTGCCATCCAGCAGTTGCGTAAGGACAGCGGCTTGGAAATCACCGACCGTATCAGCCTCACCGTGCCTGACACGGAGCAGAACGTCAAGTGTCTGGAGCAGTTCAGTGATATGATATCCTCTGCTACACTGGCCACTGAGATAACTGTCGGCGGCAGCGCACTCAGTCTGAAGAAACAGTGAACAGAAGGAATCTTTTCGTTGTTCTGGCCACCGTGCTGAGTGTCTTGATTGCAGACCAGTGCACGAAACTGTGGGTGAAGACCCACATGGCTCTGCACGAAAGCATCCGTGTGACCGATTGGTTCTATATCCTCTTCACGGAGAACAGAGGCATGGCTTTTGGCATGGAACTCGTGGACAAGTATATGCTCACAGGTTTCCGTGTCATCGCCGCCTGCTGGCTGATGTGGTATATGTGGCGTTTGCTCAGACGCAACGAGCGCCCCGGCTATCTCGTCTGTATTGCGTTAATCACGGCAGGTGCGGTGGGCAATATCATTGATTGCGTCTTCTATGGCGTTATCTTCAATGCTCCCGACCCTCCTGCCGTGGCTCATTTCACGGCATGGGGGTTCGGCTACGACGTGCTCTTCAGAGGACGCGTCGTGGACATGCTCTATTTCCCTTTGGTGTCTTGGGACTGGCCCTTGTGGATGCCGCTTGTCGGTGGAGAACACTTCATTTTCTTCTCTCCGATATTCAATCTGGCCGATTCTGCCATCTCGTGTGGCGTTGTGGCCCTCATCCTGTTTTATCATGAGAGGTTTCAGCGTTAAGTTCTTCATTATGCTGCTCTTCCTGTCGGCGTGTAAACCCTCATTGCCCGAAGGAATACTCTCAGAATCCAAAATGGAGTCTGTGCTTTATGACTACCATTTGGCGATGGGATTGGCGGAAAGCGAGGAGGGCAGCGTGCCGGAGAACAGGTATATCCGCGTCCGTCAGGTGTTTGAGAAGCATAATATCAGCGAGGCCGAGTTTGACAGCAGTATGGTGTATTGGTGCGAACACGCCGAGACGCTGAAGGAAATCATGAAGCGTGTGAGTCTTCGTCTCGACCGCAAGGCGGAAGCGCTCGGTGTCAGCAGCGATCAGCAGATAAGCGATGCTTATTCGGCGTTGAGCTCCGATGGCGATACGGCCAATGTGTGGTCGGGCTCAAGTTTCCGCTTGGTGTTGGCCACGACTCGTCAAAACGTATTCCGTTTTACCGTCACGGCAGACTCCACATACCGTCCCGGGGATACCTTCCTTTGGGCCTTCACTCCGCAGACCCTTTCATCAAAAGGACAGCAGGATGTATATGTTCAGTTCTCCGTGCAGTATGAGGGTGACAGTGCGGTTGCCGTATCACGTACGATTTACGATGATCGTCCCGTAACGGTGGAAATCGGCGAGCGTTTGATTCGGAAGGGAAGTCGCATCCGCCAGGTTTCCGGTTGTGTCTATTTGCCGCCTGCCCTTAAAGGACAGTTCGCTGTGACATCCTTGAGCCATATCGCCTTGGTGCGCTACCATCATGAGCCGCCGGTTGTCGTTGCCCAAGACAGTTTGGACACGGAGATTGAAGTCGACAGCATCGCGGAAGATACGTCCGAACATGTGCGCCTCTCGCCGCATGATGTGCGCGGTTCTGGAGCCAAGGAGCACACCATCAACATTGTTAAGGAGAAGAATAGCAAATGGGTGAAGCGCAAGAAAAGAAAGTAGCGTATCACCGTTTGCTATTAGAGGACGGTACAATGGTGAACGGTCCTTTGGTAGTAGTTTATCATGGGGGTGTCATGCATACTTTTTATCCACTGGATCGGGAAGAGGCCAGTGTCATTTGGCGTGGCGGCGTCGGAACTCCGCGCATATAATGCCAGTGGCCATTGCCACGTTGAGTGATTCGGAAGTCTGACGCCCGGCAGGGTAGGGCGGAACGAACAGACGCTCGCTAACCATTCGTTCTGTCGCCAGGCTGATGCCGTTGCCTTCGTTGCCCATCACGATGATTCCTCCGGGAGCCAGTTCCTTTTCGTAGAGGTTGTCTCCGTCCAAAAAAGTTCCGTAAACGGGAATTCCTTCATTTGCTGCCTGAGTGAGCCACTGCGTCAGGTCGGTGTAGTGCACGCGGACTCTTGCCATAGCGCCCATGGTGGCCTGCACGGCCTTTGGGGCGAAAATGTCGGCGGAGTCCGGCGAGCATACGATGTCTTCTATGCCAAACCAGTCAGCTACTCTTACGATGGTGCCCAGGTTGCCAGGATCCTGTACGGTGTCAAGAGCCAGATACAGTGTTCCTGATTTGGGGCGGGGCAACTCCCATACGGGGATTTTGAAGAGAGCTATCGGCCCTTGGGGCGACTGCTGCAGCGAGGCTCTGTTGAGCTCGTCTTCTGTCAAATCGTCGAAGAGCGCCGCCAACTCAAACGTGTCTTGCAACTCCCTTACCAACTTGGGGCCTTCCGCTACGAAAAGCCCGTCGGTCTGACGGCCTTTTTTTCTGGCCAACGCATGAATCTGTTTTATTCGATTCTTACTAATCATGGTGCAAAATTACTAAAAATGCGCAGAGTGTGGCGTTGTCTTTTTCCGTTTTTTCAAGAATTTGAAAAAAATGTTATATATTTGCATTTATGATGCATTTCCGCACCCTGATTTATGCGGTCGCAGGCCCCTTTTTGGCGGTCTTGTGTCTGATGTCCTGCTCTTCCAAAAAGTATCTTTCGGAAGGGCAGTATCTTTTGGACCGTTCGGAGGTGTATCCTTCCTCGTTGGACGGCTACGTACGTCAGCATCCCAACCAGCGTTGGTTTTCTTCCGTCAAGGTACCTTTGGGTATTTGGCTCATGGCCGGTAAGGGCGATGGCCGTGTGCGTCGCATGATACGCCGTATGGGTGAAGCGCCTGTCATCTACGACACGCTGCAGTCTTCCAGAAGTGTGGCTCAGATAGCCACCGCCGTGCGTGCCCAAGGTTATCTGCAGGCTCAGGTGACCCGTACGGAGCAGCCCAAGGGCCACAAAATGAGAGTCCGTTATGATGTGAACTTCGGGCCGTGTTACCACATTCGCGACCTCTCGACCGAAGTCCGCGACGAGGCTCTGCTGCCGATGCTGGAGCCTCTGATGGGCGAGAGCCTGTTGCATGAAGGCATGCCTTTCGATGCCAATGTGCTGGACGAGGAGCGTAGCCGTATAGCAACGGAGCTGAATAATCGGGGCTACTACCATTTCAACAAAGACTTTATCACCTATGTGGCGGATACGACCCTCGGTCGTCATCAGGTTGCCGTCACCATGATAGTGCATCCTTACGAGCAGCATGGCGACACGGTGGTGTCCCACCGCACCTATCGCTGGGGTGAGACAACGTTCACGTTCGACACCACAGCGCAGCATCCTTTGCGTATACGCCCCAATGTGCTCCGTAACACGGTGTCCATGCCAGTGAACAGCCTCTACCGCGAGCGCGAAGTACAGGAGACTTACGGGCATCTGTTGCGTTTGGGTGCCTTGGCTGCCAGCAACATCCATATAGAGGAGCGGGATTCCGACCGTCTGTATCCTAATATTACGTTGACGCCGGCGCGCCTCAACACAGTGAAGTTCAACCTGGATGGCACGAACTCGGCCGGCGACTTGGGCGCAGCAGCGGAAGTGACCTATCAGAACCGCAACATTTTCCACGGCTCCGAGTTGTTTGCGATAAAGGCGCGCGGTGCTTTCGAAGCCATCCGCCAGCTCAAAGGCTATGACCGGCAGAATTTTATAGAGTATTCTTTTGAGACGTCTCTGACGTTCCCCGAATTCAAATTCCCCTGGGCCGGCCGTAATTTCCGCCGGCGCCTGCAGGCCACCACGGAGGTGTCTCTCAAATTCGATTCTCAGGACCGTCCCGAGTTCCACCGCCGCGTCGTCACCGGAGCGATGCGCTACCGCTGGGGACGCTACGGGGGCAAGCATACTTACCGTTGGGACCTTCTCGGTCTCAACTATGTCTTTATGCCATGGATTTCGCAGACCTTCCGTGAGACGTATCTGGACAATCCCACGTCGCGTAATGCCATTTTACGATACAATTATGAGAATCTCTTCATCATGAACTGTTCGTTCATGTTTGCCTTTTCCAACATCAAGGCGATGGGGGCGACCAACATCTACGGCAAGGATGCCTGGACGGCACGTATCTCGCTCGAGACGGCCGGTAACCTTCTGCACGGTCTGTGCACGGCCTTCTCCAGTCCGGTCAATTCCGACGGTCAGCATACACTCCTGGGGGTTGCCTACGCACAGTATGCCAAAGTTGATTTTGACTTCTCCAAGAGTATCAGATTCTCCGATGGTCAGTCGTTGGCACTGCATGCGGGTCTGGGCATGGCGTTGCCCTACGGCAATGCGCGCATTCTTCCTTACGAGAAGCGCTACTTCTCCGGCGGTGCCAACTCGGTGAGAGGCTGGAGTGTGCGTGAGCTCGGCCCAGGCCGTTTCCGCGGTTCCGACGGTCGCATCGACTTTATCAATCAGACCGGCGACATCAAGTTGGACCTTAACGTGGAGTATCGGGCACATCTTTTCTGGAAACTCGACGGCGCTCTGTTCATTGACGCCGGCAATATATGGACTTTCCGCGATTATCCCGAACAGCCTGGAGGCCAGTTTTCCTGGGGCTCATTTCTGGAGGAGATTGCGGTGGCTTATGGGCTGGGCCTTCGTCTCAACTTCAATTATTTCCTTTTGCGCTTCGACGGTGGCATGAAGGCCATCAATCCGGCTTTCGCCGAAGCCTCCGACCATTATCCTTTGGTGCATCCCAAATTTTCGCGTGACTTCACTTTCCATTTTGCGGTGGGATTGCCATTCTGATTTATGAGTATAAATACAATAAGATATGCAGTTCATTTCATTCAGTTCCGGTTCCAGCGGAAATTGCTACCTGCTCAGGAGCGATGGCGGCATGATATTGATTGATGCCGGCCTGTCGCCGCGCAAGGTGAAGCAATACTTCTCGAACTATGGTCTCAGTGTCTCGGACGTTGATGCTATCCTCATTACGCACGACCACACAGACCACATCAAGGGCGCCGGTCTTTTGGCCGAAGAGTGCCGGTGTCCGGTCTACACCACGCAGGCTGTGCACGAGGGCATGGGGCGCAACTATTGCATGACGCACAAGGTGCCCGCGTCTCAGAGGTATTTTGTCGAGAAGGAGGTGCCTTTCCGTTTGGGCGACTTCACGGTGACGCCTTTCGATGTGCCCCACGACAGCAGCGACTGTGTCGGCTACGAGATTCAGTGTGGCGACGCCGTGTTCACTCTTATCACGGACGTCGGCCATGTGACGGACCGCATCAGCAAGGCGGTGTCTCGTGCCAACTACTTGGTTTTGGAGGCCAACCACGATTTGGCGATGCTCAAGATGGGGCCTTATCCGGCTTACCTCAAGGGGCGTATCAGCGGCGAAAGGGGGCATCTGTCCAACGAGGTCGGCGCGCGCCTTGTGGCCGAGAGTGCCACACCGGCTTTGCGTCATCTCTGGCTTTGCCATCTTTCCGAGGAAAATAACCATCCGGAGTTGGCACGTAAGACCTACGAGCAGGTGCTCTCCGAATACGGCATAAAGGGTGGCGTGGACTTCTCTCTAACGGTGTTGAAGCGTCTTGTACCCTCCGAAATGTACGATTTGTGATATTATTTCAAAAAAAATGGTTGAAAAGTTTGGTCGTTTGAGAAAAATGCCGTACCTTTAAGCCCCGATGCATGCGTCCTTAGCTCAGTTGGTAGAGCAATTGACTCTTAATCAATGGGTCCAGGGTTCGAGCCCCTGAGGGCGTACCAAAAAGAGGATGACCCACAAGGTCGTCCTTTTTTTGTTGGTGTGAGAAAGAGATAATACTAATATATAATATGTATAGGACAAAAACTTGCGGAGAACTCCGCATTGACAATGTGGGCGAGAAGGTCACTCTTGCCGGATGGGTGCAGAGCATCCATAATCTGGGCGCCCTGTCTTTCGTCGACCTGCGCGACCGCTACGGCATCACTCAGCTGGCCTTCAACGAGGATGCCTCCGACGAACTCAAGGCCAAGGCCGCTGCTTTGGGCCGTGAATTTGTGGTGCAAGCCAGGGGTGTTGTGGCCGAGCGCTATTCCAAGAACAAGAACATCCCCACGGGCGATATTGAGATTGTGGTTTCCGAGCTCAATGTCATCAACGCTTCCCTCACGCCTCCTTTCACCATTGAGGAGAACAGCGACGGCGGCGACGACCTGCGCATGAAATACCGTTATTTGGATTTGCGCCGCCCCGTGGTGCGTCAGAATTTGGAACTGCGCCACAAGATGGCCTTTGAGGTGCGCCGGTATCTTGACGAGCAGGGCTTCCTTGAGATTGAGACGCCGATTCTGGTGAACTCCACACCTGAGGGCGCCCGCGACTTCGTGGTGCCTTCGCGCATGAATCCCGGCCAGTTCTACGCCTTGCCCCAGTCGCCTCAGACGCTTAAGCAATTGCTGATGGTGGCCGGCATGGACCGCTATTTCCAGATTGTGAAGTGCTTCCGCGATGAGGACCTCCGTGCCGACCGTCAGCCTGAGTTTACGCAGATCGACTGTGAGATGTCGTTTGTGGAGCAGGAGGACATCTTGCAGATGTTCGAGGGCATGAGCCGCCACCTCTTCAAGACGGTGAAGGGTATTGACCTTCCTGCGCTTCCCCGTATGACTTGGGCCGATGCCATGAAGTATTACGGCAGCGACAAGCCCGATACGCGTTTTGCGATGCCTATTGTGGAGCTCAAGACCAGTGAGGCGGACAATGCCTCCTCCGAGATTGTGCCCACGATATTCCCCGAGGGTTTCCAGGTGTTCGACGGCGCCCGCTACATCGGTGCTCTCTGCTGTGAAGGCCAGGCTGTGCTCACGCGCAAGCAGCTCGACGAGCTCACCGAGTTCGTGAAGCGTCCTCAGGTTGGCGCCAAGGGCCTTGTCTATGCGCGCATCAACGAGGACGGTTCCGTGAAGTCGAGCGTGGACAAGTTCTACGGCCCCGACACGTTGAATGTCCTGAAGGAGAAGATGCAGGCCAAGAGCGGTGATCTTATCCTGATTCTTTGCGGCGACGACGCTATGAAGGTGCGTAAGCAGCTCTGCGAGTTGCGTCTGGAGATGGGCTCCCGCATGGGCCTTCGCGACAAGAACAAATACAGCTGCCTCTGGGTCATCGATTTCCCGATGTACGAGTGGAGCGACGAGGAGCAGCGTCTGATGGCCATGCACCATCCCTTCACCTCGCCCAAGCCCGAGGACATACCTCTGCTCGACACTAATCCCGCTGCCGTGCGTGCCAACGCTTACGATATGGTGATCAACGGTGTTGAGGTGGGCGGCGGCAGCATCCGTATCCACGATGCCCGTCTGCAACAGAAGATTTTTGAAATTTTGGGCTTCACACCCGAGCAGGCGCAAGCCAAGTTCGGCTTCCTGATGAACGCCTTCAAATACGGTGCCCCTCCTCACGGTGGTCTGGCTTACGGTCTTGACCGTTTCGTCTCGCTCTTTGCCGGCTTGGACAGCATCCGCGACTGCATCGCCTTCCCCAAGAATAATTCCGGTCGCGACGTCATGCTCGACGCTCCCGGCGTTATTGACCAGTCGCAGCTCGACGAACTCTCGCTCTCGGTGAAGCTGCCCGAAGCATAAACCGATAAAAAGCATTAACAAAAAAGGGCACCCCTTGACGGGTGCTCTTTTTTTATCTTTGTCCTTGCCGAACAGGAAAAAAATGGCGTGTTACTTCTTCAGCATGTCGGCGAAGTCCTTGCAGGGCTTGAAGGCCGGCAGATCGTGAGCGGGCACGATGATGGTCTGATTCTTGGAGATATTACGTGCGGTCTTCTGTGCGCGATGCTTCAGGATGAAGCTGCCGAAGCCGCGCAGGTAGATGCACTCGCCCTTGCTCATAGTGTCCTTCATAACGGACATCATGGCCTCAATCGTGTTTGTAACGCTGGTGTTGTCCACACCGGTACGCTTACAGATTTCCTTAATCAATTCAAGCTTAGTCATACCTTTTTTGTTATTTATTGTTTGTTTTTTGCATTTTCTGTGCACAAAAATAGCGAAAAAAACTGAAATCTCCAAAGAGAAACCGTAAAAAACGATATAGAAACTGTATTTTTTTTAAAATAATAATTCTTTACACGTGTTTTTTACTATTTCTCCAAATCTTTAAGCCAATCTTCTTCGCATGCATCCGACGGCATTCTCCAATCGCCTCTGGGCGAGAGACTGACGCTGCCCACTTTAGGGCCGTCGGGCAGGCAGCTCCTCTTGAACTGCTGGCGGAAGAAACGGCGGCAGAAGGTCTTCAGCCAGTGGGTCACGGTCTCTTCGTCATACTGTCCGGCGAAGGCCTTCTGGGCGAGCATCTTGATTTTTGAGGGGCGGAATCCCCAGCGCAGCAGATGATAGAGCGTGAAGTCGTGCAAGTCGTAGGGCCCCACGAGGTCCTCCGTCTTTTGGGTGATGTTGCCTTCTTCGTCGGCGGGGATGAGTTCAGGCGAGATGGGGGTGTCGACGATGTCAAGCAGCGTGGCGCGGATGTTTTCCTCTTCCTGCAGGGCCACCCATTTGACGAGATGGCGTACCAGCGTCTTGGGCACGGAGGCGTTTACGCCGTACATCGACATGTGGTCGCCGTTGTAGGTGGCCCATCCCAGTGCCAGCTCCGAGAGGTCGCCGGTGCCGATGACCATGCCGCCCGTCTGGTTGGCAACGTCCATCAGCACTTGCGTGCGTTCGCGTGCCTGCGAATTCTCGTAGGTGACGTCGTGCTTGGCGCTGTCGTGTCCGATGTCTTTGAAGTGCTGCTCGCAAGCGGCTTTGATGCTGATCTCGCGTGTGGTGATGCCAAGTTGCTCCATCAGGTTGACGGCATTGGTGTGGGTGCGGTCGCTGGTGCCGAATCCGGGCATGGTGATGCCGATGATGCCTTTGCGGTCGAGCCCCAGCAGGTCGAAGGTCTTCACCGTCACCAGCAACGCCAGCGTGGAGTCAAGTCCGCCCGAGATGCCGACCACGGCGTGCTCGCAGCGGGTGTGGCTCAGACGCTGCGCCAGTCCGCGTGTCTGTATGGCGAAAATCTCCTCGCAGCGTGCATCGAGTTCGGGGCCCTGCGGCACAAAGGGGTAGGGGTTGACCTCGCGCGTCAGGCTGATGTTGCGCGGGGTCGTGTGGAGCTGTGTGCGCGTCATACCATAGCCCGTCTCCTGCGCGGCGCAGGCGGCGAAGGTGGTGTTCTTGCGACGCTCCGAGCGCAGGCGTTCAATGTCTATTTCACTGATGATGAGTTGTTCTTCCAGGCTGTTGCGTGCGCCTTCTGCAACAATGGTGCCGTTCTCCGCCATCAGCACCTTGCTGCCGAATACCACGTCCTGTGTGCTCTCGCCGAATCCGGCGCCCACATAGATGTAGCCGGATATGGTGCGTGCGCTCTGTTCCCGGACGAGCTGCTTGACGTAGGCGTATTTGCCCACGCATTCGTTGTCGGCCGAGAGGTTGAGGATGACGTCGGCGCCCTCCAATGTCAGTCGTGATGAGGGGGGCACGGGCGCCCAAAGGTCCTCGCATATTTCGATGCCGAAATTCATTTCGCCGGTCTCGAAGATGTGGCGTGCTCCCACCGTGAGTTGCTGTCCGCAGAGCCAGGTGGCGGCTTCGGGTGCAAGGTCTTCGGCGGAGGTGAACCAGCGCCTTTCATAAAATTCCTGGTAGTTGGGCAGATAGGTTTTGCCCACGAGGGCTTTGAGCTGTCCGCTCTGCACCACGGCGGCGCAGTTGACCAGCGAACCTCCCACTGCCACAGGCAGCCCCACCACGATGATGATGTCCAGCCCGCGGCTGAATTCCAACAACTGCAGCATGGCGCGCTCGGCCTCCTCCAGCAGGGTCTGCTGGTGGAAGAGATCCTGACAGGTGTAGCCCGTCACCGACAGTTCGGGGAAGACCACCACCTGTGCGCCTTTGCCTTCTGCCTGTGCGGCAAGGGCTTCGATGCGCTGTATGTTCCACTGGGGGGCAGCCACCTTCACGCGGGGCACGGCTGCGGCAATCCTGACAAATCCGTAATTCATGTCGTCTGTTCTTTATTATCGGTGCAAATATACGTTATTTTTCTGAATTTGGCACGTCTTTTGCTTATGTGTATAGTGAAAAAGGCAAAGAAAAGCCCATGAATACAAACTTTTCTAAAGATATGACCTTCCTGGTGGCTTCCTCTTTCCACGAGAGCGGCCGTTTGGGAGGTGACATAGTGTCACCCGTCCATCTGCTTTTGGCCATGTTGCGTCAAAATGGCAGTAAGGGCGCGGTGCTCATCCGCGAAATACAACCCGATGTCGATGCCATCGTCCGCGAGTTGGAGCAGAAGGGAGCCAACCATCTCATCGGTGTGGCGCCCAAGCCCGGCGAAGTGCCGATGGACATTCAGGCCTCACGCCTCATCCGTCTGGCCATTCTCGAGGCGCGCATGATGCAGGCTTCCGAGGTGGACACCGAGCACCTGCTTTTGGCTTTGCTCAAGGAGAAAGACAACGTTGCCGGACGTGTTTTGGAGGCACACGGCGTCACCTTCGAGCAGTTGGCGCGCATCCTCAATCCCGACCTGCTCTCCCGTGAGGAAGATGTCGATGACGAGGAGGCCGACGAGTTCTCCGGCGTGAGTGCCGGAGGCGAGACCGCCGGCGCCGTTGTGCCTCAGGGCGCCACCAACGCTTTGGACGCCTTCTCCACCGACCTCACCCAGTTGGCCCGCAGCGGCAAGATGGATCCCGTCATCGGCCGCGAGAAGGAAATCGAGCGTGTGGAGCAGATACTCTGCCGCCGCAAGAAGAACAACCCCATCCTCATCGGCGAGCCCGGTGTGGGCAAGAGCGCCATCGTCGAGGGTCTGGCCATGCACATCGCTATGGGCAAGGCACCGTCGATCCTGGCCGACCGCCGCATCGTGATGCTCGACATCGCTTCTGTTGTGGCGGGCACGAAATACCGCGGACAGTTTGAGGAGCGCCTCAAGAGCATCACCACCGAGCTCAAGCAGCATCCCGAGATCATCGTCTTCATCGACGAGATTCACACGCTGGTAGGTGCCGGCGGCGCTACGGGGGCTATGGACGCCGCCAATCTGCTCAAGCCGGCGCTGGCACGCGGCGAGATACGCTGCATCGGCGCCACGACGGTTGATGAGTTCCGCAAGACCATCGAGAAGGACGGCGCTCTCGACCGCCGCTTCCAGAAGGTACAGGTGGCCGAGACCACTGCGGCCGAGACGCTGGAGATTCTGCACCTCCTGCAGCCCCACTACGAGATGCACCACAACGTCACCTACACCGACGCTGCCATTGAGGCCTGCGTCTCCCTGTCCGACCGCTTCGTCTCCTCGCGCGCTTTCCCCGACAAGGCGCTCGACGCTATGGACGAGGCCGGCGCGCGTGTGCACCTTTCGGGCGGCGAAGTCACCGAAGACACCGTGGCCGAGGTCATCAGCATGATGACAGGCATCCCCGCTTCGCGTGTGGGTCAGAAGGAGCGTGCCCGCCTGCTTTCGCTCGAAGGCACGCTGTCCTCTCAGGTCATCGGCCAGGATGAGGCCATCCATCGCGTGGTGCGCGCAATCCAGTGCAGCCGTGTGGGTCTGAAGGACCCCAAGAAGCCCATCGGCACCTTCCTCTTCGTCGGCCCGACTGGGGTGGGGAAGACCTACCTCTGCAAGTGTCTGGCCAAAGAGATGTTCGGCAGCGAAGATGCGCTCATCCGCATCGACATGTCGGAGTATATGGAGAAGCACACAGTCTCGCGCATGGTCGGTGCGCCTCCGGGCTATGTGGGTTATGACGAGGGCGGACAGCTCACCGAGCGCGTGCGCCGCCATCCCTACAGCATCGTGCTGCTCGACGAGATAGAGAAGGCTCACCCCGACGTTTACAACCTGCTGCTGCAGGTCATGGACGAGGGACGTTTGACCGACGGCAACGGCGCCACCATCGACTTCAAGAACACCGTCATCATCATGACCTCCAACGTGGGCACCCGCCAGCTCAAGGACTTTGGCAGCGGCATCGGCTTCGCCAGCGGCAAGGGTAAGGAGATGGACAAAGAGCGCGCCCGCGAGATTGTCAACAAAGCCATCAAGAAGCAGTTCGCCCCCGAGTTTATCAACCGCCTGGACGACATTGTTTTCTTCGACCAGCTCGACGAGGAGGCCATCGGCCGCATCGTCAGCCTGGAGCTGCAGCCCCTCATGCGGCGCATTGCCGAGCTGGGCTATCAGCTCACCGTGACGCCCGAGGCTCAGCAACTGCTGGCCCGCAAGGGCTACGACGTGCAATACGGCGCCCGGCCTTTGGCGCGCGCCATCCGCACCTGCCTTGAGGAACCTCTTTGCGAGGTGATGATGTCGGGCGGACGCAAGCGTAAATACAAAACATCGGTAGATAACGATAAAATCATACTTCAATGAAAACAGGAAACATTGGTGTGACGACGGAAAACATCTTCCCCGTCATCAAAAAATTTCTCTACAGCGACCGTGACATTTTCATCCGCGAGATGGTGTCCAACGCTGTGGATGCCACGCAGAAGCTGAAGACGCTTTCGGGCAAAGGTGAATACAAGGGCGACTTGGGCGACCTCAAGGTGGAGGTCATCATCGACAAGGAGGCCGGCACGCTCACCGTGCGCGATCACGGCATCGGCATGACGGCCGACGAGATTGAGAAATACATCAACCAGATTGCCTTTTCCGGTGCGGGCGAGTTCCTTGAGAAATACAAGGACGCCGAGGCCATCATCGGCCACTTCGGTTTGGGCTTCTACTCTTCCTTCATGGTGTCCGACCGCGTGGACATTCTCACCAAGAGCTGGCAGGACGCTCCGGCCCAGAAGTGGTCGTGCGACGGCAGCCCCGAGTTCACGCTGGAGGAGATTGACAAAGCGGAGCGCGGCACCGACATCGTCATGCATCTCTCGGACGACTGCAAGGAGTTTCTCGAGAAGGGTAAGGTGGAGCAGCTGCTTTCCAAGTATTGTCACTTCCTGCCCGTTCCCGTGGTTTTAGGCAAAGAGAGCAAGTGGGACGAGAAGGAGAAGAAGATGGTGGAGACCGACGCCGACCACGTGATTAACTCCGTGGCTCCGCTGTGGATGCGCAAGCCCTCCGAGCTCAAGGACGACGACTATAAGGAGTTCTACCGCCACCTCTTCCCCATGGGCGACGATCCGCTCTTCTGGATTCACCTCAACGTGGATTATCCCTTCAACCTCACGGGCATCCTCTACTTCCCCAAGCTCAAGGAGAACATCGAGATGCAGCGCAACAAGATACAGCTTTACTGCAATCAGGTCTTCGTCACCGACCAGGTGGAGGGCATCGTGCCCGAGTTCCTCACACTGCTTCACGGCGTGATTGATTCGCCCGACATTCCCCTGAACGTCAGCCGTTCCTATCTGCAGGGCGACCCCAATGTGAAGAAGATTTCGAGCTACATCACCAAGAAGGTCTCCGACCGTCTCTCCTCCATCTTCAAGACGCAGCGCGCCGAGTATGAGGAGAAGTGGGCCGACATCTCCATCTTCATCGCCTACGGTATGCTCTCCGAGCCCGACTTCTACGACAAGGCCAAGGACTTCTTCCTGCTCACCGACACCGAGGGCAAGCATTTCACGCTGGAGGAGTACAAGACGCTCATCGCTTCGGAGCAGACCGACAAGGACGGCCGCACCGTCTATCTCTACGCCACCGACAAGGAGGCGCAGTACGCTCAGATTGAGGCGGCCAAAAAGAAGGGCTACAGCGTGTTGCTGATGAACGGTACGCTCGACGCCCCGCTGATGAACATGCTGGAGCAGAAGCTCGAGAAGAGCGCCTTCACCCGCGTGGACGCCGACGTGCTGGAGCGCCTCATCCCCAAGGAGGACATCAAGGAGCCCACGGAGGAGGAGAAGAAGCAGTACGAGGGCCTCGTGAAGGTCTTCTCCGACCTGCTGAAGGCGCCCGAAGACGACAAGAAGGCGCCCACCTACAGCGTGCAGACGCAGGCCCTCGGCGCTGAGGCCGCACCGCTCACGCTGACCCAGAGCGAGTATATGCGCCGCATGAAGGAGATGGCGCGCCTGCAGCCGGGTATGGCCTTCTACGGCGAGCTGCCCGACAGCTACAACGTCATCCTCAACACCGACGCGCCGCTGATTAAGAAGGTCATCGACGGCGACGAGAGTCAGGTGGCCCAACTGGTGGATCTCTGTCTGCTGCAAAACGGGCTGCTCAAGGGCGAGGCCCTGCAGCGCTTCGTGGAGCGCACGATGCAGTCGCTCTGACCCTCCGCTCTCTGTGAAGACAAATAAAGGCAAAAAGTCCGCAGACTCTTTCGGGAGTTTGCGGATTTTTTTGTATCTTTGCCTTCGTAAACACAAAAACGACCATGATGAAGCACTTTCTTCTGCTCCTCTGCTGCTGTCTCGGCGCGGCCGCGCTGACGGCGCAGGACCTCGTGCCCGCCCCCGACAGCGCCCTGACGGAGCGCGACTCGCTTATCGCCGATCTCAACAGTCAGATGCAGGATATGCAGATGCAGAACCTCATGCTGCAGGAGGCCCTCGAGCGCACGGGGCGCCAGGTGGCCCTCGACTCTGTCGCCAAGGCGCGCCGCCGTCACACAGTGGACTCCCTGCGTGCCATTCAGACGGGTGCGCCGTTGGTGGTGGGAGAGGACACGCTGTTGCGCCTCTTCGCCCGTCGCGGCGGCCTCACCCCCGAGGCGCGCGTGGCGGCTGCTGCCGGGAAGATTGAGGACTTGGGCCACCGCCTCACTTTCCAGCCTGATTCGCTCTATGTCTTCGAGGGCGACTTCACCTCCGACATCATGGCCGGCGGCGAGGTGTTGCTCAGCATCACCGACATGGACGCCCTCTGGGAGAGCCGTCCGCGTGCCGAACTGGCCGGCGAATACGCCCGCCTCATTCAGACCAAGATCGATGCCATGCAGGATGAATACGGCCTGCGCACCAAGCTGCTGGGGCTTTCGCTGGCCGTCGCCATCCTCCTGACGCTCTTCGTCTCGCTGCGTCTCACGCTGCGCTTCTTTGCCCGGCGCAAGAGGCGTTTCCTCCAGTGGATTATGCCGCGCATCAAGCCCCTCGTGCTTAAGGACTACGAGTTTCTCAACGTCCATCGTCAGGGGCTCATCCTCATGACGCTCTATCGCGCCCTCCTGTGGCTCTGCCTGCTCATCCAGCTCATGGTGGCCATTCCCCTGATTTTCTCCATCTTCCCCGAGACCGAGATGATTACCTTCACCGTCCTGGGCTACCTCTGGAACCCCTTCAAGGGCATCGTGCTGTCCGTCGTGGGCTACATCCCCAACCTCTTCCAGATTTTCGTCATCTGGCTCTGCTTCCACTATCTGATGCGCCTCCTGCGCTACTTCACCCGCGAGATAGAGTCGGAGCACCTCAAGATAGACGGCTTCTACGCCGACTGGGCCCAGCCCACCTATCTCATCCTGCGCGTGCTGCTCTATTCGCTCATGCTGGTGATGATATGGCCGCTGCTGCCCAGCAGCAACTCCGAGATATTCCAGGGTGTATCGGTCTTCATCGGCCTGATTCTCTCCCTGGGCAGCACGTCGATAGTGGGCAACGTCATCGCCGGCCTGGTGATGACCTATATGCGGCCCTTCCGCCTGGGCGACTATATCCAGGTGGGCGACACCGTGGGGGAGGTGATTGAGAAGACCGTCCTGGTGACGCGCATCCGCACCCGCAAGAACGAGATTGTCACCATCCAGAACTCCAGCCTTATGGGTTCGCAGACGAGCAATTTCTCGCTCGCGGCGCGCAACTACGGCATCATCGTCCACACGAAGGTCACCATCGGCTACGACGTGCCCTGGCAGAAGATAAAGGAAATCATGGAGTCGGCCGCTATGGCCACGCCGGGCATCAAACACAAGCCCCGCCCCTTCATGCAAATCACGGCGCTTAACGACTTCTACGTGGAGTATGAAATCAACGCCTTCACCGCCGACGCCGCGCATCTGCCCACAGTGTACAGCGAACTGCATGCCAATCTTCTGCGCCGCTTCTTCGAGGAGGGTGTGGAAATCATGTCGCCCCACATCTTCGCCCGCCGCGACGGCCTCGACGTTCAGATGCCCGACGAGTTCAGGAAGTAGGTGATGAGGCTGCAGATGGCAGCCACGGGCAGCAGTCCCAGGCGCATCCATGCGGCGGCGATGCCGGCCGTAAGCGCCGCGATGCCCGTCGTGAGGGAGGGCGGCGTCAGTATCATGTCGGGGAAGGTCATCACGGCGAGCGTCACGTAGGGCACGTAGTAGAGAAAGCTGCGCACGAAGCGGTGGCGTATGGGGCCCTTGATGCACGCCATCGGGATGAGGCGTATGAGGTTGGTCACGACGATGGCCAGCGCGATGCAGATGATGATGCTATGCTGCTCCATCGTTTTCGTCTTTCACGGGTTTGAGCCACGCTGCGGCGGCAGAGATGAGTATGGTGAGCACCACGGTGCGCATGCCGCTGCTCCACTCGCCCACGACGGGCGCCGCAGCGGCCAGCCCGCTCAGGACGATGCTCACGACGAGGGCGCCGAGCACGTTGCGGTCCTTTCGTGCGGGGGGGATGATGATGGCCAGAAACATGCCGTAGAGCGACATGCTGAGCGCCGTCACCATTGTCTCGGGCAACAGGCTGCCGGCCATGATGCCCATCGCGCATCCCGAGGCCCAAAAGAGGGTGGAGATGAGGGCGGCGGCATAGGTGTAGGCGGGGGGTGTGTAGCCCGGCCAGGCCACGCTGATGCCGAACACCTCGTCGGTGATGCAGGCGGCCATCAGCATGCGGTGCACCCACGAGGTGCCGGGGGCAATCTTTTGCGAGAGTGCGGCGCTCATGAGCATATAGCGCAGGTTCGTCACGAGACACATCGCGGCTATTTCGGCGTAGGTGGCGCCTGCGGCAATGAGCATGTAGGTGCCGTATTCTCCGGCGGAGGCGCGCGTGAAGGCGCTGCTGATGAAGCCCAGCGGCGCTGTCAGCCCGGCTTTCACGGCGATGATGCCCAGCGAGAAGGCCACGGCGAAGTAGCCCATCGCGATCGGTGTGCCGTCGCGCAGTCCTTGTATGGCGGGTGTCCTCATCATGAAAACGCCTGCAAAGGTACGAAATTTAGTTCAGAGTTGGGAGTTCGGCGCTGGGATAAATCTGGTTATGCATGTCACTTTTAATTTTTAACGGTGAAGTTTGGTTCTTACCATAGGGCAGGAAGGCTTTCCGTCCCCGAAGTAGTGACCATTATGATACCGTTCTGCAATTCCGGATATATGAGAGGGGCTTTGATGAGCGTCTCGGACAGATTGTCGCTGCGCAGATTTTCATCGAACTCATGTTAATATATTATCTTCTTTCCGTTCTTGATGTAGATGCCTCTTGAAGGCTTCATAACTCTACGACCGCTGAGGTCATAGACGGTGTTATCTTCTGCCTTTTGGCTGGTTACTGCCTCTTGGATTCCTGTTGAATTATCCCTTCCCAAGTACTTCAGCCGGAAATTGTCCCAAACGACCCACTGGGCGGTGGCGGTGCCACGGATGCCCAAAGTGAGGGGGCGTTGACCGTCATAGTAGAACAGGAGGGGAGCGATGGTGTATAGTTTGGCGGTGAACGATGCGGAGGCATCTTCCATGGAATTTTCGCCGTGCGAATTCTTGGTGAGCGGTACGGTGCTGTCGCCGATGAAGAACACGGGAGCAGCCTCCGTCTTGCCCTCTTCCTGACGGTAGAAACCTTGTGCCGTGAGGGCGTAGGTGCCGATGGGAGCATCGGCGAGGGCCTGGCTGATGGTGAAGGTTGAATGGTAGGACTCTGCGCAATTATTGGTGTTATTACCGCCGGAGAGGGTGCTATTGGTGCAATCGTCGCTGATATTCCAAGCTGAGACGCGGGTGTCGTTGCGCCCGAAGCCGGGACACCGGATGAGAAACGTGGCATCGGCGGGAACATCGGGCGTGGCTGCGGAGAGCTCATCCAACAGGTCATCGCGCGTCAGCATTTCCCACTGCGCCCCGTTGGCTGTGGCTGAGGTGAGCGAGGTGCTGACTACCTGACCGCCCGTGCTGCCCCAGTAGTGGGTGCCGTCAGTGCTGAGAGTGACGGCGTGCTCGTCCGCGTGATTGACGGTGAAGGGTGTGAGGGCACTGTCGAGGTAGCCGTTGTTGCCGACATAGTGGTTGAGAGAGCCGTTGCTGATGCGGGTGTCAATGGCATATTTGCCATCTGACAGCGTTACAAGGCGCAAATCAAGGGGCTGATCGGAGAGAATGGCCTGCGTGCCCCACGACTGCCCGGCATTTAGGAACTTACCGTCACGTCGGTTGCGCAGGTAGAATACGGCATGGCGTGCGGCCTCTTCAATGTCCTCGGCGGTCAATCGCCGGGTGCCATAGTAGCGCAGGTTGACATTGTCGATGCCCATCCAGCGGAAATTCCTCTTCACGGATGCGATACCGAAACGCAGATGACCATCAGTGACGTGCACCGTGACGGTGTAGTTTTGTGGAGTGGTGTCATCGACCGACACCCGCTCGTTGTTTGCAAACAGATACACCGCCTCTGCATCCTGCTTGCCGCCGCTGATGGGTTGGCTGCGGAAGGCCGCGGCCGTTAGCTGATAGGTGCCGTTGGGAACACTCTTCTCCTGATAGATTTCGCCTATGTATGAGTTGGCATCCCACGACTCGAAGAAGTTGCCGGTGATGGCTCCGCCCTGATTGTGGGCAATGAGCTGGTTCTGTGCGCCGGTCGTACAGGTCCAGCCCTGTTTGCCGTACTCGAACTCGGGGTTGTCTACTATGACGCGTGTAGGATTGGCCGCTCCGATGTTTACCTTGTATTCCATCACGGTACGCAGACGATCGCCGCTGTCGTCCATAACGAAAAGCATAGGGTGACGCTCAAAGTGCTGAGCATCAAGATTGATGTTGCGGTGGCTGTGGATGGACATGAGCAGCTGGCCCTCGAAGGTGCGGAAGAGCATGCCGTGGCCGTAGTTGTCCGGTGTGATGGGCAGCGGCTCGTGAACCCAGGGCCCACTCAATTTGCCGGTTGACGAGTAAGCCACACCTTGCACATAGCGGTCGCCGTGCCAACTGGTCCATATCATGCCGAGCCGTCCTGTCTGAGTAAGGAAAAGATAAGGGCCGTCCGTCACGGGGCTGGTATTCCATGTTGCATCATGCGCCCTCGTCATCACCGTGCCTTCGCCTACGGTGCCTGTCATGTCCGGCTTCAGTTCAATGTATTCTATAGTTCCATTGCCGTTCTGAATCCATTCGTGGCAATAGATGAGATAGCGCTTGCCGTCGGTGTCCTCGAAATAAGAGGCATCGAGCGTC
>CADAVI010000013.1 GCA_902791295.1 uncultured Bacteroidales bacterium | reverse complement strand
CTCGGAGGCCTGGTTGCTGGAGCTGATGCCCCGCTACGGACTCAGCGAGGAGGAGATGCGCAGCATCATCCACTCCGCCTGCAAAGAGCCGACCAAGGGTTCGCGCCTGATGGATCAGATTGTCGCTGAATTGGACGAAGAACGAAAGACGATAGACGATAACAATGACGATAACGTTAACGAAGACGAAAACCTTTCAACTGTCACCTTTCACCTTTCACCTGAAAAACTTCCTCAAGGCGTCAAAGAGTCGGTCGAATCCGCGGAGCCCCAACTGGCGATGCCGGTGCTGACGGCGATATGTCCCGCCATCGGGGCGTTGGCCACAGGAGTGAAGCTCGATGTGCACGACCAAAAGAAGGGGCTGAATCTCATCGCCTACATCGCCGGCGACTTCGCCAGCGGAAAGGGTTCGATAGACCCCGTCGTGGACGCGTGGATGAGTGAAGTGAAGGCCACGGACAACATGTATCTGCAGCAGGAAGACGAATGGCGCGCCAAGAAGCGTGCGGCCAAGAACAAGAAGGAACAGCCCGAGGAGCCCAAACTGCCCGTGCGCTGTCTGCCGCTCAACAACACGGTGGCCAATCTGGCCGAGCGACTGGCCAACACGGAGGGCAAACACGGATTCTCCTTCACGCCCGAGGCCGACACCCTGGCGCAGAAGTGGAAGAACGCCATGAGCGACTTCTCCGTGATGCTGCGCCAGAGCTACGACGGCAGCCGTTACGACCGAGAAGCCAAAAGCGCCGACGCCGTCAACGTGCACATAGAGCATCTGCTGTGGAACGTGACGATGTGCGGCACACCCGACGCCCTCTACCGTGTGGTCAGCAACTACACCGACGGATTCCAGAGCCGTATCGCCTTGGCCCGCACGCCCGACAACACCTTCATGCCGCTGAACGACAAGCCCAGTGTGCTCACCGACCTGCAGAGCGAACGCATACAGCAGGTAGCCCACCTCCTGCCGCTGATGCAGGGCGAGATTGTACTGCCCAAACTGGAGGCGAGGGGTCGTGAATGGCTGGAGCGCGTGCGTTTGGAGTCGATGAAGAGCGATGATAAGGTGAGAGCCCGCCAGCGCTTCCGCATCTGCGTCACCGCCCAGAGAATGACCTGCTGCCTGATGCTCTGCAAGGTGAGCGAGACGCTCATCGGGAAGCACGGGCTCAACGGCGCCGAGAAGCGTCTGAAGACACAGCCCGAGCTGTGGAAGGAGATGCTGGTAAGGACGCAGACGGAGCCGATGCTGGAACTCTACGACACCATCGCCGACTCGCTGATGGACAACGCGCTCTACTTCTTCCGCGAACGCATCGAGAACGCTTTTGCCAGCCGCGATTACGCCGGAGGAGCGAACAGCGGGCGTGTGAATCGCGGCAAGAACGACACCATCTTCGACCGGCTTGATGTGCAGTTTACCTTCGATCAGGCGATGCAGTTCTCCGTAGCCGTCAAGGGTGCCGGTGTGACACACAACTCTGTGCGACAGATGTTGAAAAACTGGCGAAAGCAGGGGCTCGTTTTGTTTATGAAGGATGGAAGGTATAGCAAGGTTAGCGGGTAATGGTCAAAGTGGTCAAGGTCAAATTGGTCAAATTGATTTTCGATGATTACGATTGACAACTCCCAGGAGTGCTTCGTGGAGCTCTGGCTTCTGCTGGAGCGCACGAGGCGGCTCCACCTCCTGCAACGCAAGCGCTACTGCATCCGCAACATCCTCAAAACATGGCTCGGCCATCGCGCCACCGACGACCTCATCTTCGAGGTGTGTATGCGCAGCAGGCTGGAAGGGTACAGCGAAATGCCCCCGCCGATGCTCTCGCCGCGCGACCCCAGAGAGTTTCTCCGTGCCGTGGTGTCGGTGGTGATGGATATCGGTATGCGCTCCGTGCGCTACCATATCCTCGACAAGGCCTACAGCATCGCCTTCCCCCAGTCTACGCCGATAAACGTCAATAAGAAATTGAAAATTGACAATTGACAATTGAAAATTAGGCCGCTGGCGCGAAGGCGTCGGTGGCTTTTTTGTGCTTGTAACTGCTTTCTAACGAAAAAAATATGCAGAAAAACATCATTCTCTAAACTCTAAGCTCTAAACTCTAAACTAT
The DNA here is from genome assembly GCA_902791295.1 of uncultured Bacteroidales bacterium. Classification (GTDB taxonomy): domain Bacteria; phylum Bacteroidota; class Bacteroidia; order Bacteroidales; family Bacteroidaceae; genus Physcousia. The sequence goes on along the minus strand of CADAVI010000013.1, from coordinate 26,520 downwards.
TTTTCTTATTTTTTTGCTCAGATTGTGACATTTGAACATACCTTATTCATCGAAAAACATCAAAAACCCCTATGAAAAAGTTTTTCCTGACGCTCGTCGTCGTTCTGTGCGCAGCGACGGCATGGGCTGCGGAGAGAACCGTGACGTACACCTTCCTGGCGGAGCAAAGCCAATACACAAGCCGGTGGAAGCTCACCTTCACGCGCTCTGGCACCAGCTTCAACTACAGCACCGGCACGAAGGAAGCGATTATCCCGGACCTCACGAATACCACGGGCTTCACAGTGCAGCTCGACGATGGCCTGCAACTCACGTACAGCAGGGATGCGGGGCGTATGACGTTCGTTGGCTTCAACAGCTTCTGGCTCAACTTTCAGGGCGATGACAACACGCATCTCATCCTCAGCAGTTCGCACTACTACGTGACGCACGTCAGGCTGGCGACCGCCGACGGTGATCCACTCATCGGCCAGGCTTCACCCTGGACCGGCGCCGGCGCCCAGATGGACGCCGACGTGGATATGGTGACGCAGACCGACGCCCTCGATAACTACCGCACCTTCGACGCACACATCACCACCACGCAGACCTTCGCAAGGCTCACCGTGACCTACGCCGATGCGCCGCGTCCCTATGCCATCAGCTTCAACGAGGTGGAGGGCCTCACGAACCCCAACCCCGCAACGTACAGCATGACGACCAACACCTTCAATATTGTAGCGCCCACACGCACCGGCTACGACATCGGCGCCGTGACCTATACCGACGCCCTGCATCCCAACCCCACAGCGGCCGTGCTGCCCATGAATATCGTTCGCGGCGACGCTGCCACACGCAAGGCCATCAGCTTCAATGCCGCATGGACGGCGCACCACTACAGCGTCAGCTATGAGGCCAACGGCGGCAGCGGTGAGATGGCGGATCAGGACTTCACCTACGACGACGCCGGGCAGGCACTCAGCGCCAACAGCTTCACAGCCCCCACATGCTACCACTTCACCGGATGGAACACGGCGGCTGACGGCAGCGGTACCGGCTACGCCGACGGACAGCAGACGCCGAACGTCACGGCGACCGACGGCGCCACCGTCACCCTCTATGCGCAGTGGGCCATCAACACCTACAAAGTCCACTATGAGGCCAACGGCGGCACGGGCACGATGGACGATCAGGACTTTATCTACGGTCAATATCAGCAGCTCAGCGCCAACGCCTTCTCCCGAGAGGGCTACACCTTTGTCGGATGGAACGCGGCGGCTGACGGCAGCGGCGAGTGGTACAACACTACTGCGTATTACAGAAACTTCACCTCCGAGAACAACGCCACCGTCCCCCTCTATGCGCAGTGGGCGGCGTCGCGTGAAGTCTCCTACATCGACGCCAGCGGCGCGGAACAGCAGGTGACGGCCATACTCATCAACGAATCGCAAACCGAGTACGGCACTGATCAAGCCACCAACTGGTACGTTGTGGAAGGTGAGGTCAACCTCGACCATTTGCATTTCTATAATGGCTTCACCCACCTTATCTTAGCGGACGGCGCAAGGCTTACCGCTAACAGCAGCACAGAAAATACTGTCCAATCCTACTATCTATATATATATGGCCAAAGCGAAGGCACAGGGCAGCTCGTTGCCTTCAGCGAAAGCAACTATGGCATCGGCACTGGCGACCACGATTTAATCATCAACGGCGGTAGTGTGACAGCCACTGGCGGTAAAAAACATACAGGCATCGACTGCGGCATCATCACTATCAACGGCGGGAACGTGACAGCCATTGGCGGTGAAAATGGTCATGGTATTGATGCCAGCAACTTCACTATCAACGGCGGTAACGTGACAGCCACTGGCGGTGAAAACTACCATGGCATTGATGCCATCAACTTCACTATCAAAGGCGGAAACGTGACAGCCATAGGAGGCAAAAACGGCCATGGCATCTACGCCACTTACAACGGCATCACCATCAATGGCGGTAACGTGACAGCCACGGGCGGTGAAAACGGCTATGGCATCTACACCTTTGGCGGCACCACCACCCTTGCCGGTGGCACGGTAATGGCCAGCAGTTACTATGGCACAGTCAAGATTAAATCTCCACTCTATTACACCGACGGCACGAAAATTTATAGCGGCACGCTGAGCAACGACCAGAAATCCTACATCGCCGGCAAGACGATGCAGCCGGTTCTGCGGCTGAGGGACAATGGCAATAACAACACGGCCATCGCCGACAACGACGGCAAGGCCATCGCCGTAGCACTTCATGGCCGCACGCTCTACAAGGACGGCGACTGGAACACCCTCACGCTACCGTTTGATCTCGGCAACGAGGAGGCAGCAAGGGGTCATGAGTTCGACGGCACGCCGCTCGAAGGCGCCACGGTGAAGGCGCTCGCCAACAGCGAGAGCAGCGGCACCGGCTACGACGCCTCTACCGGCACGCTCACGCTCTACTTCGTGGACGCCAACAAGATAGAGGCCGGCGTGCCCTATCTGGTGAAGTGGGATAAGGCTGCAGACTACGACGATAATCCGACTGACTATGACATCACTGACCCTGTGTTCACCGGCGTCACCGTCAGCAATGAAGACCCCGCAGAACGCAAGGTGATCAGCTATGACCACAACGTGAAGTTCCGTGGCAACTACAGCCCCGTAAATCTTGATGGCGGCGATGCCAGCAACCTCTACCTCGGCGCCGGTAACAAGCTCTACTGGCCCTCGGCCAACAAGAACATCAAATCGTTCCGTGCCTACTTCCACGTGGAGCTTGGCGAGAATCAGCAGGCCGCCCGCAACATCGTGATGAACCTCGGAGAAGACGATCCGACCGCTGTGGAAATTAAAAATGGAAAATGAGGCATCTGATGATGCCGCGTGGTACGATTTGAACGGTCGCAAGTACACTGAGCGTCCCACGAAGCCGGGCATCTACATTCACAAGGGTAAGAAAGTGGCTATTTAATTGATAATTGATAATTGATAATTGACAATTGACAATTATGAAGAAAGCATATACAAAGCCCGCCTGCGAGGTGGATGAGATCAAGATTGAGAGTAGCCTGCTTCAGGCCAGCGAGGTCCAAGGCAATGCCGATTTGGATCTGGGTGGCTCCGGCAACGTTAATGAACGTGCCCGCCAAGTCGTCGGTGTGGATTGGGACGATTGGGAGTGATGAGGTCTGATGTAAGAAGTAAGAGGTAAGAGCCAAAAGCGAAAAGCCAAAAGGCCGCTGGCGCGAAAGCGCCGGTGGCCTTTTTACTTCAGCCAGTCGAGCAGCTCGATGGTGCCGGCATCCTGCTCAATGTTCAGCGTGGGGACGTACTCCGTCATCTTCGTGCGGCCGCCCGACTTGTTCACCAGGAAATAAGTGAACGAGCCCGTGTAGCTGCGGAAAATCACCTGAAAGGTCGAGTCGGTCTCGTCGCCCAGCGTGACATACATCAGGTCGGGGCGATCCTCAGCAGGAGTCCAGTCGTAGTTGCTGTGGCAGTAGTTGCTGACGCCCTCGCGGGCCATATCGGCCGTGATGACGGTGGTCTTGCCGCCGCAGGACGACAGCAGCAGGAGCGACAGGGCAAAGAAAAGGGCAAACGGCTTCACGGGCGGGAGGGCTTTACTTGTTCAGTGTCCAGGAGAAGCCGTCCTTGGTGTCCTTCACCTCGAAGCCCAGCTCCGTGAGGCGGTCGCGGATGGCGTCGCTCAGCGCCCAGTTCTTCTCGGCCTTGGCCTGCTGGCGCTGCTCCAGGAGCATATCGACCACGGCGCCGTAAGCCGCCTCGCGCTCCTTGCTGCCCTCGCCGGCCTCGGCCTTGAGGCCCAGGATGTCGAAGGCAAAGGTCTGGAAGACGTCCTTCAGCGCGGCAGCCACCTCGGCGGTGATGCTGGCGTGACGGTCCAGGACGCTGTTGATGAGGCGGCAGGCCTCGAAGAGCTCGCTGATGACCAGCGGAGAGGCCATATCGTCGTTCATGGCGTCGTAGCAGCGCTGGCGCAGTTCGTCCACCTGCTTCATCTCCACCTGGGGCTGGCCCTTGGTCTTCATGCCCTCGGAGAGGCGGCCCAGAGCCTTCCAGCCCTCCAGCAGGCGGGCCAGGCCCTTCTCGGCAGCCTGCAGCGCCTCGTTGGAGAAGTCCACCGTGGAGCGGTAGTGCGCCTGAAGGATGAAGAAGCGGATGGTCATCGGCGAATAGCCGCGCTCCAGGCGCTCGTGGTCGCCGGAGAAGAACTGCGGCAGGGTGATGAAGTTGTTGTAGGACTTGCCCATCTTCTTGCCGTCGATGGTAATCATGTTGTTGTGCATCCAATAGTGCACCATCTGGCTGCCCTGAGAGGCTACGGCCTGAGCAATCTCGCACTCGTGGTGGGGGAAGACCAGGTCGAGGCCGCCGCCGTGGATGTCGAAGTGGTCGCCCAGATATTTGCGGCCCATCGCCGTGCACTCGCAGTGCCAGCCGGGGAAGCCTTCGCTCCAGGGCGAGGGCCAGTGCATGATGTGCTCGGGCATGGCCTTCTTCCACAGGGCGAAGTCGGCCTGATTCTTCTTCTCGCCCACACCGGAGAGCTCGCGGCTGGCGTCCTTGATGTTCTCCAGAGAGCGGCCGGAGAGGATGCCGTACTTATGATCCTTGTCGTATTTCTCCACATCGAAATAGACCGAGCCGTTGCTCTCATAGGCATAGCCGTTGTCCATAATCTCGCGCACGAGCTGCTGCTGCTCGATGATGTGACCGGTGGCGTGCGGCTCGATGGAGGGCGGCAGACAGTTGAGGGCGTTCATGGCCTCATGGAAGCGGTTGGTGTAGTATTGCGCCACCTCCATAGGCTCCAGGCTCTCCAGACGGGCCTTCTTGGCTATCTTGTCTTCGCCCTCGTCGGCGTCGTGCTCCAGGTGGCCCACATCGGTGATGTTGCGCACGTAGCGCACCTTGTAGCCGAGGTGGCGGAGGTAGCGGAAGAGTAGGTCGAAGGTGATGGCCGGACGGGCGTGACCCAGATGGGCGTCGCCATAGACGGTGGGGCCGCAGACATACATGCCCACGCGCCCCGGGGTGAGCGGGCGGAAGAGTTCCTTTTGGCGGGTCAGCGTATTGTAGATGAGGAAATTCTGTTCCATTTCAGCATGTTGTGTTCTTGTTGGGCAATCTTTTTACCTGAATGAGTTATTGCATCGAACCGCCCACGATGTCGAGCAGTTCGGCAGTGATGGCCGCCTGGCGGCCCTTGTTGTACTGTATCTGCAGTTCGTCGAGCAGTTCGTTGGCATTGTCCGTTGCCGTCTGCATGGCCACGGTGCGGGCAGCGTGCTCGGCAGCCTGGGCGTCGAGCATCACGGCATACATCTTCATGGCCAGCGAGTCGGGCACCAGAGCCTCGAGCAGCGCCTCGCGGGAGGGCTCCATGATGTGGGCGCGCTCCTCCTCTCCTGAGCCTGCGTCGCTCTGCAGCGGGAGGGGCAGCAGGGTTTCGTGCGTGAGTGCCTGCGAGGCCATGCTCTTGAAGTGCATGTAGATGAGTTCTGCGCCGTCGATGCGCCCGGCAGCATAGTCGTCGGCCAGCGACAGGGCCAGGTCGGCTGCGTCGGCGTAGGCGGGCTTGTCACCCTTCTCCACATAGTCGCGCACCGGCGTCAGCCATCCGTCCTGACTGCGGGCCCACTTGACGAGGGCCTGATCCAATTTGCGCCCTATGGCGTACACCGTCACGCGGAGGCCCTCCCTGCGGTATTGCTCCAGTGCGGCCATGGTATGCCGCAGCACGTTGGCGTTGTAGCCGCCGCAGAGGCTGGTGTTGCTGGCGATGGCGATGAGGGCCACGGCCTTTCGCTCCCCGTGGGGCGTGCACAGCGGATGCTGCGTTGTGCCGCCGACGGCCATGCGCATGATGCCCTCCAGCTGCCGCTGGTAGGGCAGGGCACCCTCGATGGCGGCCTGAGCCTTGTGGAGCTTGGCCGAAGCCACCAGTTTCATGGCGGAGGTAATCTTCAGCGTGCCTCCGACACTGGCGATGCGTCCTTTGATTTCTTTAAGCGATGGCATTGCAGATGGTCTGTGCGGTCTCGCGTATGATGTTTTCTATCGTGTCGTCTATCCTGCCCTCGCCGAGCGGCTTTATCACGTCCTCCGTGTGGGTCGCGCGCAGCAGTTCGAGGAAGCGCTTCTGGAAGTCGGCCACCTGATCCACGCGTATCCTGGCCATGAGACCCTTGGTGCCGCAATAGAGGATGGCAATCATTTCACCGGTGGGCATGGGGCTGTATTGGGGCTGGATGAGCAACTGGTTGTTCTTGCGTCCGCGGTCGATGGCCATGGCGGTGACGGCGTCCATGTCGCTGGAGAATTTGGAGAAAGCCTCCAATTCGCGATACTGCGCCTGGTCAATCTTCAGCGTGCCGGCCACCTTCTTCATGCTCTTCACCTGTGCCGAACCGCCCACACGGCTCACGGAGATGCCCACGTTGATGGCGGGGCGGAAGCCCTGGTTGAAGAGGTCCGTCTCGAGGAATATCTGTCCGTCGGTGATGGAAATCACGTTGGTGGGGATGTAGGCCGATACGTCGCCGGCCTGCGTCTCGATGATGGGGAGCGCCGTGAGCGAACCGCCGGCCTTCACCTTGCCCTTGAGGCACTCGGGGAGGTCGTTCATCTGCTCGGCCATCTCCTGCTGCTCAATGATTTTGGCAGCGCGCTCCAGCAGGCGGGAGTGCAGATAGAAGACGTCGCCGGGATAGGCCTCGCGCCCGGAGGGGCGGCGCAGGATGAGCGATACCTCGCGATAGGCCACAGCCTGCTTCGAGAGGTCGTCGTACACCACGAGGGCGTGGCGCCCGGTGTCGCGTATAAATTCGCCGACGGCGGCTCCGGCAAAGGGGGCAAAGTATTGCAGCGCGGCGGGGTCGGCGGCAGTGGCGGCGATGACGCAGGTGTAGGGCATCGCGCCCTTCTGGCGCAACGTCTCCACCAGAGCGGCCACGGTGGAGCCCTTCTGACCGACGGCCACGTAGATGCAATAGACGGGGTTGCCGGCCTCATAGGCGCTGCGCTGGTTGATGATGGTGTCGATGGCGATGGCCGTCTTGCCTGTCTGGCGGTCGCCGATAATCAGCTCGCGCTGTCCGCGACCGATGGGTATCATGGCGTCCACGGCCTTGAGGCCTGTCTGCAGGGGCTGCTTCACGGGCTGGCGGAACACCACGCCCGGCGCCTTGCGCTCCAGCGGCATCTCAAAGGTCTCGCCCGTGAGTTCGCCCTTGCCGTCGAGGGGTTGTCCCAGCGGATTGATGACGCGCCCGAAGAGCGACTCGTTGACCTTGATGGAGGCGATGCGTCCGGTGCGCTTGGCTATCATGCCCTCGCTCACCTTCTCCGCGCCGCCGAAAAGCACGGCGCCCACATTGTCCTCCTCCAGGTTCATCACCACGGCCATGACGCCGTTCTCAAACTCCAGCAGTTCGTTCATCTCTGCATTCTTCAACCCGTAGAGACGGGCCACGCCGTCGCCCACGGTCAGCACGGTGCCCACCTCTTCGAAGCGACTGCCCGAATCGATGTCGTGCAACTGCTGCAGGAGCACGTCACTCACTTCGCTGGCTTTGATGTTGTTCATACGATTCTCTTGTTTTTATCGATGAAATGATTCTTGATAAGTTCAAATTCGTGCCGGACGGACAGGTCGAGCCTCAGGTCGTCGAGCTGGAAGATGAAGCCGCCCATGATGTCGGGATCGACCGTCTCCTCGAGGATAACCTCCGAGGCCTCGCTGCTGTGCTCCTCCACCATGTGTTTGAGGCGCTGTGCCACCTGAGCCGACAGTTCGGTCGGCGTGATGAGGTGCACCATGCTGATATGCTTCTTCTCGCGGTAGAGCGTGATGTAGCTGTGGGCGATGAAGAGCATCAGTCCCTCCCTCTTGTGCTGCAGCACCAGGGCACAGAATTTCTTCCACACGTGTCCGGCCTGTTCCTCCGGGGTCTCGACGGCTTCCGTGAGGATGCGCAGCTTGTCCTCCCCGGGCAGGAGCGGGTCGTCGAGCACGTGGCGCATCTCATCGGTGGCGAGATACACCCGGACGAGGCGCTGCACCTGGGCATACACCTGCGCCTCCGCCCCTTCTTCAAGGGCGAAGTTCAACAGGGCTCTGGCGTAGCGTTTGGCGATGACTCCGATATACATGGTGCCGGTTTAAATGCTTTCCTTCTCCTTCTCGTCCAGCAGGCGGTTGATGTAGTCCATCTGGGCCTGATCCGTGCTGAGGTTGCGGCGCAGGACCTTCTCCGCGATTTCCACACTGAGCAGCCCCACCTGGCGGCGGATGTCGCGGACGGCATCCTCCTTCTCCGTCTCAATCTGCTTGCGGGCCTCGTCCATCACCTTCTGCGCGGCCGCGGCGGCTTCTCCGCGCGCTTTGGCGATGATGTCCTGCCGCATGCGTGCCGCCTCGTCCAGTATCCTGGACTGCTGCTCCTGAGCCTCATGCATCAGGCGTGCCGTGTCCTCCTGCACCTTCTCCAGCTTTTCGCCGGCCTCTTTGGCCTTGGCGACGCCTTCGTCAATGAAGCGGGCGCGCTCGTCGAGCATGCCGGTGATGGCAGGCCAGCCGAACTTGGTCAGCACGAAGAGCACCGCAGCAAAAGCCACGAGCATCCAAATGAAAAGTCCGCTATCGGGAATTAACAGGGACATGTCGTTCGGACTTAGGGTTTAGTTGGCCAGCAGACAAACAACAACGGCGAAGAGGCTCACGCCCTCAACCAAGGCGCCGATGATAATCATCGCCGTCTGCGTCTTGCCGATGCTCTCGGGTTGGCGGGCCATGCTGTCCATCGCAGCGCTGCCGATCTTACCCAATCCCAAACCTGCACCGATGGCAACCAGACCGGCACCCAGTGCTGCAGCACCCTTGGTAGAGAGAATCTCCAAAAGAATCATTCCTAACATAACTGTTTTTGTTTTTAATGGTTATAAGTATATTCCGTTTGTTTTTATTCGTGTTCGTGATGCGCCTGCGACAGGCCGATGTAGATGCTTGAGAGCATGGTGAAGACGAAAGCCTGGATGAAAGCCACCAACAGTTCCAGGAAGTCCAGGAACACCGCCAGCAGCACGCTCACCACGCTCATCATGCCGTTGCCGGCTCCGGGCATCGTGGTGGCCGTGATGAAGATGACACTCAGGACGCCGATCAGGGCGCAATGGCCCGCCAGGATGTTGGCGAAGAGTCGGATGGTGAGCGAGAAAGGCTTGGTGAAGAGGCTGATGAACTCTATCACGGCCATCAGCGGACGCAGCCACGCGGGCAGTTCGGGATTCCAGAACACTTCCTGCCAGTAGGCTTTCGTGCCGAAGATATTGGTGATGACGAAGGTGAAGAGCGCCAGCGTCACCGTCACGGCGATGTTGCCCGTGAGGTTGGCCGAGCCGGGGATGAGCCCTAGCAGATTGGTCAGGAAGATGAAGAAGAACACCGTCAGCAGATAGGGGGTGTAGCGCGCCGTGTGGGTGGGGATGTTGGCCTTGATGATGTCTTCATAGACGAAGTTCACCAGCATCTCCACGGAGCCTATGAAGCCCTTGGGGGCCGCTGCGGTGACGTCCCTCTTCTTATACCAGCGCGCGGCGCCGACAATCATCAGGCAGAGCAGCACGCTGGCGATGAGCAGGCCGGCCGCGTTTTTGGTGACGGAGCAATCCAATGCAGGGCGCTCTCCGGTGGCCACCTCGATGATCTTCCCGGCATTGGGGCTCTCCTTCGGTGCGATGGCCAGACCCTCGCAGGCCTCATGGCCGTGGTGGAAGCGTGCAGAGGAGAAGCAGTGCCACCCCGTGTGCTCGCTGAACACCAGCACGGGCAGCGGTATGGCCACAGGCGTCCCGCCCACGTCGGTCAGGTGCCAGTAGTAGCTGTCGCCCACGTGGTCGAAAATCATGGCGGTCACATCAAGGTCCTGTTGTCCCTTCATACTTTGGCGCAGACGCTGATCACGTCGTTTTTGACCTCCACATATCCGCCCCGGATGCCGAGGCGCTGTTCCCCGTCGGCCGTGGCGTAGCGTATCTCGCCCGCCGTGAGCGTGGAGACGATGCTGTCGTGGCCGCTCAGGACGGTGAAACGTCCCCGTCCGCCGGGCACTTCGCAGAGTGTCACGTCGCCGTCAAACAGGGTTTTCTCCGGGCTGTAGATGGTCAGTTTCATATCCTTTTATCGTTTTCTCTCAGATGCGTTGTTTTTACTGTGCAGCTTCGGCGGCCTCTCTCAGCTTGCGGGCCTTTTCCTTGGCTTCTTCGATGGTGCCCACGTTGAGGAACGCCTGTTCGGGCAGGTCGTCCACTTCGCCGTCGAGAATCATGTTGAAGCCCTTGATGGTGTCTTCGATGCTCACCATCACGCCCTTCAGACCGGTGAACTGCTCGGCCACCGTGAAGGGCTGCGAGAGGAAACGCTGCACGCGGCGGGCGCGGTTGACCGTCAGCTTGTCTTCGTCGGAGAGTTCGTCCATGCCCAGGATGGCGATGATGTCCTGCAGTTCCTTGTTGCGCTGGAGAATCTGCTTCACCCTCTGGGCGCAGTTGTAGTGGGCCTCGCCGATGATGTTGGGGTCGAGGATGCGGCTGGTGGAGTCCAGCGGATCAACAGCAGGGTAGATGCCCAACTCTGTAATTTTACGCGACAGCACCGTGGTGGCGTCCAGATGGCTGAAGGTGGTGGCCGGAGCGGGGTCCGTCAAGTCGTCGGCCGGCACATAGACGGCCTGCACGGAGGTGATGGAGCCCTTCTTTGTGGAGGTGATGCGCTCCTGCATCTTGCCCATGTCGGTGGACAGGGTAGGCTGATAACCCACGGCGGAGGGCATGCGGCCCAAAAGGGCGCTCACCTCACTGCCGGCCTGCGTGAAGCGGAAGATGTTGTCGATGAAGAGCAGGATGTCTTTCGAGGTGCCCACGGCATCGGAGTCGCGGAAACTCTCTGCCACCGTCAGTCCGCTCAAGGCCACGGAGGCACGGGCCCCGGGCGGTTCCGACATCTGGCCGTACACCAGCGTGGCCTGACTCTTGGCCACCTCGTCGTAGTCCACCTTGGAGAGGTCCCAACGGCCTTCCTCCATGCCCTTCTTGAACTCCTCGCCGTAGCGGATTACACCGCTCTCAATCATTTCCCTCAGCAGGTCGTTGCCCTCACGGGTGCGTTCGCCCACTCCGGCGAACACGGAGAAGCCGTTGTGCTTCTTGGCGATGTTGTTGATGAGCTCCATGATGAGCACCGTCTTGCCCACGCCGGCACCGCCGAAAAGGCCGATTTTGCCGCCTTTCAGGTAGGGCTCCAGCAGGTCAATCACCTTGATGCCCGTGTAGAGCACTTCCTGCGATGTAGTCAGTTCGTCAAACTTGGGCGGCTCTCTGTGGATGGGCAGAGCTCCGATTCTCGAGGGGCTCTTCATGCCGTCCACGGCTTCGCCCACCACATTAAACAGGCGGCCCTTCACCTGATCTCCCACAGGCATAGTGATGGGCATTCCGGTGGGTTCGGCCTCCACGCCGCGGCTCAAGCCGTCGGTGGAGTCCATGGCCACGCAGCGCACGGTGTTTTCGCCGATGTGCTGCTGCACTTCAATCACCAAGTCGCGCCCGTCGGGTCTCTTCACGATGAGTGCCTCATTGATGGCCGGCAAACTGACGCCCTGCCCTGTATCCGAGGTGAAGGCCACGTCCACGACAGGCCCTATCACCTGCGACACCCGTCCTTTGGTTTGTGTCATATTTTTGTGCTGTTTCTTGCTGTTTTCCGTGCAAAGATACGGATTTCGACTTTATCCTGCAAATTTTTTTGTATTTTTTTCCGTTTTTCCGGAACTTATTGTGTCAGGGCGACGCATACTCTGTCCTGGAAGTCGCGTCCCGACCTGGCTCTCACGATGCCCTGGTTGATGATGGCAAAGCACAAGTCGTGTCCCTCGCCGCTGAGGCAATAGCCGGCCAGCGAGACGATGCCCTCCACGGTGCCCGTCTTGGCCCGGACGTTGTCCTCCGCCGTTGTCCCTTTCATGCGCTTCTCCAACGTGCCGTCCACGCCGGCGATGGGCAATGCCTGGATAAGAGGCTCGCGGATGTGGTCCCATTGCCAGGCGTAGCGCAGCACCTTCACCAGCAGTTCCACCGTGACATAGTCGTAGAGCGAGAGTCCGCTCCCGTCGGCAATGAGGTAGTCTTTGGGGTTCAGATGCAGGTCGTGCATCAGCCGTTCCACTTCGGCGGCGGCTTCCTTCCGCCCCGCCTCGCGCTTGCCGCTTTTATTGGCCAGTTGCTGGAACATGCTCTCTGCCAGGAGGTTGTCGCTCTCTTTGAGCATGGGCAGTATCACTTCGTCCACGCGCTGCAGTTCCGTCTCGTCGAGCAATGGGGCACCGGGCGTCTCGGGTTGTGAGATTTTATCGTCCCAGCACCAGCCCCATCCGGCTTCCTTCACATAGGGTTGATATTGGAAGTCGGCGCCGAGGGTTTTCAGTGCGGTGACGGCAGTGATGAGCTTCTGGCATGAAGCGGGGCGCAGACGTTGCCGGTAGCCCCGGGCGTAGAGCAGCGAGTCGTCGGTAAGGTCCCACACGGCCACGGCTACCTGGCTGTGTTCAAACAGAGTGTCGGCAAGCAGGCTGTCGAGGGCGGCCACGGTGCGCTCCTTCCAGGAGTTCCCGGCATGCAGAGCGAGGGTAATGCTTGTAAAAAAGACAATAAAAAGCGAAATTTTCTTCATATCGGCGGCAAAGATATTAAAAAAGTTGTAAATTTGCATCAGCAAACGACGAAAAATATGATACGCAAGTTTGATTTTCTCATTATCGGCGGCGGTGTGGCCGGCATGAGTTTCGCACTCAAGGTGGCCGACGCCGGCAAAGGACGTGTGGCGCTGGTGTGCAAGACAACGCTCGACGAAGCCAACACGGCCAAGGCTCAGGGCGGCATCGCATCGGTGACAAACCTTGAAGTGGACAATTTTGAGAAGCACATCAGGGACACGATGATTGCCGGCGACTATATCAGCGACCCCGCTGCGGTGGAGCAGGTGGTCAAAGGCGGTCCGGCCGGCATCCGCGACCTGTTGCGCTGGGGCGTGAACTTCGATAAGAAGGAAGACGGCACGTTCGACCTTCACCGCGAGGGCGGCCACAGCGAGTTCCGCATCCTCCACCACGCCGACGACACGGGCTTTGAGATTCAGCGCGGCCTGATGGAGGCGGTGCGCAGCCATTCCAACATCAAGGTGCTGGAGAACCACTACGCCGTGGAAATTATCACGCAGCATCATCTGGGGCGCGAGGTCAACCGCCACATGACCGACATCGAGTGTTACGGCGCCTACGTCCTCGACCCCGATACGGGCAAGGTGGACACCTACCTCTCGCGCGTCACCCTCATGGCCACCGGCGGCACGGGTGCCGTCTATGCCACCACCTCCAATCCCAACATCGCCACCGGCGACGGCATCGCGATGGTCTATCGCGCCAAAGGCATCGTGAAGGACATGGAGTTTGTGCAGTTCCACCCCACGGTGCTCTACAATCCCGCCGAGACGCATCCCGCCTTCCTCATCACGGAGGCCATGCGCGGCTACGGCGGCATCCTCAAGCTGCCCAACGGCGAGGAGTTCATGCAGAAATACGACAAACGGCTCTCGCTGGCGCCCCGCGACATCGTGGCGCGCGCCATCGACCGCGAGATGAAGATACACGGCCTCAAGCACGTCTGCCTCGACGTCACGCACAAAGACCCCGAGGAGACGCGCCACCACTTCCCCAACATCTACGCCAAGTGTCTGTCCATCGGCATCGACATCACCAAACAGATGATTCCCGTCTGCCCCTCGGCGCACTATATGTGCGGCGGCATCAGGGTGAACCTCAACGGCGAGAGCACCATCCACCGCCTCTACGCCGTGGGCGAGTGCTCCTGCACGGGTCTGCACGGCGGCAACCGTCTGGCCTCCAACTCCCTCATCGAGGCGGTGGTCTATGCCGACGCCGCTTCGCGCCACGCGCTCTCCGTCATCGACGGCTATGAGTTCAACACCAAGGTGCCCGAGTGGAACGACGAGGGCACGATGTCCAACGAGGAGAAGGTGCTCATCGCCCAGGATATGCAGGAGGTGGGGCAAATCATGTCCAACTACGTAGGCATCGTGCGCTCCGACCTGCGCCTCAAGCGCGCGTGGACGCGCCTGGATATTATTTATGAGGAAACGGAGGAACTCTTCCGCCGCGTGAAGCCCACGCGCGACATCTGCGAGTTGCGCAACATGGTCAATGTGGCCTATCTCATCACGCGTCAGGCGATGGAGCGCAAGGAGAGCCGCGGCCTCCACTACACCATCGACTATCCCAAGCACGCCCTGGATTGACCGTATTCCGTGTTTTACTGTAACATCTCCCGCCCTTGAAGAAGAACATCTTTGGCAACCTGATGATGATGGAGGGCCTCGCGCTGCTCTTCACCATGTGTGTCAGCCTTTTCTACGGAGAGAGCGACTGGTGGGCCTTCCTGCTTTCCGCCCTGGTGAGCTGGACGGTGGGCGGCAGCTGTCTGTTTTTCGGACGTCGGGCAGCTCAGGAACACTTTTCCCGCGCCGACTCCTTCATGGTGGTGGCGCTTTCGTGGGTGGTCTTCTCGCTCATCGGCATGCTGCCTTTCATCCTCTATATGCACATGGATGTGGCGTCTGCCTTTTTTGAGACCATGAGCGGATTCACCACAATGGGTGCCACCGTCATCACCGACATTGACAGCATGACGCACGCCACGCGCTTCTGGCGCGCCAACACGCAGTGGATGGGCGGCCTGGGCATCGTGGTCTTCTCCTTTGCCCTCATCCCGTTCTACGAGATGAAGAATGCCAATGTCTTCTCCGCCGAAGTCACCGGCATAGGTCTCGACCGCCTGCGCCCCAAGATCGGTTCCACGGCGCGGCGTCTGCTGCTCATCTATCTGCTGCTCACGGCCGTTTGTGCCGCGTTCTACTGGGCGGGTCCGATGAACCTCTATGACGCTGTCTGTCACGCGATGAGCACTGTGGCCACGGGCGGCTTCTCCACGCACAGCGAGAGCATCGGCTATTTTCACAGCCGCTACGTGGAGTATGTGGCGTCGGTGTTTATGGTGATTTCATCGATAAACTTCTCCCTTTTCTACTATGTCAGCATCCGGCGCGGCAGTGTCATGCTGAAGAACGAGGAGCTCCACGCCTTCCTCTGGATTGTCTTCTTCATGACGGGCATCTTCATGCTTCTCTTCCGCTACGCCCCGATGACTCCGGAGGCTGCTGCGGCCGCACCGCAGGGTTTTGAGCAGACGTTCCGCACGTCGCTCTTCCATGTGGCCACCGTCATGTCCACCACGGGCTTTGCCGCCGAGACCTTCGACTATGTCTCTTGGGGTGCACCCTTCTGGATGCCCACGGTGCTGATTATGGCGCTCGGCGCCTGCGCCGGTTCCACGGCGGGCGGCATCAAGGTGATTCGTCTCATCGTGGCGCTCAAGGCGGCTTTCAACGAGTTTTTGCTCCAGCTGCATCCGCGTGCGGTGGTGGCGGTGCGCATCTCGGGCCATGTGTTGCCGGTGGAGCGCGTGCGCCGCACGCTCGCCTTCCTGTTTATCTACATCGCGCTGATGGTGTTGGGCATCTTCTTGCTCACCTGCATGGGGTTGGATGTGGACACGGCCATCGGCGCCAGCATCGCCTCTCTGTCCAACATCGGTCCGGGCACAGGGCTGGCAGGGCCTGCAGGCACGTTTGCCGAGGTGCCTGCTTTGGGCAAATGCCTCCTTTCGCTTTTCATGGTCATCGGCCGTCTGGAAATCTTCACTGTGCTCTTCCTCTTCTTCCCCTCTTTTTGGGCGGAGAAGAAGTGACGTTATTGGGTTAAATCAAACCCGCGTTACCATTCTTCTGCCCCAACATCGCGACTGCGGACGGTTTCGCGGGCATATCCGCTGCCGCCGCCGCTGTAGGGGTCGTTAAGATGGATGTCCCTGGAGGCTGTTTTTTCAGTGACTAATGAGGGCTGCATCAGGTTTTCCTTTGTGCCGAGAATCACTACGGTGCAGCGGGGCTTTGTATATGTCTTCATGGCTGTTGTGGATTATTTAAGAATTTGACCGCTGAGAGCGTAGCGCACGCCGCCTTTCACCACCACAATGCGACCGTTGATGAGGTAGGTGCCGTCGGATAGTATGTAGGGCACCCCTGGCGACGGAAGAGCCGTAACCGTCATGGGGTCGTCGTTTTTGTTGAAATAGAGAGCCGGGCGGGCTGCATTCTCAAGCAGCTGCAGATAGCCACGGTTGACACCCACCTTGTAACCCTCGCCCTCAAGCTTGTAAAAGGCTGTGACGCCCTGACGCTGGAGCAGATACTCGTGGCCGGTATAAGGGATATCCTTCACCGCATCGCTTACATTGCCTGTCAGCAGACCGTAAGAGACCATGTCGTCGGAGCCCTCGCGAACCCCGCGGAATTCTGTGCTGCCGTAGCCGTTCCCGGCAAAGAGAATGACGGGGGTGTTTGCCGGAATGGTCGTAACCTCATTCAGCACAAGAGCATTACCCTCTGTGCCCGTACAGGTGTAAGCTGTCACTTCCGCGGGAGGCGTCACCTCAAAAGGGGCGCAAAAAGTGGCATACTGCACCAGGGGATGTACGGCCATGAAGGCCGATGTCTTGCTGATGTCAAACAGGCGCACATTGTCCACCTGGAAGCCACCCAATGAAGACGCATTCTCGCCTTGGGGACAATCGAAACCAATGATGACGTCGAAAGTTTCGTTAACGGTAAACTCCACGTTGAGCGTCTGCCAGTTGCGCAGGTTCTCGTTGTCTCTGTTGTCAATATTAATCGTACCGTTCGCGTTGTAAGCCGATGAATAACGGGTGTTGCCGCCGACTGTGGCAAACAGGCGTTGACGCCCGGTGACGGCGGCATTATCCACGCAGCGCATGTCACCGGTGAGCAGGTAAGTGCCGGCGGGGAGGGCGTGTATGGTTTGTGACAGGCGCACGGAAATGTAGTTGTTATTATACCAAATATGCCAATCATGCTGGCCCTCTGTCGGGTTCACGGTACGTTGATCGCTGGTGCTGAGACTGCCGTAGCTGCCTCCGGTGTCGGGAAAACCGAGTGTCCATGAGGTCGGCGCCCAAGGCACTGCCGCCGTGTTACGCAATTCGAAGCCGGGATTAAGCACGTAGTCGTCCGTCACCTCATCTGTTGTTTTCTCATCAGACAGCGTAGAGCCGGCCATGCGGAAACAGTATTCGCCGCTGCCGAGGATGAAGCTGACCGAAGTGCCGTCGTAGCTGACGCTGCCGACGGAAGCCAGCGCAGATATCTCGCTGTCGCCCTCAAAGAGCCTCAGTCCCTCAACAATCGGCAGGCACACCTCCGCCTCCGCTCCCGCAGGCACCGTGATGCTATATTCTGTGGACGTTTTGGAGCGCTGCCAGGCCAGGCGCACCTCACCGCGCGGCGAGAGCACACGGACATCGGCGCGGGCTAAATCGGCGGGCACCCAGGGGCGTATGGCGATGCGTCCGTAAGCTTCACCGACATTGCTGATGCCGCCCAGGCGGGAGAAGAACCACTCCTCAATGTGGTCCATCATGCAATGGTTCTGACTGAGCGACATATCCCAATACTCCAATGAGGTCGTGGCGCCGTGCTCCACCCAATAGCCGTAGCTGGGGAAGGAGGTCTTGCGTGCCATCTTATAGACCACGTCGTTGTAGCCGTTGTCGGCCAATGCCATGAGTGTGGGACGTAGGCCTATTTCGCCGGTTCTGATGCTGTAGTCGCTTGCCTTGACGGCTTCTGCCAGACGGCGGGCCGCATCGGGGACGTCGGCCTCGTCAACGAGACCGTAGTAGAGTGCCATGCCGTAATTGGCCTGGTTGCCGAATTCATAGACTCCGTCTGAATAAAAGCGCGTATTGAACGCACTTCTCACTTCGGCTGCCTCCGCCGTCCACGCTGCCGCATCGGCTTCGTGACCCGTCGCAGCAGCCATTTCGGCCATCGCTCCGAGCAGATAGTAATAGGTGCAGGTGAGCGTGAAGGCGCTGCTGGTGGGATTGGTGAGGCCGCTTGTCTCCTGCCCCCAGTCGGAGAGCACGCTGTAGTTGTTGCGGATGATGTGTCCTTCGGTGAGTGTGCCGTAGTAAGTGATGAGACGCTTCATTTCGTCGTAGTAGCGACGCATGAGTGTCTGGTCGCCGTATTGCTTATAGTTGCGCCAGGGAATGGTGATGGCGGCACCGCCCCAGTTGAGGTCATCGTCGTAGGCCCGCATGAAGTGGGGCACCGTGCTGGGCACATAGCCCGATGCGCCCTGCGAGTCGAAAGCGTCCGTCACCACCTTGGAGAGCAGCGCCTTGACGTCGAAGTTGTACGACAGCGACTGATACATCATGTTGGGCACGTCGAGCCAACCGAGCTTCTCGCGGTGGGGGCAGTCGGTCACCGTGTTGTAGAGCTGGCTTTGGATTCCGTTGTAGCAAAGGCGGTGAATGCTGTTGAGCAACGTGTTGGAGGTCTCAAAAGAGCCGGCGGTCTCCATGTTGCTGCGGATGCGTTTGGCGATGAACGCAGCGGGGTCGGGTGCTTCGGGCAGTCCGCTGATTTCCAGATAGCGGAATCCGTGATACATGAACTGCGGCCCCCAAGTCTCACCGCCGGCCTTGCCGCTGAAGGTGTAGCGGTCGAGCGTAGCCCGGCTTGCACCGGAGGGCTCGTACATATATTCAAACTCGCAGGCTCCGTCCTTTTGCAGCTCAGAGTCGTAGAGCGTTATTGTGGTGCCTGCAGGAGCCGAAAGCGTGAAGGCGTAGGTGCCGGCGAAGTTTTGTCCGAAGTCCACCAGATAATTTCCTTTGCTGTTGCGTGTGACGCTGACGGCAGGCCATTCCTCCACCACGCGCAGCGGCTCGTACTCGCGGGCCCGCATATCTCCCACGGGATACTCTGTAGCGGACACACTGGGGGCCTTGAACACGGGGCTGACACTGCGGCATTTTTCCCAAGCGCTCACGTCGTAGGCGCCGCTGAAGAGGCCGTCGATTTCCAAGCGGGCGTCGTAGTCTTCGCCGCCGTACCAGTTGCTGCCCGTGACGGGCGAACGGAAACTGCCCCAACGGGTGTCGGTGGGGATGAGTTCGGAAGTGCCGTCGCTATAGGTAATCCACAGCATGGCGCGCAGGGATGTTGTGGCCGAATTGCCGGCCAGCTCGGGCTTGACGAAGCGGTCGCTCATGCTGCTCATGTTGGCGATACCGCCTGCCACTTGGGCGAGCATCGTGTTGGCGCCCTGACGAAGCAGGGAGGTGACATCGTAGGTGCTGTAGAGCACGTGGCGGTCGAAGGCCGACTCGCCGGGCTCAAGCACGTTGGCCGTGACGGGTTGTCCGTTGAGCCACATGGTGAAGACACCCAGCGCCGAAGCATAAAGACGGGCCGACGTAACGGCCTTTTCCACGGCGAATGTGCGTCCCATATAGGGCACGTTGTTGGCGCTGCTTGCATCGTAGTCGGGAGCGGGAGCGCCGCTCACCTCATATTGCACCGCATAAGCACCGGTGGTTTCGCCCATTTCTACTGTGTAAGTGCTGGGGAAGTTGGCCGCCTTTGCGGCGTCTCCCACCGCCGGGGCATCCTGGCGCGGATAAAGTACGATGCGTCCCACATCCTGCACGCTGCCCAGATCGGCCACAATGACGGTGGACGTCATGTTCTGCTGCGTGGTGAAGCCGTTGGTGCCGCCGCTGATGACGCCGTCGTTGATGTAACTGATGCTCCAACCGTAATTTGCCAATTCCCAGGCATTGGTGGCAGTGAAGGAGGCCGTGCGGGCGACGTTCTCACCTGCAGTGTTGTAGATTTCCACCTCTGCAATCTGAACAAAACCGTAGTTGGGATCGCTGGCGGCATGCGGTCCGGAGGCGGTAACGTTGAACCGGACATAGCGTGACGGCACCACTCCGTCCTTCGGCAAAACCGTCACGATGGCGCGATAAGGAGAGGCTTGCGGGGCAATCCATTGCGCGTCCTGCCACTCCGTCTGTGAGAGGATGCCGGTCTCGAAACTGCTCTCGCCCTGACCGATCTCCGAGCCGTTTTGGTCGTAGGCGCTCACGGTCCAAATATATCGCGTGCGGCTCGTGAGCGCTTCACCCTCGTAGGGGACATCCGTCTGACGGGAGCTCTCCACGCGCCCGCTGTTCCACACGGTGGTGCCGTTGGCGTCTGTCACCGTGATGGCGTAAGCCCCCTGCCTGACACCCCGGGCGGAAGACGTGAGTTGCCAGCTGAAAGTCGGGTTGCTCTCAATGCCGAGCGGTGCATCCAATCCCAAGGTGCGGAGGTGGGTCACGTCGGCCTGCATTTGCATCACCAGCGAAAAAATGGCGATGAGCGTGGAAAAAAGGCGTTTGTTGTTCATAGCGTTGATATTTTTGATATTTTATATGCATTGGATGGCGTTTACGATGCAAAAATAGTGAGAGTCGGCTGGAGCGGGATTGACAATGAGTTCAAATATGTATAAAATAAGTTCTTTCCCTCAGTTTGAAATATCTTTTCCACGAAAAATGAACTTATTTCAAACAAAAACGTTTAATTTTGCAGCATGAATATCGGAAAAACACTGCACACGGCACTCCTGTTTACATTGTTGGCGCATGCCATTGTTGCATCCGCAGAAAGTGACGGGTGGCAGCACATTGAAGGTTTGCCGTGCGAGGAGGTTTCGTCTGTTGTTCAGGGACACGACGGATATATGTGGTTTGGCACGCGACTGGGCCTTATTCGCTACGACGGATACAACATGCATAACTACCGCAATGACACAGACCATCCATATGTCTTCAGTTCGTGCAACATCAGGTGTCTGATGACGGATGCGGAAGGTCTGCTGTATGCCGGTTCGTTTTTCGGTCTCAACATCATGGACCTGCGTTCCCGGAAAGTCAGCATCACCCATTTTGAAAACAGCGATTTGCTGAATGATGTGCTGCTTGACGACAGCGGGCGATTATGGGTGGGGACGGATCGGGGATTATACTGCCGCACGAAAAACGCCCCTCCCCGCAGCATTAAGCAACTTGATCGTGACGTAATATATCATTTGGGCAAGACCGCCACGGGGCAGGTTGTGGTAACTACCGGGAAAAAGGGTGTGTTTCTGATTGACAAAAGCGGGCGATGTCGCCCGGTCGAAGGCACGGAAGCAATTGCCCCTTGTGCCACATGTGTTGACACGCAAGGGACGCTTTGGATAGGCACCCGACAACATGGGCTCTACAACCTGCACGACGGACAACTCTGCCGGGAAGGGGGGTACGAGGATTACACGGTCAACGACATGACAGCTAATCCCGATGGCACGGGGTTGATACTGGCCACCGATTGCGGCTTGTTTTTTTCAGAGGACGGGAGTGTGGCGCTGAGGGGGAAGAATATACAGAGTCTCTGTGTGGATCGCGGCGGTAACATCTGGGCTGCTACGGAGACGGAGGGTGTTTATCGCAAACAGAATTTCAGGACCAGGTTTATCACCGGCAGCCCGGCCTTTATCGGCCGCACCGTGCCCATAGTCTCACAATTTGAAACAAAGAGTCTGAACGACACCGCACTGTGGAGCCGGATACCGAACATCAATACCATCTATATCAACAGGCAGGGAACGGGCTATATCGGCACACAGGGCAGCGGACTTTACATCACAAAGAAAGGTCGCGTCACACATCATCTCACGGAATCCAACACCTCGTGGCTCCGTACCAATGACATCTATGCATTCTCCACCTTGGGGCCGGACAGCACACTGATTGCCTCGTGGGACGGATTGTATCTGATGAGGGATGACTATAGCGGACGATATGTGGCACAAATCGGAACAAGCAGTATTGAGCATATGCACACGCTGTCCGTTTTTCACCCATGCGAAGGAGAGTTGTGGCTTGGTTTGGTCGGCGGCATCGCCCACATTCGGGGCACTTCGCCGGAGAATGCAGAAATCACCGTTTACACCCATGTGAACAAAAAAGGTGTGGCACATCCTGAAGATGTCGGGCTGCTCACCGATTTGCACGATGAAATCGGCGACTATCAGTTGGGAGGTGTGTACCGCATCGTAAAAGACAGACAGGGAAGGGTGTGGGCTTGCACCAGTGAGCCCGGACTGTTGTTGTATGATGCCGATGCCGATGCGTTTCGAAGTGTCAGTCAGCAGATGGGCATCCGCGGCGACAATGTGCACAGCATGGACATCGACCGCTTCGGCAACTTTTGGATGACCACCAATTACGGCATCCTGCAGATTACGGTAAACGATGCAGGCATACCGACGAAACAGCATCTCTATACCCAAAAAGAAGGGCTGCCTGCAAACTACTTTGGCAGCACCATGAGTAACCGACTGTCGGACGGATCAATCTGTTTCCTCAATCGTCAACATCTTATCCGGGTGGTGCCGCACCGTGACTTCGGGGTCTCTGAACAGGTCAGCACCTACATTTCCGACATCCTGGTCAACGGTATCCCCGTGGATGAAAGCAGAGCAGACATTGACGCCGCACCGCCTTTCACCCGACGTCTCATCCTGACTCACGAACAAAACCATCTCACCTTCCGCTTCACCGCACAGCAGTACGGGCAGGAATCCTCTCTTCGCTACGTCTACATGCTGGAAGGTGCCGACCGTGACTACCGACAAACCGAAATGGGCGGGAATTCCGTCCAATACAGCCTGCTTTCGCCCGGACACTACACGCTCCACTACTTCTCATCCCCCGGCAGTGACGGTGAACACGGCGAAGAACACCTTTTAGAGATAGAAATACGGCACCCCCTTTGGTGGACCTGGTGGGCAAGGACGTTATACACGGCGTTGCTGTTATGCGCCTGCATCATTTTTGCACACACGTTCAAAGAGCGACGGCGCCGGCAGCATCAGTTGGAAGTTCTGGAGATGGAAAAGAGGCAGCAGGAACAGTTGTATCGGGAAAAAATGCAGTTTTACACGAGGATTTTTCACGAATTCATGACGCCTCTGACCTTGCTGAGCGACTTGTCGCACAATCTTCATGAAAGGGTGCGCCCGTCGCTCCAGGCTACACTCTTCATGCTGACCTGTCAGGTGGACCGGCTCAAGGAAGCCATGAGCAACGTAGCTGAAATGAAAGAGGACGCGTCCGGTCGGGAGGCGCTCCAAAAGGCCAGGGAAATGACGCAGGTGGACAGAGATTTTCTTAACAGATGCACCGATTCTGTCAACCGCCACATCGACGATGTTTCCTATTCGCATCAGGTCATGATGGACGAGGTGGGAGCCTCTCATGCAACGCTCTACCGAAAGCTGAAAGCATTGACGGGCATGGACGCCACCTCGTTTATCCGCTGCATCCGCATGCGTGCCGCCTGTCAGATAATGAGCAACAATCCCGACATTCGTATCAGTGAATTGGCAGAACGGGTGGGATATAGCAATCCCCGCTATTTCTCAGCGTGCTTCAAGAGTGAGTTTGGCATGACGCCCCGCGAGTATTTGGAGCAGGGAGGGGGAGCAGCCTGACTTTTCCGGAATCTCTCGCCGACAAAACCGCAGCCCTCTTCACCCGCCATCAGGTCGAAATGACGGAATGCCGGCGGCGTGGGCGACAGATCGCAGTAGTCCATCTCGGCAATCGGCAGGCAGAAGTACTCCATCTGGCCGTAGTTCGAAGCCTTACCATTTCAGTTCTTCCTGCAGAATGACGCCGTCGGTCATGGGGCTGTCGGCCTCGGTGAAGGCGTTGGCCTTGTACTGGATGCAGAGCATTGTCAGGTCCCCGCTGCCCGTGTTCTTCAGGGCACGTTTACCGTCGGGGGCAACGCGGACGATGGTGCCTTCGCCGACGGGGAAAATCTCGCCGTCCACCTGATACTGACCCTCGCCCCGGAGGATAATGTACAGCTCCTCGTGCGTCTTGTGTGTGTGCAGGAAGCCGCTGTCCTGACCGGGCACCAGCGTCTGAAACGACAGCTCGCTGCCCGTGGCGCCGACAGCCTGTCCGGCGAACACTTTGCCCTTCAGAATGAAGTCGGGACCCATCGGCAACTCGTGCTCGATGATTTCGCTGACTTTACCCACACTCACTGCTTTGAAGTTCTTGCCTTCCTTAATGGTCTCAATCTGTTTCATAATTTTTTTCTGTATTGCTGTTTTTTGTTTTTGGCGCTGCAAAGGTACGGCAATTTTTTCATTCCCGCAAGAAGGCACTTTTTGGTGGGATAGTTACTGAAAAGTAGGAAATGAGACAAAACGGACTATCTTAAAAAGAGCTTTAACGTATATTAACACACAACGTCGCGGTTACTTGCTCTCTTTTTGTTACCTTTACAGAAAAATCAGTCCTTATGGCAGACATTCAAGCAGAGTATTTCGCCTGTCCCATCAGGCAGGTGTTGAGTCGTTTCGGCGACAAGTGGTCCATGCTCGTGCTCTTTTTGCTGAACAGGAGCGAGACGGGTGTGATGCGTTTCAACGAGATTCGCCGTCTGATGACGGATTGCTCCCAGAAGATGCTTTCGCAGACGCTGAAAAATCTGGAGCAGAGCCATCTCGTGCATCGGGAGGTCTATCCGGAGGTTCCGCCGCGTGTGGAGTATTCCCTGACGGAAACCGGACGCTCGCTGATGCCGGCCCTCACGGCGCTGATAGCTTGGGGCCGGGAGCACTTTGGTGAGGTCGTCACGGATTGAGCAAGGAGGATTTCCCGCCCCTATCTTTTCTTGCTCTTCTCCACCAGCCTCCTGCCCAGTTCGTAGGCATTTTGCAGGTCGGTGGCGCAATGTTTGTTGCCGAAGGAAGGGGGCAACGGGATATGACGGCGCCTCAGTAGGCGTAGCGAAGGCCGTACTTCTCATGGAGGCGGCGCAGAGTGCCGTCGGCCTTCATGCGTCGGATGGTCTTGTTTACCTGCCGGAGCAGCGCTTCCTGCCCCCGGCGCATCAGCACGCCGATCTCGCCGCGGGTGAAGGGGTGCTCCAGCAGCGGGGCGGCGAGGCGGCTGTCCGTCCCGACGTAGTAGGGCGCCTCCGTGATTTCCGTTATCATCACGTCGGCTTCGCCTTCCGCTATGAGGGCGGGGATTTCTTCGTTCTTCGGATGGACGACAATGGTGGCGTGCGTCAGTCTTTCGCGGGCAAATTTCTCGTTGAGTCCGCCGGGATTCACCATCACGCGCACGTCCTCGCGGTTGACGTCGTCCAACGAGCGGTAGCGCCCGCGCTCCGAGGCGCGGCACAGTATGGTTTTGCCGTTGCCCAGATAGCCCTCGCTCATGAGCATTGTTGCGCGGCGGGTGTCGGTCATGGTGATGCCGCCGACAGCCAGGTCGAAGGCCGGAGGCTCCGCCGTCACATCGTCGGTCAGCGTGGGCCACGAGGTGGGCACGAACTCCGTCTTTACGCCCATTTCACCGGCTATGGCCTGCGCCACTTCGATGCAGAACCCCCAATAGCTGCCGTCCGCCTCGCGAAACGTGAGGGGCCTGTAGTCGCCCGTGGTGCCTACCAGCAGGGTGCCCCGCCGCTCTATCTCGGATACGGCATCTTCGGAGTCGCTTCCTACAGCGGAGCATGCCGCCATCGCCGTGCAGCATCCCAGCATCAGCACGGCTGCCAGCATTATCAGTGCAGACCTTTTCAAGGATGTGCGTCTTTTCATTCGTGTTTACGACAGGGCTTTCAGTCCGATGACGGACGCGATGAGCGTGGTGAGGAAAAAGAGGCGCCAGAAGGTGGCGGTCTCCCTGAAGATGAAGATGCCGACAATCACGGCGCCGGCGGCCCCGATGCCGGTCCACACGGGATAGGCCGTGCCCAGAGGCAGCGTCTCGGTGGCTTTGGCCAGCAGCACGGCGCTCAACACGTAGAAGGAGGCAAAGGCGCCCATCCAGGTCCACCACTCCGTACCTTCGATGCCTTTGGCGCGCCCGAGGCAGTAGGTGAAGGCCACTTCGCAGAGTCCGGCCGCAATGAGTATTATCCAGTTCATTTGTCGTTGCAGTTTTGCCGTTGTGTCGGCTTTTTCAGACAGTCTTGGTTTCGTGTCATAGTCTTATCGCCTGCAAAAGTAGTAAAAAAAACGGGTAAAGACAAGTTGTCTTTTGAAAAATATAACTTATCTTTTGGATTTTGTCGGTTAGTTTTTGGCAGTTCTCAAGTGGGCTATAAAAACCGTTCATTAATGAAATCGATGCAATTCATTAATGAGTACGATAAAAGTCGTTAATGAATCGGATTCCGTGCATTAGTGCCACTTATGTCAACTTTGTTAGTAAATTGTCAACTGTTTTAGTAAAAGGCAAACCCCGAATTTGATTGAACGGCTCTCTGAGGAGCTCATTCAACAAAAACAAGGGTTAAGAGAGAATGATTCAACTTTTCTCAGGGATAGGAGTAAAACCATGGAAAAAGCATTCAACCTAAGACAGGGATAAA
>CADAVI010000012.1 GCA_902791295.1 uncultured Bacteroidales bacterium | reverse complement strand
AAGGCCCTGCGCTAAGTTATTCAGCCCTTTCAGGGCAAGATCTCAGATGTCTTTAACCTTTAACCGTTAAACTTTAACCTTTATGAAGCTCAGCGAACATTTTACCCTCGAAGAAATGCTTCACAGCGACACCGCTGAGAAGAAGAAAATAGAAAACCGCATCAATGCTGCGGAAGTCGATAACCTCGTGCGCCTGTGCCAAAAGGTGCTGGAGCCCCTGAGAGACCACTTCCACCAACCGATACACATCAACAGCGGCTTCCGCTGTCAGGCGCTCAACAAAGCCGTGGGTGGTGCAGCGAACAGTTACCACACGAAGGGTCGCGCCGTGGATATTCCGATGCGTCCGGGTTGGCTGGCCTACATCCGCGACCATCTGCCGCACACGGAGTTGATTAATGAAGGGACGTGGATACACGTCGCTCTCTGAGCGATGGGATGCAAGATTCAAGCACCTGAAACCTGAAACTAAAAAGCCCTGCCACCCGGCGGGGCTTTTTTCATTCATCAGAAGGGATAGCCGATGGCGAAGGATTGAGGGCGGGCTTGCCGAAGAGCCCGGCATTCAGCTCTGAGACTTTGCGGCGGATGTCATCGGCGGTGGCGGCGTAGAGGTCGTAGAGCAGGGGGGCGTTGCGCTCCGTCATCTCGCGCGTGAAGGCGTTGTTGTAGAGGCGCATGCCGCCGGCGGAGAGGCTGGTGAAGCCTGCATCGTACCAGCCCACCTGAAGGCCCTCCGTCCAGGCGCGCAGGCAGAGCTCGTAGTCATCGCTCTGGAAGGGGGCGAAGCGGTAGTCGATGTGGCGGAGACGCTCCAGGAACAGCGTGCGATCGACCCACATGGGCGCCCTGTTGACCGACATGGCGAAGCAGAAGTCGCCCTGCATGGCGTTGCGCGCCTCGTAGGCCTTGCGCCCGTCCTTCACGGTGAAGCTGATGTCGCGCCCCTCGCAGCCGCCCAGAATCGCCATTTCGGGATGTTCCCGGAACAGGCCCAGGGCGCGCTCCGCCCAGGTGGGGTCGGGCATGTCGTCGTCGTCCTGCAGGAGGCAGACATAGCGGCCGCGCGCCATGTGGAGGCAGCGGTCGTAGGTGATGTTTTCGTAGAGGTCGTTGGCGCGCAGGAGGTATTCGTTGGCGCCGGTGAGGGCGCGGGCCAGACGCTGCGTGTGGGAGAGGCTGCTGCCGTCGTCAATCACGATAATCTCGGCCCGGGGCGTTTGGCGCAGGCGGGAGAGGATGTGGCAGACTTCCAGGCTTTTGTTGTGGCTCTGGACGACGAAGGAGACGAGCGGATGCTCCAGGTGGCCCTTGGCGCGCCAGGCGGCATAGGTGCGCCCGCTCTTCTGGGCCAATCCCGTGCGCTTGAGCAGCGCCAGGCGGAGGCGGTTCAGCTGTAGGAGGAGAGATGACATATTTTCCTGATTCGGTTGGTGAGGGCGGAGGAGATGCGGCGCCACTGGCCGCGGCGCAGGTTGAGAAGGAGTTCCTCAAGGGAATACTGCACCTTGCGCCAGGGAGCGTCCCACGCGTTGCGCAGATACCAGCGGCGCTGGTAGTCGGGATACTCCTCCACCTTTTGCGGATGCGTGAGGGGGAAGTCCGTCTCGTGCCGCTGCATCGTGAACTGGCGGCGCAGACGGCGGGGCAGGAGGTCGAGCCGGGCGCTGTAGTGCGCCCCGTCGGTGAGCCCCACATTGCTAATCATGTTGACCGAGGGCATCACGGCCAGGCCGTCGTGGAGCAGCATATAGGCCCAAAAGATGCTCTCGAAATAGGGTTTGCCCGAAGCGGCGTGGTCGCGGCACATGCGCGGCATGTCGGAGCGCTGACGGTAGCGGCGCACCTTCTCCCGAAGCAGCGCAAACTGCGCGGGGTCGTGCACGAAGCCGTAGCCGGCGTCCCAGTTGCCCACCACACGGGCCCACGAAGCCCAGCCCCAGATGGAGAAGGCGCGTGTGAAGAAGTAGGAGTCGCGGCAGCCGGGACGCCAGGGGCGTGTGTCCTCATCGGTGTTGAAGCCGGAGATGAGGGTGATGCGCTCATCGTCCTTGTAGCGCTCCAGCATCTCGTCGGCGAAACGGAAGAACGACTGCGAGGGCACTACGTCGTCCTCGAGCACGATGCAGCGGTCCACCTGCGAGAAGGCCCAGCGCTGCGACATGAAGCCGGAGGGGTCGCAGCCCCAGTTGCGCTCCTGATAGAGGCGCTCCACGCGGCAGGGCCAGTCAATCCGGTCGTCGGCCACCATCGCCCGGCAGGCCAGGATGCCCGGCATGTCGTCGCAGCCTTCGCGCGGTCCGTCCTGATAGAGGAAGAGGCGCTCGGGGCGTGCCTGCCGCACTTCCGCCCACACGCGGGCGAAATGGTCGGGGCGGTTGAAGAAGAGCATGAGGACGTTCATCGGAGGTCTTCGGGGTAGGTAATCTTGATGTTGGCGGCCTCGCCCGGAACAAGGAGTATGGGCACTTCGGGCAGATAGCGGCGCACCACGCCGCAGTCGTCGGTGGGCGCGAAGGCGGGGTCGGCAAGGCCGAGCCGGTAGGCCTCTGCGATGATGCGGCGGGGGAAGCACTGGGGCGTCTGCATGCACCAGAGCTCGCTGCGGCGCAGCGTCTCCAGGAGGCGGCCCTCGCCGTCGGCCCGCACGACGGTGTCGGTGGCGGGCATCGCGGCTGCCACGCAGCGGCCGCCCGCAGCAGCCCCGATGAGGCGGCGGATGAGGTCGGCGCTGACGAAGGGGCGCACGGCGTCGTGGAAGAGCAGGAGATCGTCGGGCCCGGTGCAGACGGCGAGGGCGCGGGTGCTGCTCTCGTAGCGTTCGCGCCCGCCGGCAACGACGTCGGTCACCTTGGGGCAGGAGTGCAGCATGCGGCGCACTTCCTCCACATAGTCCTCACGCGTCACCACCACAATGCGGTCGATGAGCGGCGAGGCGCTGAAGGCGGCGACGCTGTGCTCCAGCACCGTGCGGCCGTCGCTGAGTGCGAGAAACTGCTTGGGGCGGTCGGCCCCGAAGCGGGTGCCGCTGCCGCCGGCCAGGAGTATGGCGATGTTTTTGGACTTCATTCCGATGCAAAAATAGAAAAAAAATATCATTTGACAAAGAATATCGGGAGCGCCGGCGCGAGAAGTGCCGTATTTTTTATATATTTGTCCGCGAGTTAGACTAATATCACATAAAAAACATATCATCCCTATGGAAAAATTGCAAGAACTCACCGAGAAGATTTATCGCGAAGGTGTGGAGAAGGGCCGGGCGGAAGCCGCCAGGCTCGTGGAGGAGGCGAAGGCTCAGGCCGCCAGGATAGTGGCCGACGCCGAGACGAAGGCCGCCGAGACTGAGGCCGCCGGACGGAAGGCCGCTGAGGAATTGGACAAGAACACGCGCAACGAGCTGAAGCTCTACACGGCGCAGGCCCTGAACGCCCTCAAGAGCGAAATCACCAACATCCTGACCGACAAAATCACGAAGGAGGCCGCGTCCTCTCTGGCTGCCGACAGGGACTTCCTGGGGCAGTTTGCCGTGGCGCTGGCCGAGAAGTGGGTGAGCGACGAGCCGGTGGTGATTGCCGCCGCCGAGGCCGAGGCGCTGAAAGCCTATTTCGCTAAGAAAGCCAAGGCCCTGCTGGACAAGGGCGTGACCATCGAGAAGGTGAACGGCAAGGACACCATGATCAGCGTGAGTCCCAAGGACGGCAGCTATCGCGTCGATTTCGGCGAGGCGCAGTTTGAGGCCTACTTCAAGAACTTCCTCCGTCCGGAGCTCGTCGACATGCTCTTCTAAACAAGTGGGAAAAGCGATATGGCAGAGTATTATTATCTCTTGTCCGGGCTGCCCGACCTCAAGCTGGAGGACGCGAAGGAGAGCGTGACCACCCGCGAGCTTCGCGACATGATTGCGGAGCAGGACGACATGAGCGGGCGCGACAAGGCCCTGCTGGAACTCTTCTTCCTGACGGGCGACTGCAAAAACCTGCTGGTGCTGCTGGAGGACAATCTGGCGGAACTGCCCTACGGCGGCAACTGGACCAAGACGGAGCTGCAGGAAATGATAGCCGATGCGCTGGAAGACGAATTTGAGGACGACCCGCGCTTCCCGCCCTTCATGGCCGACTTCGTCAGGGAATATTTTGAACAGAAGGAGATGCCGGGCTACTTCCCCGAAGACCGCCTGATGCTGCGCTACTGGAAGTATTTGGAGAAGCAGGGCACCGGGCTGGTGAAGCGCTGGGCGGCGCTCAACCTCGACATCGCCAACGCGCTGACGGCCCTCATCTGTGAGAAGCAGGGGTGGCCGGCGGAGCAATACACCTACGGCTACGACGAGTCGGAGACGGACCCCGTGCTGCTCGCCCAGCTCAGGGACATTGCCGCCGACAGCGACCCCGTCGCAAAGGAGCGCCGCATCGACGCCCTGAAGTGGGTGTGGCTGGAGGACGAGACCTTCATGGAGCCCTTCAGCGTGAACGCCCTCTTTGCCTATCTGCTGAAGGCCGGCATGCTGGAGCGCTGGGCCATGCTTGACCCGGAGCAGGGCAAGGCACGCTTCAGGGAGCTGATAGAGAGTCTGCGCCGTGAGGCCACCGTGCCTCAGGAGTTCACCGCCTACATGCCCAAGGGCGACGGTTTCGACGCCAGAAGCGAAGGCGTGTATAACAAAAACGAAAGATAAAAAAACAACGACAGAGATATGACAAAAGGAACAGTAAGCGGCGTGGTGAGCAACATGGTCACACTGAGTGTGGACGGCCCTGTGCTGCAGGGTGAGATATGCTATATCACCACCGGCGGTGACCGCCTCATGGCCGAGGTCATCAAGATTGTGGGCAGCGATGTCTATGTTCAGGTCTTCGAAAGCACGAGAGGCCTGAAGGTGGGCGCCGAAGCCGAGTTTACGGGGCATCCCCTGGAAATCCAGCTGGGCCCAGGCATGCTGAGTAAGAACTACGACGGTCTGCAGAACGACCTGGACAAGATGGAAGGCGTATTCCTCAAACGCGGTCAATATACCGAGCCCCTCGACGCCGACCGTGAGTGGGACTTCGAGCCGATGGTGAAGCCCGGCGACCGCGTCATCCAGAGCGACTGGCTGGGCAAGGTGGAGGAAAACCACCAGCCCCTGAAGATTATGGTGCCCTTCCAATTGGAAGGCACGGCCACGGTGAAGAGCGTCAAGCCTGCCGGCAAATACAGGATACACGACACCGTCGCCGTGCTCACCACCGAGAAGGGGGAGGACATCAATGTGGACATGGTGCAGCATTGGCCGGTGAAGTTTGCCATGACCAACTACAGGCAGAAGCCCCGTCCCTTCAAGCTGCTGGAGACGGGTGTGCGCACCATCGACACCTTCAACCCCATCGTGGAGGGCGGCACGGGATTCATCCCCGGCCCCTTCGGTACGGGTAAGACGGTGCTCCAGCACGCCATCTCGAAGCAGGCCGAGGCCGACATCGTGATTATCGCCGCCTGCGGCGAGCGTGCCAACGAGGTGGTGGAAATCTTCTCCGAGTTTCCCGAACTGGTGGATCCCCACACGGGCCGCAAGCTGATGGAGCGCACCATCATCATCGCCAACACGTCGAATATGCCTGTGGCCGCCCGTGAGGCTTCCGTATATACCGCCATGACGATGGCCGAATACTACCGCTCGATGGGCTTGCGCGTGCTCCTGATGGCCGACTCCACCTCGCGTTGGGCACAGGCTCTGCGCGAGATGTCCAACCGTATGGAGGAACTGCCCGGCCCCGACGCCTTCCCCATGGACCTCGGCGCTCTCGTGGCCAACTTCTACGGACGTGCCGGTTACGTTTACCTTAACAACGGAGAGGTGGGCAGCGTCACCTTCCTGGGCACCGTGTCGCCCGCCGGCGGCAACCTGAAGGAGCCCGTGACGGAAAACACCAAGAAGGTGGCCCGCTGCTTCTACGCCCTGGAGCAGGACCGCGCCGACAAGAAGCGCTATCCGGCCGTGAATCCCATCGACTCCTACTCCAAATACCTGGAATACCCCGAGTTTGCCGATTATATTAAGGAGCACATCAACGGAGAGTGGATTCCGAAGGTGCAGAAACTCAAGACGCGTATGCAGCGCGGCAAGGAAATCGCCGAGCAAATCAACATCCTGGGCGACGACGGCGTGCCCGTGGAGTATCACGTGACGTTCTGGAAGTCGGAAATCATCGACTTTGTCATCCTGCAGCAGGACGCCTTCGACGAGGTGGACGCCGTGACGCCACTGGAGCGCCAGGAGGAAATTCTCAACCTGGTGACCCGCATCTGCGACAAAGACGACTACAGGTTCGACACCTTCCTCGACGTGGTGGACTACTTCAAGAAGATGATAAACCTGTGCAAGCAGATGAACTACTCAGAATACAAGAGCGAGCAATACTACAGTTACATCAGGCAAATCGACGCTTTGCTTGAAATTTAACATTTCCAACTATGGCACAAGCATTCCAAAAAGTATATACGAAGATAAACCAAATCACCAAGGCTACCTGCTCGCTGAAAGCCAGGGGCGTGGGCTACGATGAGTTGGCCACCATCAACGGCCGTCTGGCCCAGGTGGTGAAAATCATGGGCGACGAGGTCACGCTGCAGGTGTTTGAAGGCACCGGCGGCATCCCCACCAACGCCGAAGTGACCTTCCTGGGCAAGTCGCCTTCGCTGAAGGTGAGCGACCAGCTGGCCGGACGCTTCTTCAACGCCTACGGGCAGCCCATCGACGGCGGACCGGAAATCGAGGGCAAGGAAGTGCCCATCGGCGGCCCCTCGGTGAACCCCGTGCGCCGCAAGCAGCCCTCCGAACTGATTGCCACCGGCATCGCCGGCATCGACCTCAACAACACGCTGGTGTCCGGACAGAAGATTCCCTTCTTCGCCGACCCCGACCAGCCCTTCAACGAGGTGATGGCGCTGGTGGCCATGCGTGCCAAGGCCGACAAGATTATCCTGGGCGGCATGGGTATGACAAACGACGACTACTACTTCTTCCGCAACACCTTCGCCGGAGCCGGTGCGCTGGACCGCATCATCTCCTTTATCAACACGACGGAAGACCCCGCCGTGGAGCGACTCCTGGTGCCTGACATGGCGCTGACGGCGGCGGAATACTTCGCCGTGGAGAAGCATGAGACAGTGCTCGTGCTGCTGACGGATATGACCTCCTATGCCGACTCACTCTCCATCGTGAGCAACCGTATGGACCAGATTCCCTCGAAGGACTCCATGCCCGGCTCGCTCTACTCCGACCTGGCCAAGATCTATGAGAAGGCCGTGCAGTTCCCCGAAAGCGTGGGCGGCGGCTCCATCACCATCATCGCCGTGACCACTCTCTCCGGCGGCGACATCACCCACGCCGTGCCCGACAACACGGGCTACATCACGGAGGGACAGCTCTATCTGCGCCGCGACTCCGACATCGGCAAGGTCATCGTGGACCCCTTCCGCTCGCTTTCGCGTCTGAAGCAGCTGGTGGCCGGAAAGAAGACCCGCAAGGACCACTCGCAGGTGATGAACGCCGCCATCCGACTGTATGCCGACGCCGCCAACGCCAAGACAAAGCTGGAGAACGGCTTCGACCTGACGGACTACGACAACCGCTGTCTGGACTTCGCCAAGGAGTATGCCGACAAGCTGCTGGCCATCGACGTCAACCTCAACACCGAGGAGATGCTCGACGTGACCTGGGGCCTCTTCCGCAAATACTTCAAATTGGAGGAAGTCAACATCAAGAAGGAATTCACCGACATCTATTGGACAATGCACAATGCATTATGATAAAGTTTCAGTATAACAAGACGTCGCTCCAACAGCTTGAGAAAAACCTCAAGATGCGACAGCGCACCCTGCCCATTATCAAGAGCAAGGAGACGGCGCTGCGCCTTGAGGTGAAGAAATGCAAGGAGGAAGCCGAAGCCCTGGAGCGCAAACTTCAGGAGCAGATTGCCGGCTACGAGTCGATGTATGCCCTGTGGGGCGAATTCGATGCCTCGCTGGTCTCGCTCAAGGATGTGGAGCTCGATGTCAAGAAGATAGCAGGCGTGCGCGTGCCTGTCCTCTCGGCCATACGGCTGGAGGTGAAGCCTTTCGGCCTGTTTTCCGCTCCCAAATGGTACTTCGACGGCATCAAGCTGCTTGAGGGGCTCGCCAAGACGGCGGTGGAGCGGGAATTCGTGCTGGCTAAGCTGACGCTGCTCGACCACGCCCGTAAGAAGACCACGCAGAAGGTGAACCTCTTCGAGAAGGTGCAGATACCTGGATTCCAGGAAGCCGTGCGCAAAATCAAGCGTTTCATGGAGGATGAGGAGAATCTCTCCAAGTCGTCGCAGAAGATATTGAAGTCGCTGCAGCAGAAACGTGCTGCGGCAAAAGAAATGGAGGAAGCCGTATGATTGAGAAAATGAGAAAACTCACGTTCCTTGTCTATCACAAGGAATACGACCGCTTCCTTCGCGATCTTCAGGCCCTGGGCGTGATGCACATCCAGAAGTCCGGCGACCAGACGCTGGCCGAGCCGGAGGCCTTGCGCACTCTGCGCCGGCAGAAGGCTGATGTGACGGAGGTGTTGAGCCGCCTGCAGGCTCTCTCGGGAGTGTTCCTGGACGAGGTGGCGGCGGGCAGTGCCGGAGTGAGCGAGAGCATCGAAGCCTCACAGGCCATGAAACTGGTGCGGCGGGTTCAGGAGATACAGACGACGCTGGCGGCGCTTTCGCCGCGCATCCTCTCGCTGGAGAACGACGCCAAGGTGTTGCGCCCGTGGGGCGTCATCGACCGTGCGCTGCTCGACAAGCTTCACGAGGCCGGGGTGCAGGAGCGCTATCGTATCGCCTCCGTGCAGCGCTTTGCGGAGAAATTTCCCGACTACGCCGGGCTGGAGGTGAACCGCGACAGGAAGTTCGTCTATTTCCTCACTTTCGACATCGAAGGACAGGAGAAAGAGACGATTCCCGCACAGTCGCTCAAGTTGCCCGAAAGACCGTTGGAAGACGTGGAGCGCGAAATCACAGAACTCAAGGCGCAGAAGGAGAATCTGGAGTTTGAACTGCAGAAGACGGCCGAGGACAATATCGGCGACATCATCGCCCTGCAGCAGGAAATCGACAGTGCGATTGCCCGTGAAGAAGCCACGCTGAAGACACAGAGAGCTGCCGGCGATTATGTGGTGGTGATGGAAGGATGGTTCCCCGTGCGGGAAGAGCAGGCCATCTCCAGCTTTCTCTCTAAGGAGCAGGCTTACTACGAGATGCGCGATCCGGTGGCCACGGACGACGTGCCCATCAAGCTGCGCAACAACCGCTTCAACCGTATGTTCGAGCGTCTGACCAGGATGTACGGTTTTCCGAGCTACAACGAGTGGGACCCCACCCCGATTGTGGCGCCCTTCTTCACGCTCTTCTTCGCCATCTGTATGGGCGATGCCGGCTACGGCATCATCATCGCCCTCTACGGCCTGCTGGAAATGGCGGGCAAGGCGCGCAAGACCCCTATCGTGGGAGAAATGCTCCACGGATGCGGCGATATGGTCTTTGCCCTCGGTGTGGCGACAATATTGGTGGGATTGGCTTTGGGCACTTTCTTCGGTCTGTCGCTGATAGATTACGTGCCTGCGGGCACGCCCCTGCATCATTACTATGAAGTAGTGGGCGGCGACTTCCCCGGCACGACCTATTCCTTCCAGATGGCGTCGGCCATCATCATCGGTGTGGTGCATCTGTGCATCGCCATGATGGTGAAAGCCATCCTCTATACCAAGAAGGAAGGGCTGTCTGCCACGCTCAGCACCTGGGCCTGGAACCTGTTGCTCATCGGCGGCATCATCGTGGGCGTGCTCTATATGGTGGGTTCGCTCTCGTTTGAGACCACGCGCAATGTCATCATCGTCATCGGCGCCGTAAGTGCCGTTGGCATCTATCTGCTCAACAATGTGGCGCGTCTGAAGTCGTCCTTCATCCAGGGCCTGATTATCAATCCCCTGGCCGGACTTTACGACACCTACAATATGGCTTCCGGCCTTCTGGGTGACGTGCTCTCCTACGTGCGTCTGTACGCCCTCTGTCTGGCCGGCGGTGCATTGGGCGGCGCCTTCAACACCATCGGCGACATGATTGCTGCTAACGGAAGTGCCTTTATAGGTTTTGCAGTTCCGGTGTATTTCATCGGCCATCTGCTCAACCTGCTGCTCTCGGCCATTTCGGCCTTCGTGCATCCTCTGCGTCTGAACTTCGTGGAGTATTTCAAGAACTCCGGATACGAAGGGCGCGGCACGGGCTATGAACCGCTGAAGTAATGCATAATTCAGAGTGTGTAATGCATAATTATTAAATCAATAACAATTAATAATATCAAAAAAACAAAAACTATGGAACAGTTACTCGGTTATCTCGGTCTTGGCCTCATGTTGGGCTTGGCCGGTATTGGCAGCAGCTACGGAACCACCATCGCCGGTCAGGCTGCTGAAGGCGCACTCAAGAAGGACCCCTCCAAGGCTTCCGGCTATATGGTGCTCTGCGCACTGCCTGCCACGCAGGGTCTCTACGGCTTCATCGCCTTTATGATGATGTCGGGGCGCGATGTGGCTCAGGATGGTCTGTTGCTCTTCGGCATCGGCATCGGTGTGGGGCTGGCCTGTCTGCTCTCCGGCATCCGCCAGGGCAAGATTTGCGCTTCCGGCATTCAGGGCATGGCTCAGGGCTACGACGTGCAGACGCAGACGATGATTTATGCCGCTTTGCCTGAGTTCTACGCCATTCTGGCACTTGTAGCCACTTTCCTGGTGTAACCCTCGGACAATCGAAAAGAATAGCAGGGGCGCCTTATCACGGGCGCCCCTGCTATTTTTATAAGATGACGGGAGGCAGAAAACTCAATAGAGCGACTCGGGGATGAGGCTCTTGGCGTTTTCGAAGTCCTCCACCGTGTCGAGTTCGCAGGAGAAGAGCTCCGTGACATCCAGGATGCGGAAGGAGTGGCCCTGGGGAATCAGTCGCTCGAAAGCCAGTTCATAGAACTTGTTCTCAAGATGCTCCACATTCATCATAACGTCTAATTCCTTGTATAATGCACGCGTGTAGGCGGGCCCCATCTTTTCGATGCCGAGGCTTTCGCCGGCGGCCAGGGCGGGGGAGCAGGTCTTGCTGATTTCCGTGATTTGTCCCCGGGCGTCGGTCACCACCTTCATCTCTTCTTCGCCCAGGTCGTGACGGATGAGGGTAAGCACGTTGTCGTCCGGGGCGGAGACCACGCGGCGTGCTATCTCGGGGTCGTAAACGAGATCGCTGTCGAGCAGCAACACTTCGCTGCCTTCGGCCACGGGGCGGGCCAGATAGAGCGAGTAGATGTTGTTGGTCGAGTCGTACACCTCGTTGTGGATGAAGGTCACCTTGAGGCCGGGATAATGCTTGGAGACGAAGTCCTCAATCATGCCGTGGAGGTAGCCGGTGACGATACAAAACTCCGATACGCCGGCAGCAATGAGGGCATCCATGCTGCGCTCCAAGAGCGTGCGCTCCCCAATCTTCAGCAGGCACTTGGGCCTGTCGGAGGTGAGGGGGCGCAGGCGCGATGCGGTGCCGGCGGCGAGTATGATGGCTTTAGCGGACATGTGTGTCAGAGATTAAGCGAGGCACGCCTTGATGGTGTCCACAACAACCTGAATCTGCTCGCGGCGGCCGAGCGTGATGCGCAGGCAATCCTCAAGCCCCTTGTCGCCCATGAACTTAATCTTGTAGTCCTGGTCGGCAAGTGCTTTCTGCAGGCGCTCCTTGATGGCGGTGGGGTATTTGATGAGGATGAAGTTGGCCACGCTCTTGTACACTTTGAAGCCGGGCTTGTCGCCCAGTTCCTTCTTGAAGAGCTGACGGTCCCACTCCATCTCGTCGGCTACCTTACGGTAGTGCTCGTCGCTGTCGAGAGCGGCCAAAGCCACAGCTTCGGCGAAGCGGTTGAAGCCGAGATATTTGTTGGAGTAGCTCAGGAACTGGTCGTGACCCTTACCGATGAAGCCGAAGCCGCATCGCAGGCCGGGCAGGCCGTAGAACTTGGACAGTGTGCGCGAAATGATGAGGTTGGCATACTTGTTGACCAGAGGAGCGATGTAGTCCACGTCCGAGGTGATGAAGCTGGCATAAGCCTCATCCACCAGCACCATCGTGTCCGAAGGAATGTTCTCCATGATGCGGCCGATCTCCTCAGAAGTGAGGCTGTTGCCCGTAGGGTTGTTGGGAGACGCCAGGAGCAGCATGCGGGGGTGGATGCGGTTGGTGTATTCAATCACCTCGTCCACGTTGTAGGCGAAGGTGTCTTCCTTCTCGTAGAGGGGATACATCTCGAAGGTGCCGCCGCACTCGGATGCCACGCGGTTGTAGTACCACCAGGAGAACTCGGGGATAAGTATCTTCTTGTTGTCTCCCTTCATGAGGAAATAGTGGATGGCGTTCTTCAAAATCTCTTCGCCGCCGTAGGCCAGCAGTACCTGCTCCTCAGGGACACCGTAGATTTCGCTCACGCGTACGCTGATGACACTCTTCTTCCCCTGGTCGTAGATGCGGGTGTAGAAGCAAAGATCCTTCGGGTCGAAGTTTTTCACTGCGTCCAGTACTTTCTGACTGGGCTCGAAGTTGAACTCGTTTCTGTCAAGATAGTTCATAGTGTTCTTATTTTGTAATGTTGTTTAATCTTGTTTTTCCGGCAACTTCATCAGGGCGATGCCGATAAATATCCAAATGATTTCCCTCACGCGGCAGATGAGGCTGACGAAGATGCCCAATGCGGCGGAAAGTCCGAGGGCGGCGATAGAGATGACAAATCCGCCTTCCTGGACACCGAGCTGCATGGGCAGGAAGCCAATCAGATTGGCTAGTAGGGTGGTCAACGCCACGATGAGTATGGAGTGAAGTGCCGTGAGCAGGATGCCCTCAAAGCCGCCGCCGCAGTCGATGCCGAAGAGCAGGAGCATGAAGAGCACTTCCATGGACTGCACGATGCGGGAGAGATATTCCAGCAACAGCGCGGAGTAAAAGGCGCGCTTGTCCTGGCGGTGGAGCGCTCCGATTTGCCGGTCCACGTTTTCGAGGGCTTCGCGGTGGGCTTCGGTGAAGCGTGTGCTCCAGTCCTTCAGTCCGGGAATCATGCCCACCCAGCGAATCATTTTCACGACCAGTCCGTTGCGATAGCCCCGGGAGAACAGGTAAAACGCCACGAGGCAAAAGACAATAATCATTCCCAGGGCAACACCCATCGCCGGCGTAAGCGGCAGATCGCCCGCAAGCACAAGACCCAGGTAAAGGAAGACCGAAGTGAACCAGAACCAAAAATGGGCAAAGATGTGCATCATGGCATACAGAATAACCGAAGAGGTGGCGTGCTGCTTGGTCATGTCGCGCGAGAGTTCCATGATGCGGTAGGGTTCGCCTCCCAGTCCTCCGACAGGCGTGGCGTAGTTAAGCGCGTAGCCCGTGATGGTCAGGCGGTAGATGCGCCAAAAGGATGGCCTCTCGTCGGGGTCGGCGTTGCCGTGTATGATGGCTTGCCAGGAGAGAGCGTTGATGCCGTAGACCACGACCCAGATACCGATGATGGGGATGAGCCAGTAGCCGGCACGGCAGAGGTGGTGCCAGAGTTCGACAAAACTGACATCGAAGGTGAAGAGCATCACCACCACGGCAGCCAGGCCGAGGAGGAAGAACAGGTTGTTGAGACGTTGTTTGGTCCAGGTCATAGGCTTAGAGTTCGTGGTTAACAACCCTGTCGGCAATTTCACGGCAGAAGCGTTCGTGACGCCAGACGATATAACTTGTGAACAGGCGCATGCCGAAACCTTCAAAGATGAAGTAGAGCACGGGGATGTCCAGCAGGCAGAAGACGGCAAACATGGCCGTGCGGAAGTTGAACGTCAGCATGCCGTTGAGGGGAATAATCTCCAGAGAGCGGCGGTGCACTTCGCTACGGACATTCTCGGGGATTTCATCGCCGTAGCGCTCGGCAATGACTTTCATCAGGCGTTGGAACTGGGGCGTGCGGGCTTCCTGTTTCTTCGTATAGTCCACGTAGCTGCGGAGAAAGGTCTTCCACAGGAAGTTGCCCTCCCAGGGTGTCTCGTCGTAGAGCTTCTGCTGCTGGGCGGAGTTGTCCAACTCGCTGCCTTTTTTCCCTTTGAGGAAATGGAGATGAATCTGGATGTAGTAGTCGGCCATGCGCTGCTGTGCTCCGATGCCGTCGAAGCCGGAAATAAGTGAGAGGACGAAAGCTACGAAAGTGGCAATCCATACGTTCTGCTCCGTCTCATTGATGCCCAACCAGCCGAACTCCAGGCTGTGGTGGCAGTAGAACCGATAGACCAAAGCCAGATAGATGGGGATGAACCACACAAAGCCGGCGGCGCCGTCGAGGATGCGCCCCAGTTGGCTCTTCTTGCCCGTCATGCGGGCCAGTTGTCCGTCGGTGCAGTCGAAGATGTCTGCCCAAAAAAGCAGCAGAAGGGCCACGATGTTCATCATCAGGCCATGCGTGCCCTCGTAGTAAAAACTGCCTGCGGCAAAGAACCATGCGCTGCTCACGCCGATGAAATACGACATGATGGTCACGGTGTTGGGATGGACGTCCAAGCGGGCGAAGAATACGGCCCAATAGTAACTCAGAGGACGGACAAAATGGTAATCGAGCCAGTCTTCAGTTTCTGAAGACTTCAGTGTTGCTGCTACTTTTTCATTCATAGGTTTTCGTAACTTTCTTGTAGGACGGCTTTCAGCTGTTTTTCCCTCCGGGCATCGGGTTTGGATGTGAACGTGCCGCTTTGGAGGTCATACATGGAGAAGCCGCTGTTATCTTTTAGCACTACGCCGGATGGATAACTGGCGTAGATAAACGGGTGGGTGTAGTTCGTGGAAAATATGTTCCGGGACCACGGGAAATGGCGGTGGGACATGTTCATCTGTGCGAGCAGGGTGGCGGCGATGTCGCTCTGTGAGATGAGCGTGTCAATGTTGCCGGTCCTTTTCAGAGCACCGCCCACGATGAACAGGGGAATATGGAAGAATTCCGGATTGTCATAGAACTGGTGGTAAGGATATCCGTGGTCGGCAAATATGACAACAATCAAATTGTCCCATGCGGGGGTTTGGTTCAGGCGATTCAGAAATTGTCCCAAACAACGGTCGGTGTAGGCAAAGGCATTGGGTATCTGTTCCCACAGACGCGAATAGGGCACATCCCAGGGTTCGTGGGACGACATTGTTTGGAAGCCGACATACCAGGGGTGTTGCTCTTTGGATTTTTTCTCCGTAACGTAGGTATAAAGGCGCTCGAAGGCAATGCTGTCGTTGGCGCCCCATCCGTCGCGCTCTTCTTCTTTGACGTTGATGTCTTCAATGCCGAGAATCTTCTGGTAGCCGGCAGCGGAGAGGTAGCGGCCCTTGTTCATGAAGTCGGGATTGCCGCCGTAGAGGTAGCAGGTGGTGTAGCCGGCTTTTATCAGCGTGTTGGGCAGCGACGGGAGCCCTTGTCCCTGCTCCATCATGGTGAGTACGGAATCCTCCATCATCAGGCTCACTGTGGGGAACGAGAGTTGTCCGGACACGACGCTCACCGTGCCCCGGTCGGTGCGGAAGGAGGTGGCGTAGGCCTTCGTGAAATTAAGCCCTCGGGTCATCCACCGGCAGACTTCCGGCGTGACGGTTTCCGACTCTCCCGACATCTTTCCCGTGGCCTTGGACCGGTCGCCTCCGAGCGCCTCCACGAAGACGGCGCCCATGCTTTCTATCTGAAGCGTGAGGATGTTGGGGCGGGTGGTGGTGAAAAGCGTGTCGGTGAGATCTTCGGTCTCAACGGGGAATAGCGAGGCACAGACGGCTTGAGCCTCTTTCTTCTCCATCAGGCGGAA
This sequence comes from uncultured Bacteroidales bacterium, assembly GCA_902791295.1. Lineage (GTDB taxonomy): Bacteria > Bacteroidota > Bacteroidia > Bacteroidales > Bacteroidaceae > Physcousia. The sequence continues at coordinate 14,796 of CADAVI010000012.1, read as the reverse complement.
CTGTTCGGAGGCAGGCTGTCGGTAGAGCCGCATGGAGTGTGCCATGTGGAGCACGGGGTTCACGGCAGCATGCGAAAGGAAGATGTTGTAGTGCACCGAGAAGTTTTTGTTGGCAATCTGTAGCTTGCGGAACGCCAGTCCCTCACCGATAATGCCGGTCAGACCGAAAATCATTGGCAGAATACAGAGAGCGGAAACGATGACGACGGGCCACTTGCGTTCCCTTGACGATGCGCTTTTCTTTCCTGCGGCTTTCTTCTTTGCGGCAGTAAAGGATTTCGGCGTCAGGAATATGGCAGCGACGCCGGCCAGGCATGCCGCCAGGACGGACAGTCCGATGCGGGACACCAAATAACTCATCGGCTCGCTGGACGACATCTCTCCGGGTTCGCTCATGTAGGCAAAGATGGAGGCGTCCAACTTGAACTTCCAGTGCTCGTACATGATGAAATCGGCGCAGGTGATGCACGTGGCGAGGAAGACCGCCGCCCAGAGATACGGCCCCAAGATGCGGCGCAGGGCCAGTCGCGGCCACAGGAGGGACAAGAGGGTCAGCACCACAGGCACAAGGATGACGGAAGAGGCCACTGTCGCGTCCATCGGCAGTCCGAGCAGTTCTGTCTTGATGACATCTTTGACGGTGAAGAAAGCCAGCCCCCTGTTGTAATAAAGGAAAGCCAGCCGTCCGACGAGGGCAGCCGTCATCAGGTAGCAGAAGAGTGTGATAAGATAGGCGGCTCGTCTCATTTTCTACCAAAGTCTGCGGGGATTTCGCCCCATTCCTCCGTGGGCCATTTCAGCACTTGATTGGTTTGCGGGTGTCCTCTCAACCAGGCTTCTGCGCGGGCCACCATATCCAGGGCCTGCGCCGTTTCTTCCGTGCGCTCCAGCGTGGTTTTCGCCTTGCGGTTGCGCACCCATGCCATACCGCTCACGGAGTCGGAATAAACGGGCATCTTCAGTCCTTTTTGCTGCAGCAGCGCCAGGGCGTGTACGATAGCCAGGAATTCTCCGATATTGTTTGTTCCTTTGATGGGTCCGAAATGGAACACAATGCGCCCTGAAGGCAGGTGCACACCCCGGTATTCCATTTTTCCGGGATTGCCGCTGCAGGCAGCGTCAACGCAGAGGGCTTCTTTGATGTCCGACGGGCTCATCTCGATGTTCTTTTATCGGTTTACATTCTTTCGGGCATCTCGATGCCGAGCAGCGACATGCCGTTTTTGAGGTTTTGCGCAACGGCCTTGGAGAGTTCGATGCGCAGGGCTCTGTTGGCGGCATTTTCTTCGTGCAGGATGCTGTAGTCGTGGTAGAACTGGTTGAACTCCTTGGCCAGCTCGTAGCAGTAGGTGGCAATGCACGAGGGATTGTAGTCGTCGGCAGCCTGTTCAATCGCGGCAGGCAGATTGCCCAGGTGCTGAATCAGGTCGGTCTCTTTGGTCGAGAGCGTGGCCTGCGCAAGGAGGGAAGTGTCCACGGCTTCGGCTTTGCGCATGATGGAGCGGATGCGGGCGTAGGTGTATTGTATGAACGGGCCGGTGTTGCCGTTGAAGTCGATGCTTTCTTCGGGGTTGAAGAGCATGTTCTTGCGTGCGTCCACCTTCAAGATGAAGTATTTCAGCGCACCGAGTCCGACGATGCGGGCAATCTCCTGAGCTTCCTCCTCGGTGAGACCTTCCAGTCGGTTCACCTTGTCGGCCGACATTTCCCTGGCGCCTTTAATCATGGCTTCAATCAGGTCGTCGGCATCCACCACGGTGCCTTCGCGGGACTTCATCTTGCCGTTGGGCAGTTCGACCATGCCGTAGGAGAAGTGCACCAAGTCCTTGCCCCATTTGAATCCGAGTTTGTCCAGCAGGATGCTGAGCACCTGGAAGTGGTAGTTCTGCTCGTTGCCCACCACATAAATCATCTGGTCGATGGGGTAGTCCTGGAAACGCAGTTTGGCGGTGCCGATGTCCTGCGTCATATACACGGAGGTGCCGTCGGCGCGGAGCAGCAACTTCTCGTCCAGACCCTCTTTCGTGAGGTCGGCCCATACGGAGCCGTCATCCCTGCGATAGAAAATCCCTTTGGCCAGTCCTTCTTCCACTTTCTCTTTGCCTTCGAGGTAGGTCTGACTTTCGTAGTAAATCTTATCGAAAGAGACGCCCAAAGCTTTGTAGGTCTCGTCGAAACCGGCATACACCCATTCGTTCATCTTTTTCCAGAGAGCCCGCACCTCGGGGTCGTTCTGTTCCCATTTCACCAGCATCTCGTGGGCCTCTTTGATGAGGGGCGCCTCCTGCTTGGCAGTGTCTTCGTCCATGCCTTGGCTCATGAGTTGCTTCACCTCTTCGCGGTAGTGCTTGTCGAAGGCCACATAGTAGTCTCCGATGAGGTGGTCGCCCTTCTTGCCGGAGCTCTCGGGTGTTTCGCCGTTGCCCCACTTGAGCCAGGCCAGCATGGATTTGCAGATGTGGATGCCGCGGTCATTCACGATGTTGGTTTTAACCACACGGCGTCCGGCAGCCGTCATCACCTGTGCCAATGCCCAGCCCAGAAGGTTGTTGCGCACGTGCCCCAGGTGCAGGGGCTTGTTGGTGTTGGGCGAGGAGTATTCAATCATCACCAGGGGAGCGTCGTCGGTGACGGGTTTGAAGCCGTAGCTGCTGTCCTTGCGGATATCCTCCAGAAAAGCAATCCACGCGGCGGGCGCCACGGAGAGGTTGAGGAATCCCTTGACCACGTTGTAGTCGCTCACCAGTGCGGCGCAGTTTTCCCTGAGCCAGGAGCCGATTTCTTCTCCCACTTGCTCGGGAGCCTTGTGTGCGGCTTTGACGAAGGGGAAAACCACCAAGGTCAGCTGTCCCTCAAATTCGGGACGCGTCTCCTGAAGTTGTACCATTTTCTCAGTGGCCTCGATGTTGTAGAGAGCCTGCACGGCAGCCTTGGCGGCATTCTTGATTTGTTCTTGTATGATCATGTTGGTTTAATTATTGCTGACATAAACGCCGGTGCCGTTGAAACCTGCGGCATACCGGTAGAGTGTGTGGCCGCCCTGCCCGGAAGTCACGATGCCCTGACTGTTGAGGTCATAAATCCGCTTGCAGGCAGCACAGGTGGCCTGGCCGTCCTTGAGGCTGACCTGCTTGTTGATATGGTTGTCGGTGTAGCAGTTGGGGCAGATGCCGTCGAAGCAGATAACGGCGGGCACGTCGGCTCCCATTTCTGCAAGATTCGGGAGTCCGATGATGAGTGCGCCTCCGATACCCAAAACGATGCTGGTGTAGCTTTGCAGTGCGGTCGGGTTTATCCAGTCGGGAGCATTGCCGTGGTTGTCCCTCACACGAATGCGCTGTTGCGGATCTGCGGGGCGGTCGATGATGCAAAACTCTCCCATGCCGGTGCACGCCCGCTGCAGAGACGGACATGTGGCCACGGGTGAATAGTTGAAGCGCGCCGTATAGCCGGAATATTTGCTTTGCACGTCTTCGTCTCCGGCGCAAGCTGCAAACACGGCGGCGAGTAAGATGATAATCAGTTTTTTCATGAGAGCAGTGCCTCTACGGCGGCGTCCACGCGTTCGAAACGGAATTTCTCCAGCGTTTGGTCCATAAGGGCTTTGATTTCCTGATTGCACAAATTGCCGATGCTGCCTTCGTGGGTGTGGTGCACCTCTTTGCAGGGGGTGAACTTGCCGGCTTCGATGTCCAGGCCCACTTTCTTGTAGGCGTCGCGGAAAGGCATGCCGTCTGCGGCCAGCCGGTTCACCTCTTCCACGCTGAACATGAGGTCGTAGCGCGGGTCTTCCAGAATGTGCTCGTTGACCTCCATCTTCCGGATGATATAGGTGGTCATCTCCAGCACGTCGCGCAATTCGCCAAAGGCGGGCAGAAAGACTTCCTTGATGATTTGCAGGTCGCGGAAATAGCCGGAAGGCAGGTTGTTCATTATCATCATGATTTGCTGCGGCAGCGCCTGAAGCTTGTTGCACTTGGCACGCGTCAGCTCGAACACGTCGGGATTCTTCTTGTGGGGCATGATGCTCGACCCCGTGGTGCACTCCTTCGGCAGTCGCACAAAGGCGAAGTTCTGCGAGTTGAACAGGCAGGCGTCAAAGGCCAGTTTGCTCACCGTGCCGGCAACGGAAGCCAGGGCGAAGGCCACATTGCGCTCCGTCTTGCCGCGTCCCATCTGGGCGTAAACCACGTTGTAGTCCATTGAGTCGAAGCCGAGCAGACGTGTGGTCATCGTGCGGTTGAGCGGGAAACTGCTGCCGTAGCCGGCGGCAGAGCCCAGCGGGTTGCGGTTGGTCTGACGGTAGGCGGCTTCCACCATGACGAGGTCGTCCACCAGGCTCTCGGCATAGGCGCCGAACCACAGGCCGAAGCTGGAGGGCATGGCCACCTGCAGATGGGTGTAGCCCGGCATGAGCACGTCCTTGTAGCGCTCGCTCTGCTCCTGCAATGCAGTGAAGAGCGCGTGCACGTCCTCCACGATGTGGCGCAACTGGCGGCGTGTGAACAGCTTCAGGTCCACCAGCACCTGGTCGTTGCGGCTGCGTCCGCTGTGAATCTTCTTGCCCACATCGCCCAGACGCTGCGTCAGCAGCAGCTCCACCTGCGAGTGCACGTCTTCCACGCCGTCCTCTATGGTGAAACTGCCGTCCAATGCGCTGCGGTAGATTTTTTTCAGTTCCGCAAGCAGCACCTCGAGTTCTTCTTTTTTGAGCAGGCCGATGCTCTCCAGCATGGTGATGTGGGCCATGCTGCCGAGCACGTCGTCCTGTGCCAGATAGAGGTCCAGCTCGCGGTCGCGTCCCACGGTGTATCGGTCAATCTCTGCATTGACCTCAAAATTCTTTTCCCAGAGTTTTGCCATTGTTTTTATTTGTCTTTCGAATCAGTAAGGGATGGCGCACAGCATCTGTGCTATGGCGTCGGGTGCGGGCTTCAGTTTCGACTCCACCATCTTGCGGATGAAGAAGTTGAGTTCGGCGCCCACGGTGACGCGAAGTGCTGTCGCCGCAGCCGAAGGCAGCATCTGAATCCAGATGCAGGTCTCTACGGGCGCGCCGTTGACGGCCAGTTTGACGAGTTTCAACTCCTCGCGCTCCACCACCTGAAGCGTCACGGTGCCCAGAGGGCCTGCCGGCATGGTGACGCTGTCCGCCGTGAAGGTCATCTGACGCACGGCGTTGCGTATCTGCTCCAGCTTCTGCTCGTCGGGCATCTTGTCTGCCGGTACCCGTGCTTTCAGTTCCTGAATGAAATTGGGGTCGTCCACCCGCTCCTGCATACTTTGCAGATGGGTGAGGTCGCTCAGCTTCTCATAGACCCTTTCTATCGGGGCGTAGGCGGTGTGCACGCTGCTTGTGTATTTTTCCATCGTCTGTCTCTTGTCTTATAGGCGGTATCAGCCGTTCCAGTGGGCGGGATCCTTGCGCCATTCGTTGAGCAGGGCTACATCGCTTTGCTTGATGTAGCCGCTTTGCAGCGCCTGCTCCACCACTGCTTCGTAGTTGGTCAGCGTCACCAGTTTCACCTGAGCCTCTTTGAAGGCGTCTTCTGCCACCTTGAAGCCGTAGGTGTAGCTGGCCACCATGCCGATGACGTCGCAGGCGTTGTTGCGGATGGACTCCACAGCCTTGAGGCTGCTGCCGCCGGTGGAAATCAGGTCCTCCACAACGACCACCTTCATGCCGGGCTTCAGCTCGCCTTCGATGAGGTTCTCCAGGCCGTGATCCTTGGGTTTGGAGCGCACGTAGGCAAAGGGCAGGTTGAGCACATCGGCCACGAGGGCGCCTTGGGGAATGGCGCCGGTGGCCACGCCGGCGATGGCTTCAGCTTCGGGGAACTGCTCCATGATGATGCGGGCAATTTCCAACTTGACGAAGCTTCTCAGGTCGGGGTAGGAGAGCGTCTTGCGGTTGTCGCAGTAGAAGGGCGACTTCCAGCCACTGGCCCATGTAAAGGGGTTGGCGGGCTGCAGCTTGATGGCTTTCACTTTCAGCAACTTTGTTGCAAATATTTTTTCGAGATGTTTCATATTTGTGATTATTTTCTGAGGTTATACAAACAGGTCCAATACAAATCGGGTGCCCTTGACGAATTCGGGGTCGATGCAGAGGTCGCCCTTCATTCTGACGGCCATCTGGCGGCAGATGGGTAGCCCGAGGCCGTCGCCCTTGGTGAGGTCGCGCACCTCGAGGAAGGGCTTGAAGACGTCTTCGCGCTTCTCTTCGGGAACGGGCTCGCCCGTGTTCGACACCAGGAACTGGTATTTGTGCGGGCTGCGCTTCTTGAAGTCGAGCCATATCTTGCCGTCGGCGGGTGTGTGTTCCGCGGCGTTGACCAGGAGGTGATGGAGGATGTGGCTGACGTATTCGCGGTTGATGTCGGCATTCATCCTGGGCACGTCGAGCGTCAGGGTGACGCCGGGTTTGACGAGCCCCCGGATCTCCTCCGCCAGAGCTTCGCAGAAGGGCAGTATCTGGGTGTCTTCCAGAGCCACCTCTTCATCGGAGTTCTCGAGGTCGGAGAGCGTTTGGATGTGCCCGCAGAAGGCCAGCATGGCTTTCACTTCCTGCAGCTTGCCGTCCATCTTGCGCAATGTGGGCTCCAACTGGCCGGAGATGTTGCTGATGAACCTGGCCTTGAGCGCGTTGGTCTCGTCGGCCAGACGGATGGTCTTCTTCTGCTTCCGTGTGATGATGACGAAGCGCAGCAGGACGACGGCGCCGACAGCCAGCAGGGCAGTCAGTGCGGCCGCCAGGATGCACAGGCCGACAATCATCATCCGGCGGGCGGACAGGGCGTCGTCTTTCTCCGCGACGGAGGCTTTCTGGTCGGCAATCTGCTGCTTGAGCGCCCCGATTTCGTCTGCTCTCCTGATGGCGCCTACAGAGTCTTTCCAGGCGATGTAGCCGGTGTAGGCCTGATCCACAATCTGGGCATTGCCGCTGCGGCGTCCGTTGGCGATGAGAGTCCGGTAAACATCGTCCACCTTACCGTATTCCTTTCGGGCGGTCAGCCTGGCGGCCAGTTCTTTGAAGACGGCGTTGCCCTGAGCGTTCTGCCCGAAGGTGTAGTGGAAGACGGCGCGGTTGTAGAGCGCATCGTTCTTCTGCGCCTCGCGTCCGGACTGTGCGGCCAGTTCCTCCATGTTCGCGAGCTGGTCCTCCGCGCGGTCTTTCTTCTTCAGACTCATGTAGAGCTGCATGCGGCCCTTGGCGGCCTCGTAGCGAAGCGCGGCGCGTGCGGCTTGGTCCTCCTCTGCGCTGATGGCCTGATCCACTTTGTGCAGAAATTCGAAGGCCTCCCGGTAGGCGCTTTCTTTCTGATAGAGGGCAGTGGCTTTCACGCCGCACTCCACCGCCGGCTCAATCTGCTTCTTGGCGGCGTAGTCGTCAAAGGCCCGGATATACAGCGTCCGGGCTCCGGCGGTGTTGCCGTTGGCCTGTTCGGCTTCTGCGCGTTGGTGCAGATTGCTCTTCTCCCGTGCACAGACGACGGCGCTGCAAAGTAGCAGACAGAGCAGTAAAATCGGATATTTCTTGTACATTACGCGTGCGTATTATGCGTTCTAGGCCGCAAAGATACGCTTTTTTTTCGGAACGGCCAAAAAATACCCGCTTTTTTGTGGCTATTTCGCCAGATATGTCTTGCCGCCGAGGATGTAGAAGCCCTTGGAGGGTTTGCTCCTGAGGCGACGCCCCGCGAGGTCGTAGATGAGGTTTTCGCCCTCGGGGGCGGCGGCTTTCATCTCATCCACATCCATCGGGTCGGGCAGGTCTTCCTGCTGCGCCACGTTGGGATTGCCCTTGTATTTCACCGAGGGGTCAAACGAGAGGTGGGGCGGCTGGTTGTAGCAGACGTTCTGCGCAATCACCTGGGCGCGATAGTTGAGGTCGTCCATCAGATGGGGGATGCGGTAGGAGGATTCGTAGCTCGTGGCGCAGATGTTGAGCGAGCAGTCGCCCTCGTTCCATGTCACGATTTCTTCACGCCAATCGCCCAAGATGTCGCCCAGCACGCAGGGGTTGTTTTTCGAGTAATTGTTCAGCTTGCCCCACACGTAGTTGCCGTTGTTGAACTTGTAGCGGTCAAAATATTTTCCTGTCGGATTCCAATGGGCGATGATGCTCTTGTCGAAGAATTCGTCGTAGAGGTCGCCGTCCCAGTAGATGCGGCAGTTGATGCCGGCGCCTGAGCTGCCGATGGCCCATGAGGAGGCGATTTCCGCTGCACTCAGGCAGTCGAACATTCCGCCCGAGGCGCTGTAGATAAACTGTGAGTGGGGCGACGATGAGTCGAAGTGGGCGGCCAGGCCGCGTCCGGTGTCGCCTCCGGCCGTCACGTGGTGGATGAAGGCACCGGTCTTGGCGTCGCGCAGGTCGTAGCCGTAGGGCTTTTCTTCATGCACCATGAAGACCTCCATGCCCTCCCTTTCCGGGATGAAGTCGCCCAGATGGAGCGCGTCGCCGTGTCCGAGGCCCGTGCGGTAGAGCAGCGAGCCGTCGTGGTCGAGCGCCCCCGAGCCGTAGATGATTTCCTGGCGGCTGTCGCCGTCGCAGTCGCCCACGGAGATCCAGTGGCAGCCTTCGCCCCAGAGTCCCTGATTCTTGACGGTGTTGCTGCTCTTCCAGCGCTGCTTGAGCGTCGTGCCGTCGAAGTCGTAGGCGGCCACGAAGGCGCCGCTGTAGTAGCCTCGGGCGAAAATGGGCGAGGGATTGGCGTCGGGGCCGTCGAGCCAGGCAATGGCGGCCAGATAGCGTTCGGAGCGGTTCTGCTTTTCGTCGCCCCAGATGCCGGTGCTCACGTCGCCGTATTTGGTGTGGTAGGGGATGGTGCTGATTTCGGCGCCTGTCGTGCCGTTGAACACGGTGATGTATTCCGGGCCTTCCACCTGCTTGCCCCTGCTGTTGAGCCAGTTGGCCCTGGGGTCGTCGTTGCCCATGACGACGTATTTCCCTTCGCCGTCGATGGTGCCGGGGCCGGTCTTCATCATGAATTCGCCGAAGCCGTCGCCGTTGAAGTCCCAGGCGATGAACTGTATGGTGTGGGCGCTGGTGAAGAAGTTGTTGCCCGTGCGGATGCGCCAGAGCTGTGTGCCGTCGAGCTTGTAGCAGTCGAAGATGGCCTCCGAGGTGGTGCCGCTGGAGGCGGCGTCCTTTTCGTCGGAGGGCGACCATTTGAGGATGATTTCATACTCCCCGTCGCCGTCCATGTCGCAGAAAGAGGCGTCGTTGGGCGTGTAGGAAGCGCCGTGGACGGAGTTGTCCGGGCGGTTGGTCTTGATGGTCATCGTCTGGTTGTCCCAGGTCTTGCGGCTGACTTCCGTCTCAAGGAGCTGGCCGTATTGGTTATACACCTCCAACTTGTAGTAGGACGAGGCTGTGCCGGCCGCATCGCGGAAGTTGGTCTTGGTGGTGATGTATTTGCCGTTGTTGAGGGCGACGATCTGCCCGGCCGCGGTGCCGCGGTAGAGCTTGTATTTCACGCCGTAGCCGTCGCTCTCGCGGTGGCGCCACGACACGAGGTTGCCCGTGCCCATGCCGGCGCCGCTGAGGCTCAGGGCCATGAGGCCCCTGTTGAGCGGCTTACCCCTAACGATGTAGGGTGCTTCCTGCACGTTGAAGGCCACGTAGAAGCAGAACTTCTCCTCGTCGCCCTCATAGACGGTCACTTTGGCCTTTTGGTCGCTGTAGCTCACGTTGCAGGTGCAGCCCTCCGCGGTGTTGACGGTGAAGCGGTCGGGATGGGCGTAGAGCCTCTTGGTGTATTGGACGGTTTCGCCGTCTTTGAGGTCTTTCACCAGTTCCGTGAGGTCGTAGTCGAGGCACATCTCGTCGTCCTCTCCGGCGTTGACGAGCGTCGAGCAACCGATGCTCCTAATGAAGTCGCCGGCCGTATAAACGACTTCGTCCACTGAGCCTTCTATCACCACGTTGCGGAAGGCCATCGACTTGGCCAGCACCTGTTCCTCCGTGTTCTGCGCCGTGCCGTTGAGGTTGTAGATATAGAGGTAGAGGTTGAAGATTTGGTCGGAGGGCATGAGGCCGAGGGCCGTCAGGTCGTATTCGTAGTGGCTGAATCCGGTGGCGTTGCCGGCGTCAATCTTGTTACGCAGCGGCGCGATGCCGGCGGCGAGTACCAGTTCGTCTCCGCTGTTGCCCACTCTGTAGCACACATCGAAATTACCGCCGTCGGTGCCCACTTTGGCGGCGTCCAGCCTGATGCGCTTGGGATAGAATGTGTGTCCTGTCTCGGGCTTCACATAGAGCCGGATATAGTGTCCCGTGGTTCTGCCGGTCACTCGGGTGGACGGCGTGAACGCGGTGAAGGGCGGCTCGTAGGCGACGGCGGTGTAGCCCTCTGCGGCGTTGGAGCCGGTCATGGTGGCTGTCTGCGGAATCTGGCGTCCTTTGGCGAAGGTTCCTGTCACGAAGCCCGTCCAGGCTCCGTCGCCGGTGACTTCTGCGGAGTTGAGATTGTCCTTGTCGCTCAGCGACCATTTCACGTTGACCGTCTGCTGTGCCGTGGCGCACAGGGCGGCGAGAGTTGCAATCAGTATCAGGAGAGTTTTCTTCATGGTATTCTGTATTATTCGGGCGCAAATATACGACAATTATTTCAAACGGCCAAATATTCAGCGTTTTTTTCTCCATTGAACATCCGCCCGAGGTGAGCGCAGAGTCAAGCTTGTTTGTGCTCTGCCGAGCGTGAGTAATGTCTGCGGCTCGCCGCGTGCTTTTGCTTCAGCAAATGCGGCCGAATCGCAGATGAAGGCAACCCTCTGACGACAGTCTGAGAACCCTCTGAGAACCCTTTGACTTGCAAATCCGCTGCAAAGGTACGAAACACTTCTGGTACATTTTTACGCTTTTTTATCGCAAGCCGTAATTTTATCCCATAATGTGCTGTCAGACGGCGAGCAAAGGCAGCAATGTGTGCAATGCAGGCGGGACGGGATGGTTGCGGTCGAGCTTCTCCACTTCGGCGAGGAAGCCCCGGGCCTTCTCCGTCTTTCCCAGCCCGAAACAGCCCAAAGCCATCATCAGGTTGCAGTGGACGGTGTTCTTCTCCTGCAGGTCGCCGTCCCAGATGAGCAGGTCGGGCAGCGACACGGCGAAGTAGTCCATCGTGACGCGGTCGAAGAGGTGCTGCCGGCCGTAGTTGACGAGCTTGTAGCAGAGGCTGTTGGCGCGGGCGTCGTCGCCCAGCTTCCTGTAGGCCAGAGCGGCGTAGAAAATCTTGTCGGGCTTGGCATCGTTGTAGTACAGGGCGGCAGCGGGTTCCGTGGGGCCTTCAGTGGCCAGCAGCAGATGATCGCGTGCCTGCTCCGTCTGCCCCAGCCGTTCGTGGGCCAGAGCGAGCAGATAGTGGAAGTCGTTGTCCTGTGCGCCGCAGAGTTTGCCTTCGCCCAAGTGGGCGGGATATGTCAGGCACTCGTTGAGCAGGCGAATGGCTTCCCCGCAGCCGTCGGGCCGCTGCAGCAGCTCTTTGGCCAACGCCACGCGGCAGATCTGATACTGCGCCGGCACCTTGCCTTCGCCGCCTTCCCAGGGGTGGAAGCGGTGCGCGTCGAGCTTCTCCAGCGCTTCGCGGTGGCGTCCCACCTGGTTGAGCAGTGTGATTTCCTCCAGCACGAGGTCGTCGCGTTGTGCGATGGATTCGGGATATTTCTGCAGGAAGGCCAGGCGCTCGGCGTGGGGGCGCTGCATCACCTTATACAACTGGTCGAGCTCCATCAGCACGCGGGCGTCGCTTTCGTCCAGACGGAAGGCGCGCTCCATCAACTCCACGGCTTCCTCTCTGCGCCCCTCCTTGTTGAAGCGGGCGAGGGCGAGATTGCGCCACACGGTGGGGAAGGCGGGATTGAGTGCGGCGGAGCGTTCCCAGTTGCTGACGGCAACGTCGTACTGGCGCTTGTCGTAGTAGAGGCAGCCCAGGAGATAGGGTGCGAGGGCCGCTTCGGGATGTGCGGCTTCTTCCCCGATGTTCAGTGTTTTCGCCGATTCCAGCGCGAGGATGTCCTCCAGGCGGTTGGGGAAGCAGCAGTCGGTGGGGCGCTTGCGTACCTCTTCCAGGCAGCAGCGGCGGGCCTGCTCCCCGTCACCCAGATGCAGATACGTCCATCCCAGATAGTAGCAGGTCATGGGATTGGCGCCCTTCACGGTCTCCAGAGCGTGTGTGAGGATGCGGCGCGCCTCCTCCCACTGTCCCGCAGCGGCGTAGTCGAGGGCCAGCTCGTGATGGTTCTCGATGTTGCCGTGCATGAGGGTGTCGATGTGCTCCAAATCGGCGTTTTCACCGCTGATGAGGGCTTTTTCGAAGAGGCATCCGTAGTTGAAGGGGTCGATCCCGAGCGAGGCGCCGATCCACGCGAGGGCTTCGTCGCAGCGTCCGCTCCGGCGCAGGATGCAGGCCTTCAGCGCCCGCGCCTTGTGGTTGTGGCTGTTGCTGATGAGGGCGCGCTCCACTTCCTCCAAAGCATCCTCCCAGCGGCGGTCGTGTGCGCTGATTGAGGCGGCTTCGAAATAGGCGGCGTCGGCCCAGCCTTTGTTCCAGGAGGCTTTCCAAAACAGTTCGTAGGCCTCATGCAGACGGCCCCGGAACTTCAGCGTGAGGGCCAGATAGAAGATAGCCTCCCCGTCGTAGGGATTGGGATTGCGCTTCTGCCACACGCGCACCGCCCGGCGCAGATGCTCCTCGGCCCGGTCGAAGCGTCCGCGACGCAGATACCACAGACCCGTCTGCGTGTTGCAGCGTACGTCCATCGGGTCGCGGCGCAGGGCTTCTTCGTAGTAGTCGAGTGCCGACCAGGTAGCGTGGCGGTATTGCTCCAGATGCAGCCCGGTGAGATAGAGCTGGTCGATGCTCTTGCACTCCACCGGCGTCAGGGCGGCTTCGGCAGCGTCGGGAACGGGGCGCACGTCGTCGGGCTCGGGCGTCCACGAGAGCAGCTCCGTGCCGCCACCGGCGGGCGTGATGCTCACGCGCAGGTCGCCGAATGCGGAACGGCCGAAATCTATGCATTCATCGAAGATTTCTTCCGGCGACAGCGTTGCCGTGCGCCGCATAAACTCCGTGCCGTCCCTGCCCGTCACCAGAATCACAACCTCCTTGCGCGAGGTGGCCATAATCTGCAGGCGGCCGTCCTCGCGGATGTTCATGATGAAGTCTTTGGTGGCCTGCTTGACGATGCCGAGTTCGCGGTAGGGCATGAAGTATTGGGTGAACTGCTTCTCCTCGTAGGGCATGAGCCAGGTGAAGTCGGGCTGATTTTCCGTATAGACGCCGGCCATGAGTTCGATGTAGGGGCGGAATCCCGTGCGGCCGATGTTCAGTTTTGCGGCTTCTTCCGCGCTGATGTCGTCCGTGAGGTTGCGGTCCCAGGCGCGTCCGAAGTCGCCGTTGCCCCAGGTCCATTGCTTCTTGCCGGGTGAGAAGTGGTGGGAAGCCACGTGGAGCATACCGGCCTGCGTGTCGTTCTCGTAGCCGCCCTCGAAGTCGTATTTGGAGTTGACGGCCATGTAGGAGGTGGGCACCTTGATGTTCCTGTAGTTGCTGATGTCCACGCCGGCCGAATAGTCCATCTTATAGTAGGTGCCCGTGGCGACGGGGAAGCTGCTCACGGCGCGCTTCCCGTGGTCGAAGACGGCGTTGACGTCGGGCGGGAACACGCTCTGATAGGCGTCGTTGACCTCCACGGCCGGATTGGCCCACCAAAGGAAGGTCTGGGGCAGCGGAGTGCGGTTGGAGAGCCGACCCTGAATCTCGAGATAGGCGCAGCCGGGGCGCAGCGTGAAGCCCACAAGCCCCTTCTGGCGGAACATGCGCTCCTGCTCGTTGCACCAGACGGTGACGCTGCCGTCGCGCCCTTCTTCGATGGTGCAGTCCACGGGCAAATAGGTGGAGGGGCGGTGGTGTTGCGGCCAGTTGAACTCGATGCCGCCGCTGATCCAGGGACCTGTCAGGCCGACCAGCGCCGGCTTGACGACGTGGTTGTAATAGACAAAGTGGCGCTGGCGTATCTTGTCGTAGGCCATCTGCACGCGTCCGCCCAGCTCGGGCAGTATCATGATTTTCAGATATTCGTTCTCCAGATAGACGGCGTTGTAGTCGCGGTCGGTCTTCTCATCGGCGATGCTCTCGACGACGGGGTAGGGATACACCACTCCGGAAGAGCCCTGATAGACTCTCTTCTCGAGGAATATGGGGTTCTTCTCTTCGCGTCCGGCTTCGTAGGTCGGGATGGTGACGGTCTCTCTCCAGGCTTTGGTCATTGCTGTATGTGTTTTGTTGCTTTTCGTACTGTATTCTGTAAAGGTATGCTCAGTCGGTCAGTTCCTTTTCCAGCTCTTCCAGGGACTTACCCTTGGTCTCGGGACACTTCTTCCAAAGGAAGAGAAAGGCCGCCAGGCAGATGAGGGCGTAAACCCAAAACGTACCGTCGCTCCCGAGCGAGGCGTTCATCGGGGGGAACGAGAACGTCAGCGTGCAACAGCCCGTCCACAGGGCAAACGTGCAGGCGGCCATACCCACGCCGCGCACCCGGTTGGGGAATATCTCGGCCAGGAGCGTCCAGGTGACGGGGCCGAGCGTCATGGCATAGACGGAGATGGCGGCAACGACCGGCACGACCATCAGCGGGCCGGTCAGGTGCTGGTGGTATCCGTAGCCCAGGATGGCGTAGATGGTCCCCAGTCCCCCGGCGCCGATGAGCATCAGCGTGCGGCGGCCCCACTTCTCGATGGTGTAGAGGGCGATGAAGGTGAAGAGCACGTTGGCGATGCCGGTGATGACGATG